>NZ_JBAKHX010000018.1:0-107991 GCF_036906915.1 Micromonospora sp. CPCC 206061
ACGCGGCCGCGTGGCGGGAAAGGCGGACGCGGCCGCGTGGCGGGAAAGGCGGACGCGGCCGCGTGGCGGGAAAGGCCGCGCGGCGGATGGCGCGCCGCTACCGGGGACACGTGGCGGGCGACGGGACGCGGCGCTCATCGCGGGGCGGGCGGCGACGCGGGAGTGGGTTAGGCGCCGCTCGTGACGCGGTAGGCGTCGAAGACGCCGTCTACCTTGCGGACGGCGGCCAGCAGGTGGCCCAGGTGCTTCGGGTCGGCCATCTCGAACGAGAACCGGCTCACCGCCACCCGGTCCCGCGTCGTGGTCACCGTCGCGGACAGGATGTTGACCCGCTCGTCGCTCAGCACCCGGGTCACGTCGGCCAGCAGCTTGTGCCGGTCGAGCGCCTCCACCTGGATCGCCACCAGGAACGTGGACGCCGACGTGGGCTTCCACGTGACCTCGACGATCCGGTCGGGCTGGAGCCTGAGGTCTTCGGAGTTGGCGCAGTCGTCGCGGTGCACGCTGATGCCGCCGGAGCGGGTCACGAAGCCGAACACCGCGTCGCCCGGCACCGGGGTGCAGCAGCGGGCCAGCTTGATCCAGACGTCGGTGACGCCGTGCACCACGACGCCGGGGTCGTGGGAGGTCTGCCGGGCCCGCGGCGGCTTGGTGGCGACCGCCGTCTCGGCGATGTCTTCGACCGCGCCCTCTTCGCCGCCGTATCCGGCCACGAGCCGCTGCACGACCGACTGGGCGGAGACCTGGTTTTCCCCGACGGCGGCGTACAGCGATGCCACGTCGGCCAGGTGCAGGTCGCGGGCGATCGTCATGAGCGCATCGCTGGTGAGCATCCGCTGCAGCGGCAGGCCCTGCCGGCGCATCGCCTTGACGATCGAGTCCTTGCCGGCCTCGATGGCCTCTTCGCGGCGCTCCTTGTTGAAGTACTGCCGGATCTTGGTGCGCGCCCGCGGGCTCTTGACGAACCCGAGCCAGTCCTGCGAAGGGCCGGCCGTGTCGGATTTCGACGTGAAGATCTCGATCACGTCGCCGTTGGACAGCGTCGACTCCAGCGGCACGAGCTTGCCGTTGACCCGGGCACCGATGCACTTGTGCCCGACCTCGGTGTGCACCGCGTAGGCGAAGTCGACCGGCGTGGAGCCCGTGGGCAGGGGGATGACGTCGCCCTTGGGCGTAAAGACGTACACCTCCTGGCTGGACAGGTCGAACCGCAGCGCGTCGAGGAACTCGCTGGGGTCGCTGGCCTCCCGCTGCCAGTCGAGCAGCTGGCGCAGCCACGTCATCTCGTCGATGTGGGCCGGCGGGCCGACGATCGTCGCGCCCTTCTGCTCCTTGTACTTCCAGTGCGCGGCGATGCCGAACTCGGCCGTGCGGTGCATGCCGATCGTGCGGATCTGCATCTCGACCGGCTTGCCGGTCGGCCCGATCACGGTCGTGTGCAACGACTGGTACATGTTGAACTTCGGCATCGCGATGTAGTCCTTGAACCGGCCCGGCACAGGCTGCCAGTTCGCGTGGATCACACCGAGTGCCGCGTAGCAGTCGCGCACCGTGTCGACCAGGATGCGCACGCCGATCAGGTCGTAGATGTCGTTGAAGTCCCGCCCCCGCACGATCATCTTCTGGTAGATCGAGTACAGGTGCTTGGGCCGGCCGGTCACCTCAGCCTTGATCTTGGCGGCCTTGAGGTCGAGCTGGACCTTCTGCGTGACCTGGCGCAGCATCGTGTCGCGCTGCGGCTGGTGCTCGCCGATCAGCCTGTTGATCTCTTCGAACCGCTTGGGGAACAGCGTGCCGAACGCGAGGTCTTCAAGCTCCCACTTGATCGTGTTCATACCCAGGCGGTGGGCCAGCGGAGCCAGGATCTCCAGCGTTTCCTTGGCCTTCTGCTCCTGCTTGGGGCGCGGCAGGAAGGTCAGGGTGCGCATGTTGTGCAGCCGGTCGGCGAGCTTGATGACCAGTACCCGAGGGTCTTTGGCCATCGCGACGACCATCTTGCGGATGGTCTCGGCCTTTGCCGCGTCGCCGAGCTTGACCTTGTCGAGCTTGGTGACGCCGTCGACCAGCAGCGCGACCTCGGGACCGAAGTCGGTGCGCATGTCTTCGAGGGTGTACTCGGTGTCTTCGATCGTGTCGTGCAACAGCGCCGCCACCAGCGTCGTGGTGTCCATGCCCAGGTTGGCCAGGATGGTCGCCACCGCGAGCGGGTGCGTGATGTACGGGTCGCCTGACTTGCGGTACTGCCCGGAGTGCCACTTGGCGGCCACGTCGAAGGCGGTCTGCAACAGCCGTGCGTCGGCCTTGGGGTGGCACGCGCGGTGCGTGGCGATCAGCGGCTCGAGCACCTCGCTGACCTGTGGCGTCTGCCAGGGCGCGTTGAAGCGGGCCAGCCGCGCCCGCACGCGGCGCCCGGTGGGTGCGCCGGCCAGGCCGAAACCCGCGCCGTTGTCGTCGTCCACCGGGTGCGGAGGCTCGACAGGCTGCGTGGGCTCGACTGGATGCACCGAGCTCTCATCCCCTAGGGGATGGGCGACGTCGTGGGACACCGGCCTCCTCACACCTCGCCGGGAACTGAACCGACCGTATCCGGCTGGCCCTACCCTCCGCTACCCAACAAAGAGCCTGCCCCGAAAAGTCCCAGCAGCTTAAACGGTCAACAGGGCATGTACGTCGCGCGGCGCCAGTCGCTTGCGGCCGGGCAGGAACGACAGCTCCAGGACCACTGTGAAGCCGGTCACAACGCCGCCCGCCCGCTCGACCAGGTCGAGTGAGGTGGCTGCGGTGCCGCCGGTCGCCAGGACGTCGTCGACCACCAGCACCCGCTGCCCCGCCCGAAAGGCGTCACGGTGAATCTCCAGGGCCGCCTCGCCGTACTCCAGCTCGTAGGAGGCGGTGTACGTCTCCCGGGGCAGCTTGCCGGCCTTGCGCACCGGCACGGCGCCCACGCCTGCGGCGTACGCGATGCCGGCTGCGAGCAGGAAGCCGCGCGCCTCGATGCCCGCGACGGCGTCGAAGCTGTCTTGCCCGTAGCGGTCGACGATGCCGTCGACCACTTCGCGGAAGGCCGCACCGTCAGCGAACAGCGGCGTGAGGTCCTTGAAGAGGATGCCCGGCTTGGGGAAGTCGGGCACATCCACCACGTGGCTGGCGACGAGCTTCGCCAGATCGCTCACCGGCGCTTACCCCGGCCGGGCCGGTTGCCGCTGCCTGGCCGGCCGCCGCGGCCGCTGGACGGCCGCTTGCCGGTGGTCGGGCGGGAACCCACCTTGGGCGTGGCACCCGCCATGGCCGCGAGCTCGTCCTCGGAGCCCGGCTCGGCCGCCGCCTTCTTGGCGACCTGCTTGGGCGAGCGGGCACCCTTGACGGGCACCTCGCCCCGGGCGATGGCCGCCCGGCGGGCGAGCACCCGCTGTGTGTGTCCCTGGTACTTCGGCTCGTACTGCTTGAGCACGACGAGCAGCGGCGTGGCGAAGAAGATCGACGAGAAGAACGCGGCGCCCATACCCACGAACAGCACCAAGCCCAGGTCGCGCAGGGTGCCGGCCCCGAGCAGGAAGACGCCGATGAACAGCAGGCCACCGACGGGCAGCAGCGCCACGACCGACGTGTTGATCGAACGCATCAGCGTCTGGTTTACCGCGAGGTTCGCGGCTTCGCCGTATGTCTGCGTAGCGCTCGCGGTGATGCCCCGCGTATTCTCCTGGATCTTGTCGAAGACCACGACCACGTCGTACAGGGCGAAACCGAGAATGGTCAGGAAGCCGATCACCGTCGACGGGGTGACCTCGAATCCGACCACCGAGTAGACCCCGGCGGTGATCACCAGGTCGAGCACCAGCGCGGAGACGGCCGCCACCGCCATCCGCCACTCGAACCGCAACACCAGGTACAGCAGCACCAGGACCAGGAAGATGCCGAGGCCGAGCAGGGCCCGCTCGGTGACCTGGCCGCCCCATGCGCCGCTCACCCGGTTGTCGCTGATCTGCCCGGCCGGTATCCCGAGCTGCTCGACAAGGTCGGCCTTCACCTGGACGGCCTGCTCCGGCTTCAGCTCGGAGGTGCGGATCAGGTACGTGCCGTCGCCGCCGCCGATCTCCTGGGCGGAGGCCACCCGGAGCGGCTCGTCGCCAGCGTCGACGTTGCCCAGGGCGCTCGCTACAGCCTCCTCGGCCTGTTGCATCGTGCCGACCGACTTGGGGACCTGGTACTCCATCCCACCGGCGAACTCGATACCCAGGGTGAAGCCGCGCAGCACGAAAAAGAGGATGGCCGCGAGCACGACGCCGGCGGCGATCGAGAACCAAAGCGTCCGTCGGCCGACTATGTTGAGGCCGGCATCGCCCCGGTAGAGGCGCCCAGCGAGACCACTGCGCCCGCTCATGTCAGGCCTCCTTCACCCGCGCCGGGCGCGGGGTGCTTTGGTTGGTGTCACCGGTCTCAACCGCCCGCCCGAGACCGCTGACTCGCGGCGACAGGAAGGCCCGGGTGCGCGCGAACATCGTCATGATCGGGTGCCGGAACAGGAAGACGACCACGAGGTCGAGGATGGTGGCGAGGCCGAGCGCGAACGCGAAGCCCTTCACAGCACCGACGGACACCAGGTAGAGCACCACGGCGGCCAGGATCGAGATGGCGTTGGCCGAGATGATGGTGCGGCGGGCCCGTATCCAGGCGCGCGGCACGGCACTGCGCGGACTTCGACCTTCGCGTATTTCGTCCTTGAGCCGTTCGAAGTAGATGACGAACGAGTCGGCCGCCACACCCAACGAGACGATGAAGCCCGCGATGCCGTACAGCGTGAGCGTGTAGCCGATCTGCCGGCCGAGCACGATCAGCGCGCCGAAGACCAGCAGGCCGGACAGGACGAGGCTCAGGAAGATGACCGTGCCGAGCAGCCGGTAGTAGAAGAACGCGTAGATGATGACCAGCAGCATGCCGACGCCCGCGGCGAGCAGGCCCGCCTTGAGGTGCTCGGTGCCGAGCGTCGCGGAGACGTTCTGCACCTCGTTCTGGTCGAAGGTGAGCGGCAACGCGCCGTAGCGCAGCTTGCTGGCCAGCTCGTTCGCCGTCGTCGCGTTGAAGTCGCCGGTGATCTGCGAGTCGCCGGTGAGCACGCCCTGGATCTCCGGAGACGAGATCACCTCGTTGTCGAGCACCACGGCCACCCGGCAGCGGCTCTGGTCGCCGAGCGCCGACTGCTCGCAGGCGCCGCCTTCGTTGGTGTACGCCTCGCGGGTCAGGTCGGTCCACTTCTTCTGGCCGGAGCCGGTGAAGTCGAGCGACACGACCCACTCGCCGTTCTGCGAGTCGAGCACGCCGTCGGCGTCGCTGACGTCGGTGCCCAGCACCTTGGCGACGTCGAGCAACTCCTTCTGCGCGCCCTCGCAGGACACCGCCTGCTGCTTCGGGTCGGCGATCGAGCCCGGCTGCCGGTCGGCCAGCTGCTGGCAGGTGACCGTCGGCACGTTGAACTGCATCGCCGGCGGGAGCACCGCGACCTCGTTGCCGTTCAATTCCGCGAACTTGGCGTAGGTGGTGAGCGCCGTCGGGTCGGCGCTCAGGTCAACCGGTGCCTGCAGCGCCGAGGCCGCCGCCCACAACTGCGGGCCGATCTTCGCCTGGACGGCTGCGAGCCGCTGCTCGGGGGTCATGTCGTCGGTGCCGCCCGGCTCAGGGGCGGCCGACGTGGTTGGCGCCGGAGTGGCGGAGGCGCTCGGCGTCGGCGTGGCCGCCATACCGCCCTGCCCGCCCGGGCTGGCCGAGGCCGACGGGGCCGCTGAGGCACTGGCACCCGGGGTCGGAGTCGCGCTGCCCGACGGAGTGGGCGTCGCCGTCGCCGCCGGTGTGAGCGCGCCGCTGTCCGTGGTCACCTTCAGGACCTTGCGGAACCGCAGCTCAGCCGCCTGACCGAGCTGGGCCAGCGCGTCGTTGCTCTCGCCCGCCAGGGAGACGACGATGTTGCGGTTGCCCTCGGTCACCACCTCGGCCTCGGACACGCCGTACGCGTTGGCGCGCGACTCGATGATCTGCCGCGCCTCCTCCAACGACTCGGCGCTCGGGTCCTGGCCGTCCATCGTGGTCGCCGTATAGGTGACCCGGCTGCCGCCGATCAGGTCGAGGCCGAGCCGCACCTCCAGCCGGTCGGTGAAGCTGCCATTGGCGCCGGCGAAGAACACCAGCAGGTAGAGGACGACGAAGATGAGGCCGAGCACGGCGAGTTGCCGGCCGGGACGCATCTGTCCCTGAGGTGGTGCCACGGCTGTCGGGTCTCCTGTGCGGTATGGCCGCCGGTGGGCGCGGCGGAGTTCTGGTGGGTAGGCGCGGGGCGCGTCAGTCCTTCTTGGCTTCGGCCTCGTCGATCACGGGCTCGGCCTCGACCTCGTCGTCTTCGGTGTGGCTGGGCTTGCTCACCACGCGCGCGATCGCGGGACGCGCGTAGCGGGTGTGCACGCCGGGGGCCACCTCGAGGATCACGGTCTCGTCGTCGGAGTCGACGATCGTGCCGTACAGGCCGCCGATCGTGACGACCTCCGCACCCGGACCGAGGGTGCGCTGCATCTGCTCGGCCTCGCGGCGGCGGCGCTGCTGCGGGCGGATCATCATGAAGTACATGACGCCGAAGAGCAAGACGATCATAAGTATCGGCATGAAGCTGCCGGCGCCGCCGGAGTTTGCTGCCAGAAACACTGTGTCGAACCTTCCAGTTGATCCTCCGCTGGCGCGGGGGCGCCGGAGCGGAGGCGGAGTCTCACGTCCTGTACGGACCGCGGCGAAGTCTAATCCCTGTGCCTGAGAACTCCTATACAGGCCCGCCTATGGACGGCGAAGAATCCTATGGCTCGGCGGAGAACAGGTCAGGTGGCGCAGCGGTGCCGCCCGCGAACGTACCATTTGGGGGCGTTCGCCCAAGATGATGCCATGCCGCGTCGGTCGCGACCCGGCCCCTGGGGGTGCGCGCGAGCAGGCCAGCACGCACCAGGAACGGCTCGCACACCTCCTCAACGGTGTCCGGCTGCTCCCCCACCGCCACCGCGAGCGTCGACAGGCCCACTGGCCCGCCCCGGAACGAGTCGACCAGCGCGACCAGCACCGCGCGGTCGAGCCGGTCGAGGCCCAGGTCGTCGACGTCGTACACGGCGAGGGCCGCGCGAGCGGTCTCCTGGTTGACGACCCCGTCGGCGCGCACCTCGGCGAAGTCGCGCACGCGGCGCAGCAGCCGGTTGGCGATGCGAGGCGTGCCCCGCGAGCGGCCCGCGATCTCGACCGCTCCCTCGTCCGTGATCGGCACACCGAGGATGCGCGCCGAACGGTGCAGCAGCGTCTCCAGATCGGCGGGCGAATAGAAGTCGAGGTGCGCGACGAACCCGAATCGGTCGCGCATCGGCCCGGTGAGCAGCCCGGACCGGGTGGTCGCGCCGACTAGCGTGAACGGCTCGACATCGAGTGGGATCGCGGTGGCGCCCGGCCCCTTGCCAACGATGACGTCGACGCGGAAGTCCTCCATCGCGCTGTACAGCAGCTCCTCGGCCGGCTTGGCGATGCGGTGGATCTCGTCGATGAAGAGAACGTCGCCTTCGCTGAGGCTGGTCACGATCGCGGCCAGGTCGCCGGAGCGCTCGATCGCCGGACCGCTGGTCACCCTGATCCCGGCGCCCAACTCCGCCGCCACGATGTTGGCCAGCGTCGTCTTACCCAAGCCAGGCGGGCCCGACAAGAGGATGTGGTCGGGTGGGGCGCCGCGGCCCTTCGCGCCACGCAGCAGCAGGTCCAGCTGATCGCGTACCCGATGCTGGGCGATGAAGTCGGCCAGGCGCTTCGGACGGACACTGACCTCCGCGTCGTGTTCCGCTTCGGTCGCGTACGCGGACACCAGCCCTTCGGAGTCGGTCATCGGGTCTTGCCCAACAGCCTGATGGCCTGCCTGAGCAGCACTGGCACGGGCGGCAGCACACCATCGACGGTCTCCGCGACGGCGGCCACCGCCTGGTCGGCCTGCGACGCGGTCCAGCCGAGCCCGACCAGGCCCTGCCGCACCTGCTCCTGCCAGGCGCCGCGGACAAGACCGGAGTTGCCGGCAGTGTCTTCAGGGCCCACGGACACCGGCCCGATCCGGTCGCGCAGCTCCAGCACCAGCCGCTCGGCGCCTTTCTTGCCGATGCCCGGCACCCGGGTCAGCGTGGCGGTGTCGGCGTTCGCGATGGCGCGCCGCACGGTGTCGGGCGAGTGCACCGCCAGTACCGCCTGCGCAAGCCGCGGACCGACGCCGCTCGCGGTCTGGAGCAGCTCGAAGAGCTGCTTCTCGTCGTCGTCGGCGAACCCGTACAGGGTGAGCGAGTCTTCCCGCACCACGAGGCTGGTCGCGAGCCGGGCCTCGGCGCCCAGCCGCAGGCCGGCGAGCGTGCCCGGTGCGCACTGCACCGCGAGCCCGACGCCACCGACCTCGATGACCGCGCCGTCCGGCGACACCGCCGCGACCGTCCCGCGCACGCTCGCGATCATTTTCGTCCTCCCCGCTGTCGAGCAGCCGCCGCCTGCGCCGCCGCCGCGAGCTTAGACCGGGTGCCGCCGCGCCACACGTGGCAGATGGCCAGGGCGAGCGCGTCCGCGGCGTCGGCCGGCTTCGGCGGCGCGTCGAGCCGCAGCAGCCGGGTCACCATCGACGTGATCTGCGCCTTGTCGGCCTGGCCCGAGCCGGTGATGGCGGCCTTGACCTCGCTCGGCGTGTACGTGGTCACCGGCAGCCCGGCCCGCGCGCCGGCCAGGACGGCGACGGCGCTGGCCTGGGCTGTGCCCATGACGGTGCGGACGTTGTGCTGACTGAACACCCGCTCGACGGCGACGCTCTCCGGCTGATGCTCGGCGACCAGCTCAGCGAGCCTGCGGTCGAGGTGCAGCAACCGCAGCGCGAGGTCTTCGGAGGGGTCGCTCTGGACCACGTAGTAGGCCACGAGCGTGCAGGGCCGCCCCGGCACTCCCTCGACCACGCCGACCCCGCACCGGGTCAGCCCTGGATCCACTCCGAGCACCCGCACGCAGCCACCGTACCGACCGCTATTCCGAAGAGAGTGGACCGACACACGTTCGATTCAGCGGGCGGCGATCCCGGCGAGTACGGCGTCGACGGTGCGCTCGGGGAGGTTCTCCTCCTCCAGCTGCGGGTTCCACCGGAGCACGCGCTGGAGCGTCGTCGGCCCCATGAGCATGGCCATGGTCAGCTCCAGGTCGATGTCGGGGCGCAGCACCCCCGTGCGGATGCCCCGGCGCAGCACCTCGCGCATCAGCTCTCGCCGCGGCGCCACGATCTCCTGATACATGGCGTACTGCTGCGGATTGCGGTGCATCTCCGGCACCAGACACGGCATGATCTTGTCGGCCCGCGGGTCGCGCAAGCGGGCGGCCGCGCTGACCAACGTCACCAGGTCGTCGCGCACCGTCGCACCCTCCGGCATCGGCGGGTGCCCCTTGAGCTTGCGCAGCGCCTCGACCATCAGCGCGTCCTTGCCGGACCAGCGCCGGTAGATGGTGGCCTTGCCGACGCCCGCGCGCGCGGCGATCGCCTCGATCGACAGCGACTCGACGCTGCTGCCCTCGGCCAGAAGGTCCAGGACGGCCTCGACGATCGCCTCGTCGGCGCGGGCGCTCCGCGGTCGACCAGGCGACCGCGGAGCGCTGGCTACGGAGGTCATGCGCCGCCTCCCGCAGCCGCCGCCAAGCGGAGGGAGCTGTGAGCGCCAGCTAGCTCAGTCATGGCGAGAACCTTACGAGGCCGGAGTTAGTTCCGGCTGCTCCGACGCTCGCCCAGCCGGCGCCGCAGCCTCCTCTGGTGAAACCTGGTGGCCGTCGGCCTTGCCCGGCATCCAGCGCAACACCATCGGGACGCCCAGCGCCGCCACCACCGTGCCGATCGCCGCCGTCCAGTGCATCGCCGTGACGAACGCGTTGTTCGCCGCGTCGATCACCGCCCCGCCCGCCGGCCCCAGACCCTGGGCCACGCCGTACGCACCGGAGATCGACTCTTCGACCGCCTCGCGTGCCGGATCGGGCAGCGTGCCGACGGCCGAGCTGACCTCGCCCCGGTAGACGCCGGCCAGTACCGAACCGAGCACCGCCACGCCGAGCGCGCCTGCGACCTGGCGAACGGTGTTGCTGACCGCCGAGCCGACGCCGGCCTTCTCGCGCGGCAGCGACGACATGATGGACTCCATCGCCGGCGGCATGATGTTGGCCATCCCGACGCCCTGGACGAAGAACAGCACCAGCACCACCCAGATCGGGGTGTTCACGCCGAGGAAGACGAAGCCACCCATGCCGATCGCGGTCAGCACCAGGCCCACCACGGAGACCGCCTTGCCGCCGTACCGCTTGACCATGGCAGCGCTGCGCGGCGCGAACACGAGCTGCGCGACCGCGAACGGCAGCAGCATCAGGCCGGTCTCCAGCGGGCTGTAGCCGCGGACGAGTTGGAGGTAGAACGCGCTGAAGAAGAACACGCCGAGGGCCGCGAAGAAGACCAGGCCGATGAGCGCGACCGGGGCCGCGAACCGCGGCACCTTGAACAGCCGCACGTCCAGCGACGGGAACTCGATGCGCCGTTCGTAGGCCACGAAGGCCGCCAGCACCGCGAGGCCACCCGCGATCGCCACCCAGACGACCGGCCGGCCGAAGCCGTGCTCGCCGCCGTCGATGATGCCGTACGACAGCGCGACCAGGCCGACGACCGACAGCAGCACGCCGACGATGTCGATCTTCCCGGGACGCGGGTCGCGCGACTCGGGCACCAGCAGCGCGACCGCCACCAGGCCACCTATCACCACCGGCACGTTGATCAGGAAGACGGAACCCCACCAGAAGTGCTCCAGCAGGATGCCGCCCAGGATCGGGCCGATCGCGATCGCCAGGCCGACCGAGCCGGACCAGATGGCGATCGCCCGCCCGCGCTCGCGCGGGTCGAAGACGTTCGAGATGATCGACAGCGTCACCGGCATGATCGCCGCGCCGCCGAGGCCCATCAGGGCGCGCGCCCAGATGAGCTGCGCCGGGTCCTGCGCGTACGCGGACAGCGCCGACGCCAGGCCGAAGAGCGCCAGGCCGATGGCCAGGAAGCGCTTGCGACCGTACCGGTCGCCGAGCACCCCGGCGGTAAAGAGCAGGCCGGCGAAGACCAGCGTGTACGAGTTGATCGACCACTCCAACTCGCCCTGGCTGGCGCCCAGGCCGTGCTCCGGGTCGGCGAGCGTCTTCAGCGCGACGTTGAGCACGGTGTTGTCGAGCACCACCACGAGCAAGCTGACCACGAGGACGCCGAGGATGACCCAGCGCCTCGGGTGGCCGGTGTTTTCTTGGGGTTGCAAGTCCCTGTCTCCCCCCGATACGGAACGGTCTCGTTTCACAAGTGAAGCTACGCCCAGCCATAGCGAAACGGAACCGTCTCGTATTAGAAAGTGCGGCCCGTCACACCAGGGCATTCACCGCCATGTCGACGTCGCTCTCGGTGGAGTACAGATGGAACGCCGCCCGCACGCGACCGGCCCGCACGGCCGCGCGAACGCCGGCCGCCGCAAGCCTCTCCTGCGCGCCCGGGACGTCGACCGTCACGATCGCGCTGTCTCCCGGCGGACGGCCGAGCGCGACGAGAAACCGGTTCGCCAGCGCGACGTTGTGCGCGTGGATGGCCGGTATCCCGATCCGCTCCAGAAGCTCCAGCGCCGGCGCGAGGCCGACCCACGAGAACCAGGCGGGCGAGATGTCGAAGCGCCGCGCGTTCGCCGCGAGCCGCAGCGGCGGCCCGTAGTAGGACGAGTGCACGTCCTCCCCCGCGTACCAGCCGGCAGCCGACGGGACGAGCCGCTCCCGCAGCTCCGGCGACAGGTACGCGAACGCGGCACCGCGCGGCCCCATCAGCCACTTGTAGGCCGCGACCAGCACCGCGTCCGCCCGGCTCGCGTCGAACGGCAGCCAGCCGCACGCCTGTGTCGCGTCCACCACCACCAGGGCGCCGTGGACACGGGCCGCCGCGACGACATCGTCGTACGCCGCCACCGCGCCGTCCGACGACTGCACCAGGCTGAACGCGACCACGTCCGTTTCCGCGTCGACCGCGCCGGAGAGCTTGTCGGCGGGCACGGTCCGCACGCGGGCACCCGGCTGGGCCAGCCACGGGAAGAGGTTCGAGGTGAACTCCATGTCGGGCGCCAGCACCCTCGCCCGGTCGGGTAGGGCCGCCGCGATGGGCGCGAGCAGCTGGGAGACGGCGGCGCCGACGGCCACGTCGGCGCTGGGCACGGCCACGAGCCGGGCGAAAGCACCGCGGGCCAACTCGGTCGCTTCACCCCATGGCTCCCATGAGGTACGCCCAGCGCGCCAGTCGCCGAGCGCGTGCTGCACCGCGTCCCAGGCGGGTCGGGGCGGCAGGCCATAGCTGGCGGTGTTGAGCCATCCCGGCTCCGGATCCCACAGTCCCTTGGCCTCGGCAAGATCCATAAATCGACCCTATCTTGTTACGAACCTGTTGCATTCAAGTACTTCGACTCCTATGGTTGGCGGTACCGCAGCGGTTTTCACCCAAAAATGTCGAAATGTTGCTCGAAGCGCTTCGACTCGATTTTCGACACCGAAGGAGTCAGCCATGCTTCTCTTTGGTAGGCGCGTCTCGCTCCTCGCCCTCATGCTGGCCGTCATCGTCGGCTTCACCTCCGCACCCGCGCAGGCGGCGACGTGGAGCTCGTCCGACCGCTGGGGCACCTGGAACAACGGCGGCTACATCCTCTACAACAACATCTGGGGCAGCGGGTACGGGCCGCAGACGATCTGGGCAAACTCGTACAGCAACTGGGGCGTCTGGGCCAACCACCCCAACACCGGCGGCATCAAGTCGTACCCCAACGCCACCCGCGAGGTGAACCGCCGCCTCAGCTCCCTCGGCACCGCGCGGAGCAGCTTCAACGTGACCGTACCCAGCGGCGGCGCGTACACCAGCGCCTACGACATCTGGGCCGACGGCCACACGTACGAAATCATGCTGTGGATGAACAAGTACGGGCCGGTGGGGCCGCTCGGCTCGTTCCAGACCAACGTCTCGGTCGGCGGCCACAGCTGGGCTGTCTACCGCGGATCCAACGGCTCCAACCAGGTCTTCTCGTTCATCCGCTCGTCGAACACCAACTCGGGAACGGTCGACATCCGCGCGGTGATGAACTGGATCCGCGGTAGAGGCTGGTTCGGCGACGTCACATTGAGCACGGTCCAGTTCGGCTACGAGATCACCTCGTCATCCGGCGGCATGGACTTCCGCACCAACTCCTTCTCCGTGACCTACTCCTAACCTCCCGGGGCGCTCCGCGCCCCTCCCCTCTCTCCGCCGTCCGCGCCCCGCCTCCCCTCTCCCGCCGTCCGCGCAATCCGCCCCTCTCTCCGCCGATCAAGGGCAAATGCACGTGGTTCGATCTCTTTTCCGCGTGCGTTTGCCCTTGATCCATGCAGATCTCCTTGATCGACGGCGGCGCGGCGCCGCGGCATCCTTTCCTCCCACCGCAGCGGAAGGCAGTCCCCGCCTGCGTCGGCGTCCGCGCCAGCGACAACGGTCCATTCGGCAAGATCGGCGCCGCGGCGTCCTTTCCACCCACCGCAGCGGCAAGCCAGCCCGGCCTGCGCCGGCGTCCGCGCCGGCGCGTGCCGGCGACAACGGTCCGTTCGGCAAGGTCCACGCTGCGGGCACGAACCGGTCGGCCCGTGGGGGCCCACCGCTGCCGCACCCACCAATCGGCCGGCGAAGAGCGCCGCCTCAGGCGGCGCGCGGCACGGCGAGCCCTCCCGGCCGCAACCACGAACCGCCGCCGACAACACCGCGCGCCGCCCGAGCGAGCCGGCCGCGCCGACTCGCTCGCCGATCAAGGAGCAACGCCGTTGAGTTGAACCAGTCAGACCGCCGTCAAGGTCGTCCTGGCCGCCGAATCTTGTCGTGGGCGGATGTCGGGCGATCCGACCGGTGGTGGCGCTGGCAGGACGGGCCTTGACCGCGCCACCGCGGCCTTGATCGACGGCGGCGCTGCGCAGCGCCGCCGTCGATCAAGGAGATCTGTATGGATCAAGGGCAAACGCACGCGGAAAAGAGATCCAACCACGTGCGTTTGCCCTTGATCGACGTCCGGCGTCCGGTCCGGCCGGCGCCGGGCCCGGGCCGGACGCCGGGCGGGTTGGGGTTATGGGGCGACGGATGCTGGGACCGGCACCGACGCGTCGGGGATGGCTGGCGAGACTGGCGCGGGCTCGTCCTCGTCGAGCAGGGTCTGCTCGTTGAACGGGTCGTTGCCGGCCAGCACGTCGCGCGCCCGCTCCTTGTCGAACTCGCCCGTCCAGGTGCCCACCAGCACCGTCGCCACCGCGTTGCCCGCGAAGTTCGTCAGCGCCCGCGCCTCGGACATGAACCGGTCGATGCCCACGATCAGGCCGACGCCGTCGACCAGGTCGGGGCGGTGGCTCTGCAGGCCGCCGGCCAGGGTCGCCAGCCCGGCACCCGTGATGCCCGCCGCACCCTTCGACGCGATGATCATGAAGAGCAGCAGCGAGATCTGCTCGCCCACCGAAAGCGGGTTGCCCATCGCCTCGGCCACGAAGAGCGAGGCCATCGTCAGGTAGATCGCGGTGCCGTCGAGGTTGAAGGAGTACCCGGTCGGCACCGTGATGCCGACGACCGGCTTGCTCACGCCGACGTGCTCCATTTTCGCGATCAGCCGCGGCAGCGCCGACTCCGACGACGACGTGGAGACGATCAGCAGGAACTCCCGGGCCAGGTACTTGAACAGCGCGAAGATGCTGATCCCGGCAACCATCCGCAGCAGCAGCCCGAGCACCACGAACACGAAGATGAAGCAGGTGGCGTAGAAGCCGAGCATGATCTGGGCGAGGCTCTTGAGCGCGTCCACGCCGGTCGCCCCCACGACCGCCGCCATCGCGCCGAACGCGCCGATCGGCGCCAGCCACATGATCATCGACAGGACCTTGAAGACCAGCCGCTGGATGACGCCGATCGCGCGCAGTACTGGCTCGCCGCGGCTGCCCATGGCCTGTACAGCGAAACCGACCAGCAGCGCGACCAGCAGCGTCTGGAGCACCTCGCCCTCGGTCAGCGCCGACACCAGCGAGGTCGGGATGATGCCGAGCACGAAGTCGGCCGTACCCTCGTTGGACGCGCCGCTCGCCGCCTTCTGGCCCGCCTCGGCCACCGAAGTGCCCAGGTCCAGGCCGGCGCCCGGGTGGATGAGGTTGCCGACGACCAGGCCGATGGCCAGTGCGATCGTCGACATCGTCAGGAAGTACCCGAGTGCGAGGCCACCGACCTTGCCGACCTTGGCGGCCTGCCGCACCGAGCCGACACCCAGCACGATCGTGCAGAAGATGACCGGGCTGATCATCATCTTGATCAGGTTGACGAAGCCGGTGCCGATCGGCCGGAGTTCCTTCGCGAAATCCGGGACGAGCAGGCCAACAAGGATGCCCGCCGCGACTGCGACGACCACGGCGATGTACAGATAGTGCGTGCGGTCCCGCCTGACCTGCGGGAGGGGGCTCTGGGTCTCCATGCCGCAGACTGTGGTCCAGGTCTCACTGGAGAGCACTCTTACGTTCATTCTGTTCATCACGGGGACCCGGATCGGAAACAGGAACATGACACGTCGCTGGAGCATCGCCGGGCAGCTGTTCGCCCTCCAGGTGCTGGTCGTGACGCTGCTGGTGGCCGGCGGCTCGGTGGCCGCGGTGCTGCTCGCACGCTCCGACGCGCGGGACGCCGCGACCGAAGAGGTGCTCGCCGTCGCCGAGACGGTCGCGCACTCCCCGAACGTCATCGAGGGGCTCCGCAGCGCGAACCCGACGAGCCGGCTCCAGCCGTACGCGGAGTCCATCCGGAGAGCGACGGTCACCGACTTCGTCGTGGTGATGGCGCCCGACCGCACCCGGTACACGCACCCGGAGCCCGACCGGATCGGCGAACCGTTCGTGGGGACGATCGGGCCCGCCCTGGCCGGTGGCATCGTCACCGAGACCTACGTCGGCACGCTGGGTGAGTCGGTGCGCGCGGTCGTACCGGTCCGCGACACCGACAATGAGATCGTCGGCCTGGTCTCGGTAGGTATCACCACCGAGGCCATCAACCGCAAGCTGCTGCGCCAGGCGCCGGCGGTCGCGATCGCGACGGCCGCCGCGCTGGCCCTCGCCGCCGCCGGGGCGTGGCTGCTCAGCCGGCGGCTGCGCCGCCAGACCCACGGCCTCGGCCCCGCGGAGATGACCAGGATGTACGAGTACTACGACGCGGTACTGCACTCGGTACGCGAAGGTCTGGTGGTCGTCGACCGGGACCGCCGGGTGGCGCTGGTCAACGACGAGGGCCGGCGCCTGCTCGGGCTGGCCGGCGACGGCGTGACCGACCGCCCCGTCGGCGAGCTGGACCTGCCGCCGGCGGTCGCCGAGCTGCTCGGCTCCGGTCGCCCCGCCGACGACGAGCCGGTGCTGGCCGGCGACCGGGTGCTGGTGGCCAACCAGCAGGTCACGCGCTTCGACGGGCGGCCGCTCGGCACCGTGCTCACCCTGCGTGACCACACCGAGCTGCGGTCGCTGACCGGCGAGCTGGACTCGGTGCGCGGGCTGACCGAGGCGCTGCGCTCCCAGGCCCACGAGGCGGCGAACCGCCTGCACACCGTGCTCACCCTGATCGAGCTGGGCCGCACCGACGAAGCTGTCCGGCTGGCCACCGAAGAGCTGGCGCTGGCCCAGGAGCTGACCGACCAGGTGGTGGGCGCCGTCACCGAGCCCGCCCTGGCCGCGCTGCTGCTCGGCAAGTCGGCGCAGGCCAGCGAGCGCGGCGTCGACCTGGTCGTCGACCGGGAGTCGCACCTTGACCCCGGCCCGCTGCCCGTCCGCGACCTGCTCACCGTGGTCGGCAACCTCGTCGACAACGCCCTGGAGGCGGTCGCCGGCATCGACCCGCCGCGGCGGGTGACCGTGTACGCGCGATCCAGCGACGACGAGGTGGTCGTGCGGGTCACCGACAACGGTCCCGGGCTCGACCCCGGCCAGGTGGCCGACGCGTTTCGCCGCGGCTGGTCCACCAAACGCGCCGGCCGGGGGCTCGGGCTGGCGCTGGTCGGGCAGGTGGTCGAGCGGTACGGCGGGAGCTACACGGTCACCGCCGCACCCGAGGGCGGAGCGGTGTTCACCGTCCGGTTGCCGGTGCGCTCATGACCATCCGGGTACTCGTCGTGGAGGACGAACCGCTGATCGCCGAGGCTCACAAGGCGTACGTGGAACGGCTGCCCGGATTTACGGTGGCGGGGGTCGTGCATACCGCCCAGGACGCGATGACCGCTCTCCGCAGCGCGCCGGTCGACCTGGTACTGCTCGACCTGAACCTGCCAGACCGGCACGGCCTCGACGTGTGCCGGGCGCTGCGCGCGGCGGGCAGCGGCACCGACGTGCTGGCCGTGACCTCGGCGCGCGACCTGGCGATGGTGCGGGCGGCGGTGGCGCTGGGGGTGACCCACTACCTGCTGAAGCCGTTCACGTTCGCGGCGTTCCGCGACAAGCTGGAGCGCTACGCCCAGTACCGCGAACAGGTGCTCGCCGCGGGCGAGGTCGGCGCACAGCACGAGGTCGACCGGGTCTTGGCGACCCTGCGCGGCACGGGCGTCGGCGGGCTGCCCAAGGGTCTGGACGAGGCGACCCTCGACCGGGTCCTGGCCGCCCTGCGCGACTCCCCCGGCCTGTCAGCGGCCGAGGTGGCCAGCCACACCGGCACCTCCCGCGTAACAGCCCGCCGCTACCTGGAACACCTGGCCGAAGCCGGCCGGGTGATCCGCTCCCCCAGGTACGGCACGAGAGGCCGCCCCGAGGTCGAGTACCGCCCACGCCCATGACAGCGCCGGAGGCGCCCCCGGTAAAAGGGGCGCCTCCGGTCCGCCAGGGCTACCGGGTGCCGGCGTCGACCAGCTCCACCGACGGCTCGGGCTCCGGTGGCACCGGGAGATGCCGCTCGGGCCGGCCCTCGACGTGCAGCTCCGGCAGGATCCGCTCGAGCCAGCGCGGCATCCACCAGGTGGCGCGGCCGAGCAGGTGCATGACCGACGGGACCAGCAGCATCCGTACCACGGTGGCGTCGACCAGGATCGCGGCCGCCATGCCGACGCCGATCACCTTGAGCACGACGTCGGGGCTGGGCACGAAGGCCGCGAAGACGGCGATCATGATGGCCGCGGCGGCCGTGACCACGCTTCCGGTACCGGCCAGACCTTCGGTGATCGCGCGCCCGTTGTCGCGGGTGCGATTCCACGCCTCACGCATCCGGCTGACCAGGAACACCTCGTAGTCCATCGACAGTCCGAAGAGGACGGCGAACATCAGCACCGGCACGAACGCCGGCAACGGCGTCTCGGTGTCGATGCCGATCAGCTGCCCGGCCCAGCCGCCCTGGAGCACGTACGCGACGACGCCGTAGGCGGCGGCGACCGAGAACAGGTTCATCGCCGCGGCCTTGATCGCCACGGCCACGCTGCGGAACGAGGCGAGCAGCAGCAGCATCGACAGCAGCACCACGCCGCCGATGAGCAGCGGCAGGCGCCCGGCGATGTTCTCCGTGCTGTCGATCGACGTGGCCGTGACGCCGCCGACCCGCACCGCCGTACCCGAGTCTCGGGTGGCCGCCGGGATGGTCTCGTCGCGAAGGCGGTGTACCAGGTCCTCGGTCCGCTCGTCCTGCGGCCCGGTCGCCGGCACGACAGTGAGCACCGCGGTGTCGCCAGCGGGGTTGAGCTGGGGTGGCGTGACCGCGGCGACGCCCGGCGTCGCCGCGACGGCCGCGCGCAGGCCGTCGAGCGCGGTCGTGTCGCCCGGCCGGGACAGGTCCGCGACCAGCAGGAGCGGGCCGTTGGCGCCCGGGCCGAAGCCGTCGGCCTGCATGTCGTACGCCTGCCGCGTTGACGTCTCCTCGCGGTTGTTACCCGCGTCCGGGAACCCGAAGCGGACGCCGAGGAACGGCGCGGAGAGCGCGAGCAGGATCGCCACACCGACCAGTGCGGTGAGCACCCGGTGCCGCTGCACGAAGCGGCTCCAGCCGAGCCAGCCGCGGCTCGGCTCGATGTGGCCGCCGACGGCGATCTCGGTGCCGCCGCGCCGGCGAAGCGGCAGGCGCAGCCGGTCGACGTGCCGGCCCAGGTATCCGAGCAGCGCGGGGAAGAGGGTGATGCTGGCCGCCATGACGACGAGGACACCGATGATCGTGACAACCGCGGCGCCGCGCATGAACGACAGGCCCATGGCGAACAGGCCAAGCATGCTGACCACGACCGTGCTGCCGGCGACCATCACCGCACGGCCGGCGGTGTCGAGCGTCGCGACCGTGGCCGCCTCCGGGTCGAGCCCGGAGGCTCGCCACTCGCGGAACCGGGTGACCATGAGCAGCACGTAGTCGATGCCGATACCGATGCCCATCATGGTCGCGAGCGAGGTGGACCAGTCGGGCGCGTCGACGAACCGCAGCACCAGGCCGGTGAACGCGCTGCTCACCGCGAGGCCGGCGACGGCGGTGAGGATCGGCAGGCCGGCGGCGACCACCGAGCCGAACATCAGCAGCAGGATCACCGCCGCCGCGAGGAGCCCGATTCCCTCCGAGCCGATCTCGCCCTGCTCGGCCCTCTGCACAGCCTGCCCGCCGAGGGCGATCTCGAGACCGGGCCGGTCGGCGTCGGCGATCTCCAGCAGCCGCTCACTGTCGGCGACCGGCATATCGTTGGGATTGGTCACGTCGAGGCGCAGGTGCGCGACGAGCGTGCGGCCGTCCGGCGAGACGCCGCCCGGCGCGGCGAACGGGTCGTCCACGCTCGCCACATGCGGCACCGTGGCCAGCTCGTCGAGCAGCGCCCGCACGTCGCCCCGCGCCGCCTCCACGCCGCCCTCGGCGCGGACCACGACGTCGACGACCTCGCCCGACTGGGCCGGGAACCTCTCCTGGAGCAGCTCCTGCGCGGCCTTGGAGTCGGAGCCGGGCGCGGAGTAGTCGGCGGCGAAGTCGCCTCCGAAGGCCGCCGAGAGGCCGAAAGCGAGCATGAGAGCGGCCAGCCACAGCAGCACGGTGCGGCCGCGGTTGCGGTAGGAGAGCCGGGCTAGCCGGCCGAGCGGTCCTGCATCGTTCATCGTCGTTCCCCACGTGAAGGAGCATCAGAAGCGTTACGCTACATAACCAACACGATGACCCATCACTTGTCAAGCTCCTTCACGTCTGTAACGATGCTTAACGGAAGGCTTAACCTGGAGGAAGCATGAGCCCGACCCCGCGGACAGCCCCCCGCCGCGAACGGGCGCGAGCAGCCACGATCGACGAGATCAAGCAGACCGCTCTCGCCCTCATGCGCGAGGGCGGGCCGGCGGCGGTGCGCTTCACCGACATCGCCCGCGAGATGGACATGACACCGCCCGCGCTCTACCGCTACTTCGCCGATCGCGACGAGCTGATCAGCGCGCTCATCACCGACGCGTACGAGGCGCTCGGCACCGAAGTCGCGAAGGCCCGTGCCGAGGTGCCGGACGGCGACATCGCCGCCTGGTTCATCGCCGCCGCCCAGGCGTACCGGCGGTGGGCGCACCGCGAACCGCAGCAGTTCGCGCTGATCCTCGGCCTGCCGCTGCCCGACTACGCCGCGCCGGTGGACGGCAGCACCAGCGAGGCGGCCGGACGGGCGATGGCCCAACTCTCCACGCTGTTTGTGGAGGCGCTCCACTCCGGGCAGCTACGCCCACCGCGGCTCCGCGACGTCCACCCCGCGGTCGAGCACTGCGCCACGCTGAAGGCGGCGCACACCAAGGTCAGCGTCGGGCCGGAGCTCTTCCAGGCGATGCTGCACGCGTGGGCGTCACTGCACGGGTTCACGTCGCTGGAGGCCAACGGCCACTTCGAGTGGATGGACCCGGAGGCCCGCGACGCGCTCTTCCTCGGTCAGCTGCGGCTGGCCGCCGAGGCCGCCGGCCTCCCCACACTGCCGCCCGCCGACCACTAGGGCCTAGCCGACGGCGGCCATTACCTCGTCGCTGACGTCGAAGTTCGCGAAGACGTTCTGGACGTCGTCGCAGTCTTCGAGCACGTCGATCAGCTTGAAGATCTTGCGGGCGCCTTCCTCGTCGAGCGGCACGCTCACGGAGGGCACGAAGCCGGACTCGGCCGACTCGTACTCGATGCCGGCGTCCTGGAGCGCGGTGCGCACGGCGATCAGGTCGGACGGGTCGGTGATGACCTCGAACGACTCGCCCAGGTCGTTGACCTCTTCGGCGCCGGCGTCGAGCACGGCAAGCAACACGTCATCTTCGGAGAGCCCGTCCACCTTCGCCACCAGGATCGTGCCCTTGCGGGAGAACATGTAGGACACCGAACCGGCGTCGGCCAGCGAGCCGCCGTTGCGGGTGAGCGCGGTGCGCACCTCGGTGGCGGCGCGGTTGCGGTTGTCGGTGAGGCACTCGATGAGGATCGCGACGCCGTTCGGCCCGTATCCCTCGTACATGATGGTCTGGTAGTCGGCGCCGCCGGCTTCGAGCCCGGAGCCGCGCTTGACGGCGCGGTCGATGTTGTCGTTGGGCACCGAGCTCTTCTTGGCCTTCTGGATGGCGTCGAAGAGGGTCGGGTTGCCGGCGGGATCACCGCCGCCCGTGCGCGCGGCCACCTCGACGTTCTTGATCAGCCGGGCGAAGAGCTTGCCGCGCTTGGCGTCGATGACTGCTTTCTTGTGCTTGGTTGTCGCCCACTTTGAGTGGCCAGACATGACGCCCCCTATACCAAAGACCGACTACCCGTCCACTGCCGCGCGCGCCATCTCCACGAAGTAGCGGTGGACGCGTAGGTCGCCGGTCAACTCCGGGTGGAAAGCGGTGGCGAGCAGATTGCCCTGCCGAACCGCGACAATCCTACCGGCGGCCGCACCGTCCGTGACGCGGCCCAGCGCTTCGACGTCCTGACCGAGGCTTTCGACCCAGGGAGCCCGGATGAAAACGGCGTGGAACGGCTCCTCGAAGGGCGTCAGGACAACCGCACCCTCGAACGAGTCGACCTGCCGCCCGAACGCGTTCCGCCGCACGGTCATGTCGATGCCGCCGAAGGACTGCTGGTCGGGGCGCCCGTCGAGCACGCGGTCGGCCAGCATGATCATCCCAGCGCATGAGCCGTACACGGGCATGCCGCCCGCGATCCGCTTGCGCACCGGTTCGAGCACGCCGAACTCGATGGCGAGCTTGCTCATCGTGGTCGACTCGCCGCCGGGGATGACCAGCGCGTCGACCGCGTCGAGCTCTGACGGCCGCCGGACGGCGACAGCGGACGCGCCACACGAGGACAGGGCGGCCACGTGCTCTCGAACGTCGCCCTGGAGGGCGAGGACGCCGATCACCAGCCGCGCTCCGCGAGGCGGTGCGGCACCGGAATGTCGTCGACGTTGATGCCGACCATGGCCTCGCCGAGGCCGCGGGACACCTTCGCGAGCACGTCCGGGTCGTCGAAGAACGTGGTGGCCTTGACGATCGCGGCCGCCCGCTGCGCCGGGTTACCGGCCTTGAAGATGCCCGAGCCCACGAACACGCCCTCGGCGCCGAGCTGCATCATCATCGCCGCGTCGGCCGGGGTGGCGATGCCGCCCGCGGTGAAGAGCACGACCGGCAGCTTGCCGGCCTTCGCCACCTCGCGGACCAGCTCGTACGGGGCCTGCAACTCCTTGGCCGCCACGTACAGCTCGTCGTCGGGCAGCGAGGTCAGTCGCTTGATCTCCGCCCGGATCTGCCGCATGTGGGTGGTCGCGTTAGAAACGTCCCCGGTGCCCGCTTCGCCCTTCGACCGGATCATGGCCGCGCCCTCGGTGATCCGGCGCAGCGCCTCTCCGAGGTTGGTCGCACCGCACACGAACGGCACGGTGAACGCCCACTTGTCGATGTGGTTGGCGTAGTCGGCCGGGGTCAGCACCTCGGACTCGTCGACATAGTCGACGCCCAGCGCCTGCAGCACCTGGGCCTCCACGAAGTGGCCGATCCGCGCCTTGGCCATGACCGGGATGGAGACCGCGCTGATGATCCCGTCGATCATGTCGGGGTCGCTCATCCGGGACACGCCACCCTGGGCACGGATGTCGGCCGGTACCCGCTCCAGGGCCATCACCGCGACGGCGCCGGCGTCTTCGGCGATCTTCGCCTGCTCCGGTGTGACCACGTCCATGATCACGCCGCCCTTGAGCATCTCGGCCATGCCGCGCTTGACGCGGGCGGTGCCGGTGACAGGTTCGGTGGACTGTGCGGAAATCTCGGCCATAATCCGGATGCTAGCTCCGCCACGAGCGGCTGCCGACGGCCAATCGCACCCTAGGTGGCCTGCTCGGCGGCCAGCGGCGTCACGACGGGAGGAGCAGCGGGCGCGGGCACCGCCAGCAGGATCGGATCATCGATGTCGAAGTAACCCGGTTCCGGGTGCCTCCTCGACATGCGCAACAGGCGCACCACCCAGCGCCGCCGCGCGGACAGCGCGTCGCGTACCAGATCGGTGTGCACTTGCCGGGCGACGGCCAGGCGCCGGTTCGCGGCCAGCACCTCGTCGTCCGGCTCCGTCACGCGCAGCTGGCGCGTGAGGTCGTTCTCGGCCGCCTCGCGCTCCTCCGGACCCGCGTCGAGCGCGATCCGCGCGGCGGCGTAGAGCTCCAGCGCGCCGCGCGCCTCCGCTACCACCGCGGCCGCCGCGGCGCGCCTCAGCAGGTGCGCGTCAAGGGCCCGCGCCGCGGCCGCCGCCCGCAGGTGCAGCCTCTCGACCCGGCTGGCCGTCCAGATGAGGTACGCGGACAGCAGCGCCGCCACGGCGATGGCACCCGCAACCCACCACATGCTCGGCATAGTAGAGGGGCCTCCCTTGGTCACTTTCGGGTCCTACCGGGGAGCCGCGGCCGCACATGACGGCGATTGACCTGGATTCCGGTTCAAAACTCCTCGTCGATGACCCTGCCGTCCGTGGCCTCGATCGCGGTCGCGTACACCTCCAGCACGTGCCCGGCCACCACCGGCCAGTCGAACGCGGTGACCACCTCGCGGGCGTGCTCGGCCAGAGCGGCGCGCTGCGCGGGCGTGTCCAGCAGCTGGCCGACGCACCGCTCCAGGGCCTGCGCGTCGCCGACCGGCACCAGCGCGCCGGCCCGGCCGCCGTCGAGCACCCGGCGAAACGCGTCGAGGTCGCTGGCCACGATCGGCGTGCCCGCCGCCATCGCCTCGGTCAGGATCATGCCGAACGACTCGCCACCGGTGTTCGGCGCCACGTACACGTCCACGCTGCGCAGCATGCGGGCCTTGTCCGCCTCGGTGACCTTGCCCAGGTAGAGGACCCGGGCGTGCAGGTCGGCCGGCACGTCCTCCAGCAGTTCCTCGCGCTCGCCCGGCCCGGCCACGAGCAGCCGCAGCCCGGGCCGCTGACGGGCCATCGACACGTACGCGCTGCGCAGGTACTCGAAGCCCTTGCGCGGCTCGGTGAAACGGCCGAGAAAGCCGATCGCCCCGCCCTCGCCCGGCCAGCCCGGCAGCGGCACGGCGCTGGCGTACTTGGCCACCGCCACCCCGTTCGGGATCTCCACCGCGCCGCCGGCCATGTGCTCGACCTGCACCTTGCGGGCCAGGGCGCTGACCGCGATGCGGGCGGTGATGCGTTCCAGGACGAGCTGGAGCAGGCCCTGCGCGGCGGCCATGGCGCGAGACCGGGTCATCGCCGTGTGGAACGTCGCCACCACCGGGCCGCGCGCCGACAGCACCGCCAGCATCGAGAGGCTCAGCACGAACGGCTCGTGCACGTGCAGCACGTCGAACTCGCCCCGGTTGAGCCACCGCCGCACCCGCGCCGTCGACACCGGCCCGAAGCTGATCCGGGCCACCGATCCGTTGTATGGAAACGGGACCGACCGGCCGGCCGGCACCACGTACGGGGGCAGGGGCGAGTCGTCGTCGGCCGGCGCCAGCACGCTGACCTCGTGCCCGAGGGCGATCAGGGCCTCGGCGAGATCGATGACATGGTTCTGCACGCCACCGGGGACATCCAGCGAGTACGGGCACACGATGCCGACGCGCACGGACCCCTCCCCCTCAGGCCGCTCGGCCTGGCGTGCTCGCCGGTGTGTCGAGCCAGACCCGTTGAAGCATGTGCCAATCTTCCGGGTGCCGTGCGATGCCCACCGCCAGGCTGTCGGCTATCTGTTGGGTGAACGCCTTCAAGCGCTGGTCGAGCGGACCCTCTGTCGGCGGTGAAAGTGGACCCCGAAGCTCCCCGCGCGGCCCTTCCGGCTCGTACCACATGTCGACCGTGTACAGCGGCGCGCCGTGCTTGAGCGCCAGCAGTGCGGGGCCGGGTGGCATCCGGGTGCGCCCGCCGAAGAACGTCACCTCGACGCCGCGGGCGGACAGGTCCCGGTCGGCGAGCAGCGGCACCACGTACCCCTGGTCGAGCCGGTCGCCGAGCACGTCGATCGGGGCCCGGTCGCCGCCGGTGGCGGGCACGATCTCCATGCCAAGGCCGCGCCGGAACGCCAGGAACCGCTCGTACACGCTCTCGGGCTTGAGCCGCTCGGCCACCGTGATGATCGGCCAGCCCTTCGCCGCGACCCAGGCGCCGGCGGCGTCCCAGTTGCCGCCGTGCGGCAATGCCACCACCGCGCCCCGGCCGGTCGCCACGTCGTCGGCCAGCATGTGGTCGCCGCCCAGGGTGAACCCGCGCAGGTGCTGCTCGCGGGTGCGAGACGGCAAGCGGAACGCCTCCATCCAGTAGCGGGCGTAGGAGCGCACCGCGCGCCGTAACAGAGCGTCGAACTCGTCTTCCGGCATGTCCGGCCCCACCACGCGGCGCAGGTTGCGCGCCAGCCGCGTGGTACCCGGACCGCCTCGGCGGGCGGCGAGGTCGGCGCCGGCGCGGAACGCGGCCGCGGCGACCGGCTCCGGAAGCGCCCGCACCACTCGCCACCCGGCGGCGTACCCGACCTCGGCCAGGTTCATGCGGGGTCCCCGCGGAAGGGTGAGCGAAGCGAGCGCTTTGGTGGGGTGCTCATGCGGGGACTTGGGCTTGTTTGTAGACGTGGGCGACGCGCTGGCCGATCGTGATCACGGACAAGGCCGCCAGGATCCAGAGCGCCGCCGGCAGCGCCCACGCGAGGCCCAGCCCCGCGAGCAGGCCGCCGACACCCACGCTGAGCAGGCGCTCCGGCCGCTCGGCGATGCCCACGTCGCAGGTCATGCCGAGCCCTTCGGCGCGCGCCTTCACGTACGAGACGACCTGGCCCGAGGCGAGGCACAGCAGCGCTGCGACCATGCCCCAGCGGTCGTCCTGGGTGGCCAGCCAGTACGCGACGGAGCCGAAGATGCCCGCGTCGGCGACCCTGTCCATCGAGGAGTCGAGGAAGGCGCCGAACTTCGTCGAGCCGCCCTTCATGCGGGCCATCGTGCCGTCGAGAAAGTCGGTAAGCGCGAACACGACGACGATCGCGAGTGCGATGATCAGGTGGCCGCGGGCTCCGAAGCCCACGGCGCCGACGAGTACGCCGACGGTGCCGGCGACGGTGACGGCGTTCGGAGAGATGCCCAACCGGAGGAGGGCGCGGGCTACGGGCTCGACGACGCTGCTGAGAGCGGTGCGAGCGGACACACGGAAGATCTTCGCCATGGCGGCTCTCACGATAGCGGTCCAACCAGGTCGCGAGCGCGCCGCCGCCCGCAGACCCCACAAAGCGGAGGGATCTGTGAGGACGGCGTGAAAGGCGCGTGAGCCGCCGAGCCGAAGGCGAGGCCAAAACACAGAGCGTCGGGGTTGTGTACTGCGTGTTGCGGGTGTGGGATCGAAGGGCGAACGTGAGGTAGCTCACGTACCGTCCCAGGGAGGTAGCCGGATGGCGCAAAAGAGTCAGGAGAAGGGAGTCACCGGCCCAGCGCCGGTGGTGGAAGCACCCGGCAGGGTACGCAACGTGGTGCTGGTCGGGCACTCGGGTGCCGGCAAGACCACCCTGGTCGAGGCGCTGCTCGCCGCGACCGGCACGGTCTCCCGAGCGGGCTCGGTGACCGAGGGCACCACGGTCAGCGACCACGACCCTGCCGCGGTCAAGCAGCAGCGCTCAGTGAGCCTGGCCTGCGCTCCCCTCATCCACAACGACGTCAAGGTCAACCTGCTCGACAGTCCCGGATACGCCGACTTCGTCGGCGAACTGCGCGCCGGCCTACGGGCCGCCGACGCCGCACTGTTCGTGGTCTCCGCGGTCGACGGCATGGACGCGGCCACGGCCACGCTGTGGGAGGAGTGCGCCGCCGTCGGCATGCCGCGCGCCGTCGCGGTCACGCGCCTGGACCACCAGCGCGCCGACTTCGACGAGACGGTCGCGCTGTGCCAGCGAGTGTTCGGCGACAACGTGCTGCCGCTTTACCTGCCAATGCTTGGCGACGACGGCGAGTCCACCGTCGGCCTCATGGGCCTGATCACCAAACGGGTCTTCGACTACTCCGAGGGGTACCCGCCCGAGGCGCGCGAGCCGGACCCCGAGCACCTGCCCGCGATCGAAGAGGCCCGCAACGAGCTCATCGAGGGCATCATCGCGGAGAGCGAAGACGAGACGCTGATGGACCGCTACCTGGGTGGCGAGGAGATCGAGACCCAGGTGCTCATCGACGACCTGGAAAAGGCGGTCGCCCGCGGCCACTTCTACCCCGTCGTACCGGTGTGCGCCGAGACCCAGGTCGGCCTCGACGCCCTCCTGGAGCTGCTCACCGCGGCGTTCCCCACCCCGCTCGAACACGACCTGCCCGCCGTCACCGGCGTCGACGGCTCCCCGCAGGAGCCGCTCACCTGCGACCCCAACGGCCCACTCGTCGCCGAGGTCGTCAAGACCACCATCGACCGGCACGTCGGCCGGGTTTCACTCGTCCGGGTGTTCTCCGGCACGCTGCGCCCGGAAGCCGTCGTGCACGTGTCCGGCCATGGCATGGAAGATCGCGGCCACCCCGACCACGACAACGACGAGCGCATCGCGCACATCTACTCGCCGCTGGGCGCCAACCTGCGCGAGGTGCCGTTCTGTGTCGCCGGCGACATCTGCGCGATCACCAAGTCGGGCAGCGCGGAAACCGGCGACACGATCTCCGCCAAGGACAATCCGCTGCTCGTCGAGACGTGGGTGATGCCCGAGCCGCTGCTGCCGATCGCCATCGTCGCCAAGACCCGCGCCGATGAGGACGCGCTGGCCAAAAACCTGGGGCGCCTCGTCGCGGGCGACCCGACCATGCGGCTGGAGCGCAACGCCGAGACCCACCAGCTCGTCCTGTGGTGCATGGGCGAGGCGCACGCCGACGTGGTGCTCGACCGGCTCCGCGCGGGCGGCGTCGAGCTGGAGACCGAGCCGGTGCGGGTGGCGCTGCGCGAGACGTTCGCCGCCCAGTCGGCCGGGCACGGCCGGCACGTCAAGCAGTCCGGCGGCCACGGCCAGTACGCGGTCTGCGACATCAGGGTCGAGCCGCTGCCCCGGGGCAGCGGCTTCGAGTTCGTCGACAAGATCGTCGGCGGCGTGGTGCCGCACAACTACATCCCGTCCGTGGAAAAGGGCGTGCGCGCCCAGATGGAACGCGGGCTCGTCGCCGGGTACCCGGTGGTGGACCTGCGGGTGACGCTCTACGACGGCAAGGCGCACAGCGTCGACTCGTCCGACGCGGCGTTCCAGACGGCGGGGGCGCTGGCGCTGCGCGAGGCGGCCGAGAAGGGCCAGATCCAGCTCCTCGAACCGGTCGACGAGATCACCATCCGGGTGCCCGACTCGTTCGTCGGCTCCGTGATGAGCGATCTGTCCGGGCGCCGTGGTCGCGTACTCGGCACCGAGCCCGACCCGGCGGGCGGCGAGCGCACCCTGGTTCGCGCCGAGGTCCCGGCGACCGAGCTGGTGAGGTACGCGGTAGAGCTCCGCTCCATGACCAGCGGCGCCGGCACCTTCACGCGCACCTTCGCCAGACACGACCCCATGCCGGCTCACCTTGCGGAGTCCATCCGCAAGGAACACACGTCCTAGCGCTCCGCGGCGCCCGCACCCTGCGCGGCCACGGCCGCCTCCTTCTCGTCGATCAAGGGCAAATGCGCGCGGTTCGATATCTATCGCGCGTGCGTTCGCCCTTGATCGCAAGAAGGGTCCTTGATCGCCGCGGTCAGCTCGGCGCCGTCGTGCGGATGCGCTCCACCTCCGCGTACGCGTCGGCAGGCAGCGGCCCGTAGGCCAGCGCGCCCGCGTTCTCCTCCACCTGGGCCACCGTCCGGCAGCCAGGGATCGGCACAGTACGCCCACTGCGCGCCCACAGATATCCCAAAGCGCCCTGCACCAGAGTCCGCCCGTCCGCCGTCAACGCCTCGCGCAGCGCCGCCACCCGCGCCAGCCACTCCGGTGCCGGCCGGCCATCACGGAAGAAGCTCAGCCACTCCGGCGCGATCCCCCGCACGTCGTCCGGGCCAAGCGTGGACGACTCGCTGTACTTGCCGGTCAGCAGCCCCATCGCCAGCGGCCCACGATTGACGCTGGCCAGGTCGAGCTTCTCGCACACGTCGAGCACCTCTTGCGAGTCTTCCAGCACCGAAAACGCGTGCTGGACCGCCGTGGCGTGCGCGCCGGCGGTCGCGAACGCGGTCGCCCGGTCGGCGAAGTCCGTACTCCAGCCGTAGGCGCGGATCTTGCCCACCGCGACCAGCTCCTCCAGCGTGTCGACCAGCTCCAGCCCCTGGGCGATCGGCAGGTCGCCAAGGTGCAGCTGGTACAGGTCGATCCGATCGGTGCCCAGCCGCCGCAACGAGCCCTCGACCGCCTGCCGCAGATAGTCCGGCGAAGCGTCGTTGCCCTTGAGCTGCCGCGTCGCTGAGTCGAACGTGTGGCCCCACTTGGTGGCGATCACCACCTGGTCGCGCACCGTCCGCAGCGCTCGCCCGACGACCTCCTCGCTGTGCCCGATGCCGTACACGTCAGCCGTGTCGAAGAACGTCACGCCAAGCTCGACCGCCCGGCGCAACGCCCGCACCGACTCCTCGTCGTCGACCTCGCCCCAGCCCAGCGGCTGTTCGCCCAGCCAGAACGGTCCGCCGATCGCCCAGCATCCAACCCCGAGGTCGCTCACCTCGATGCCACTACGTCCCAATGCCCTCATGGGAAACACCGTTCCAGCTAGAGCACACTCGAAGTCAACCCCACGCGCTCCTCGCGGGCTCGACGCCCTGGTCGAGCGGGTCCGCCCCGTCGGGCTGCCGTCCGCGCCACCATGCCGCCGTGGATTAGCGATCGAACCACGTGCGTTTGCCCTTGATCGACGGAAGGGGAGGCGCGCCCCCGCGGGCGGCGCGGGGCGGGGCGGGCGGGGCGGGTGGCGCGGGGCGGGGTTAGGCGTCGGGGGGCCAGGCGCCGGTTAGGAGGTCGCGGGTGTCGGTCAGGAGTTGTGGGAGGACCTTGGTTTGGCCGACCACGGGCATGAAGTTGCTGTCGCCGCCCCACCTCGGCACCACGTGCTGGTGCAGGTGGGCGGCGATGCCGGCCCCCGCGACCGAGCCCTGGTTCATCCCGATGTTGAACCCGTGCGCGCCGCTCACCTCGCGGATCACCCGCATCGCGGTCTGGGTGAAGTGTGCCAGCTCAGCCATCTCGTCGTTGTCGAGGTCGGTGTAGTCGGGCACGTGCCGGTACGGGCAGACGAGCAGGTGGCCGGGGTTGTACGGGTACAGGTTGAGGACCGCGTAGACCAGCTTGCCGCGGGCGACCACGAGGCTGCCGTCGGTCATGCCGGGCGCGACGCAGAACGGGCACCCGGGCGGCTGGTCCTTGCCGGCGATGTACGTCATCCGGTGTGGCGTCCACAGCCGCTCCAACCCATCCGTCACACCTCGATCCTAGGTGCCCGCCGCCCGGCAAGCCGGCCCGCTGCCACCCCGGCAAGGCCGGGCGACGGGACCACCCTTACTGCCCAGCTGTCACGGTCACGCCGGTGCCGACCGAGCGGGCGGTGCCCATGCCCGCCACCAGGTTGCCGGTGGACGCGACCGTGATCGCGGTACCCGCACCCAGCGTGTATCGCAGCCCGGTCTCTCGAGCGGTGCCCCGCCCGACGACCGCGTTGCCGGTCACCGCTACGTACGAAGTACCGGCACCGTGTCCCTCCACAGCCAGGTACACATAGGAGGCCGCTGGCAATGTCCCGTACAGATAATTGATCTTGTTGCCGATGAGCGTTGCCGGCGTCCCAGGCTGCAGTGTGCAGCGGATTCCGAAGTAGACGGAGCCCGCCGTGCCGCGCAGGCCGAAGTCTTCGATGTAGTTGTCGTGGACGCCCGCGTTGTAGCAGCGCCGGGCGTCGATCGCGTGCTCCTGCGACTCGTACACGTGCAGGTCGCGGATCTGCCAGCCGGCCGCGTTGTCGAGGTCGACGCCGCTGCCGTCGCTCTTGGAGATCCAGCTGCGCTCCAGTACCCAGTCGGTGATGTGGTTTCCGGGGTCGACCACCCGGATGCCCGCCCCGCCGCTGTCTTCGACGAACGAATCCGCGATCACGCCGTTGACGCTGTTGTTGCGCTCCTCCAGCATGGTGCCGTCGCTGGACAGGCTCGTCAGCCGGATGCCGTCGCCCGGTGTGTGCTGCACCCGCACGTCGTAGACGCGGCTGTCCCACGTGCGCAGCATCAGCCCGACGGTGCCGGTGTTGGCCTCGCGGTTGCCGTCGAGCGTGAGGTGCTCGATCCGGATGCCCGCCGAGACCCAGGTCTTGTTGTCGACCCAGGTCTCGGTGGCCACCAGTGCGGGCAGGTTGCGGCCGTCGGCTTGGCGCAGCACCGTACCGCCGCCGCCGTCCGCGTCACCGCGCGCGTCACCGCGGTAGGTGCGCTCGTCGAGCAGCTTGATCGTGGTGGTGATCAGGCAGCGACCGGTGATGACGACCTCGTCGCCGGGGTTGGACGCGTCGATCGCGTTCTGGATGGTGGCCGCGTCGCCGACCCCACCCACGCAGGTGGCGTCGCGGCGGGCGGCCTGGGCGGCGGGTACGTCGCCGACGAGGAGCGTCACGCCAGCGACAGCGAGGAGGGCGCCGGCCATGCCTACAACACGCTTGGATCTGGTCATAAAGGCAGGATTCCGGCACCCGCCACCATGCGACCACCGCGCCGCCATCGCGGCGCGGTGAGCGCTACAGGGCCTAGGCCGCGGAGGGGCCCGCGTTGGTGCGGGAGCGGACGACCTCGACCACGTGGGCCACGGCCTCCGCGATGGGTACGCCGTTGCGCTGCGACCCGTCCCGGTAGCGGAACGACACCGTGCCCGCCTCGACGTCGGCGTCACCCGCGATCGCCATGAACGGGATCTTCTGCTGCTGCGCCGTGCGGATCTTCTTCTGCATCCGGTCGTCGGAGGTGTCGACCTCCGCGCGAATCCCCTCGCTCTTCAACAAGGAGACAAAGGAGTCCAGATAGGCGGCGTGGTCGTCGCGGATCGGGATGCCCACCACCTGCACGGGCGCCAGCCACGCCGGGAACGCCCCCGCGTAGTGCTCGGTCAGGACGCCGAAGAAGCGCTCGATCGACCCGAACAGCGCCCGGTGAATCATGATCGGCTGCTGCCGGCTGCCGTCGGCCGCCTGGTACTCCAGACCGAACCGCTTCGGCTGGTTGAAGTCGAGCTGGATCGTCGACATCTGCCAGGTGCGCCCGATCGCGTCGCGGGCCTGCACCGAGATCTTCGGACCGTAGAACGCCGCGCCACCCGGGTCGGGCACGAGCTCCAGCCCGGAGTCCTCGGCGGCCTGCCGCAGCGTCTCGGTGGCCTCGGCCCACTCCTCGGCCGACCCGATGAACTTGTCGGAGTCGCCGCGGGTCGACAGCTCAAGGTAGAAGTCGTCGAGGCCGTAGTCGCGCAGCAGGTCGAGCACGAACGCCAGCAGCGTGCGCAGCTCGCCCGGCATCTGCTCCTTGGTGCAGTAGATGTGCGAGTCGTCCATGGTCAGACCGCGCACCCGGGTCAGCCCGTGCACCACACCCGACTTCTCGTACCGGTACACCGTGCCGAACTCGAACAGCCGCAGCGGCAGCTCCCGGTACGACCGGCCGCGCGACCGGAAGATCAAATTGTGCATCGGGCAGTTCATGGCCTTGAGGTAGTACTGGGCGCCCTCGAGGTCCATCGGCGGGAACATCGTGTCGGCGTAGTACGGCAGGTGTCCCGAGGTCTCGAACAGGTGCGCCTTGGTGATATGCGGCGTGTTGACGAACTCGTACCCGGACTGCTCGTGCCGCACCCGCGAGTAGTTTTCCATCTCGCGCCGGATGATCCCGCCCTTGGGGTGGAACACCGCGAGGCCCGAGCCGATCTCGTCGGGGAAGGAGAACAGGTCGAGGTCCGCGCCGAGCTTGCGGTGGTCGCGCCGGGCGGCCTCTTCGAGAAGCTTCAGGTATCCCTTGAGCGCGTCCCGGGTCGGCCAGGCGGTGCCGTAAACGCGCTGGAGCTGCGGGTTCTTCTCCGAGCCCCGCCAGTACGCGGCGGCGGAGCGCATCAGCTTGAAGGCGCCGATCAGCCGGGTGTTGGGCAGGTGCGGCCCGCGGCACAGGTCGGACCAGCACACCTTGTCGGACGAGGCGTCGACGTTGTCGTAGATGGTGAGGTCACCCTCGCCCACCTCCATGATCTCGGCCGCGTCGAAGCCGCCGGCGCCAGCGGTGCCGACCAGCTCCAGCTTGTACGGCTCGTCGGCGAGCTCGGCGCGCGCCTCGTCGACGCTCTCGAACCGCCGCCGCCGGAACCGCTGCCCCGACTTGACGATCTCCTGCATGCGCTTTTCGAGCTTGTCGAGGTCGTCCGGCTGGAACGGTCGCGGCACGTCGAAGTCGTAGTAGAACCCGTTGACGACGGGCGGCCCGATGCCGAGCTTCGCCTCGGGAAACACGTCCTGTACGGCCTGCGCGAGCACGTGCGCGGTGGAGTGCCGCAGCACGTTGAGCCCGTCGGGCTCGTCGATCGCCACCGGCGTGACGGTTTCATCGCCCGAAGGCGCCCAGTCCAGATCGCGAAGATCACCGGAGGAGGAGCGGACCACGACGATCGCCTTCGGGCCCGTCGTGGGCAGGCCGGCGGCGGCCACCGCGTCGGCCGCCGTCGTACCGGCCGGGACGACGATGGGGTCGGCCACAGCTGGGGTACGGGGTCCGGACACGGTGATCTCCTCGGTACTCGTCGGTGATGACCGTGCCATGCTATGCGCCGTCCAAGATCGGCGGATTCAGGACCCCGTGAGGAGATCCATCGTCAGCGCGGCCGTCCAGCTGAACGCGGCCGACCCGATCCCGTCGCCGGTCACCGGATCGAAGTACTCGTGGTAGCCACCTCGCCGCACGAGCGTGAGCATCGCGTCCCTCAAGACAGCTGCCTCCCGCTCCCGGCCATGGGCGCGTAGCCCCTGCCAGAGCAGCCAGTTCACGTTGATCCAGATCGGGCCGCGCCAGTACCGCAGCCGGTCGAAGTCACCCGCGGTGCGGTCGTAGCTGGGCACCGGCAGCGGGCCGATGCCGAACCGCTCCGACGAGGCGGCCGCCACGAGGGAGTCGACCACCTCGGTGGGCAGGTCGGGCAGGATCAGGGGGACCAGCCCGTTGACGCAGCGGGCCGGGCTCAGCCCGCCGGTGCGCACGTCACGGGAGTGGAACATGCCGGTCGCCGGGTCGAACAGCTCGTCGACCAGCGTGCGGGTGACCCGGGCGGCGCGCTCGCGGTGCGGTGCCGGGTCGGCGCCCACCACCTCGGCCAGGTCGGCGAGGGAATGCTCGGCCGCGCCCAGGATCGCGTTGAAACCGGGGCATTCCACGAGGAACGGGTGCCGGTCGATCAGCCCCGCGTCCAGGTACCCGCCGTCGCGGTAGTTGGCCGCGATCGCGATGTACCGGGCGTAGTCCGCGTCGGTGGGGCGGTGGTCCGAGTTCGCTACCCGATTGTCCTGCCGGCGGTACTTACGCATCATGTCCAGGTCGACCGGTATCGCGCCGAGCACCGCGTCCCACGACGGGCTGTTGTCGAGGCCCGACTCCCACGGGTGCACGATGCTGGCCAGGCCCACACCGCCGACGTTGCGCCGTTCGAGCAGGTACCGCTGCTGGTGCGCCAGCCGCTCGTACAGCCATCGCAGCTCGACCTCGTCCGGCGCCCGCCGCCACATCTGGACGACCGCGAGCGCGTGCACCGGCGGCTGCACGATGCCGGTGGTCAGCCCGGCCAGCCGCCCCGGCATCGCGGCACTGTCCCAGAATGCCGGCCCCGGGAAGTAGTCGCGCTCGGAGACGTCCGGGTCGAAGACGATGTGCGGCACCCGCCCGTCGATCCACTGCGCCGAGAACAGGCTGCGCAGGTCGGCCCAGGCGCGGGCGGGGTCGTGGTGGGCGAGCCCCACCGCGATGAACCCCGCGTCCCAGTTCCAGTGGTGCGGATAGAGGGTCCGGGAGGGCACCGTGTGGTCCCGTTCCCAGTTGGCATCGAGGACGGCTGCGGCGCCCTGCCAGAGGGCATCGTCACTGGTGGCGGCGCCGGCCTCGAGGGCCGGCGCGACGGTGGTGCGGTTCACTCCACACACTTTCCCAGCCGATCCCAGGTCATGCGGCGATACCACGCCGTATCCCGCAGAACGGAACGTCAGGTATCTTCATCCAATGAAGTACGTCAATATCGTGACCATGGTGGCGCTGGTCACCGCATTGACATTGGCTCCACCCGCGAAGGCCGCCGCACTGCCGTACCAGGACCCCACCCTCCCGGTCGCCACCCGCGTCGAAGACCTGCTCGGCCGGATGAGTCTCGACGAGAAGATCGGCCAGATGACCCAGGCCGAGCGCGCCTTCGTCACGGACGCCGACGTCACGACGTACCGGCTCGGCTCCCTGCTGTCCGGCGGCGGCTCGGCGCCGTCACCCAACACGCCGACCTCCTGGGCCGACATGTACGACCGCTTCCAGGCACAGGCGCTCGCCACGCCTTTGGCGATCCCGCTCATCTACGGGGTCGACGCGGTGCACGGGCACAACAACGTGCGCGGCGCGACGATCTTCCCGCACAACATCGGGCTCGGCGCCGCCCGCGACCCGGCGCTCGTGGAGCGGATCGCGCGGGCCACGGCCACGGAGATGGCGGGCACCGGCGTCGACTGGAACTTCGCACCATGCCTGTGCGTGGCCCGCAACGACCGATGGGGCCGCACGTACGAGTCTTTCGGCGAGCAGCCCGAGATCGCGACCGCGATGACCAGCTACATCACCGGCATCCAGGGTGAGCGGGTGCTCGCCACGGCCAAGCACTACATCGGCGACGGCGGCACCGAGGGCGGCGACGACCAGGGCGACACCCGGCTCAGCGAAGCCGACCTGAGAAACATCCACCTGCCGCCGTTCGCCGAGGCGGTACGCAAGGGCGTCGGCTCGGTGATGATCTCGTTCAGCTCGTGGAACGGGCAGAAGCTGCACGGCCACCAGTACCTGATCAGCGAGGTTCTCAAAAGCGAGTTGGGCTTCACCGGGTTCGTGGTCTCGGACTGGAACGGCATCGACCAGATCGACGGCGCACCCGGCATGACCGCCGCCGAGGTGCGGCAGGCCGTCAACGCCGGCATCGACATGGTCATGGTCCCCGAGACCTGGCGCACGTTCATCGGGCATCTGCGCGCCGAGGTGCAGGCCGGCCGGGTGACGCAGGCTCGGATCGACGACGCGAACCGCCGCATCCTGGCGAAGAAGTTCGAGCTGGGCCTCTTCGAGCAACCACTCACCGACCGCTCATACCTTGGCACGGTCGGCAACGCCGAGCACCGCGCGCTGGCCCGCCAGGCGGTGCGGCAGTCGCAGGTGCTGCTCAAGAATGACGGCAACATCCTGCCCCTGGCCAGGGAGAATAACCGGATCTTCGTCGCCGGCCGGAGCGCCGACAACATCGGATACCAGAGCGGCGGCTGGACGATCACCTGGCAGGGCGGCAGCGGGGCGATCACGCCGGGCACCTCGATCCTGGCCGGCATCCGAGCCAGCGTGGCGCCCTCGACCACCGTCACGTACAACGCGAACGGCACCGGAATCGACTCCTCGTACCGGGCCGCCATCGCGGTGGTGGGCGAGACCCCGTACGCCGAGGGCCAGGGCGACCGGCCCGGCGCGATGGGCCTTTCCAGCACCGACCTCAACACCATCGCCCGGCTCCGCGCCGCTGGCGTACCGGTGATCGTGGTGCTGGTCTCGGGCCGCCCGCTCGACGTCGCGACGCAGGTGCCGAACTGGCGCGCGCTGCTGGCCGCCTGGCTGCCCGGCACAGAGGGTGAAGGGGTCGCCGACGTGCTGTTCGGCGTGCACCCGCCGACCGGGAAACTGCCGGTCACCTGGATGGCGTCGGCGGGCCAACAACCGATCAACAGCGGCGACGGCAAGCCGCCCCTCTACCCGTATGGCTTTGGCCTGACGTACTGAAAGCTTGCCAAGCGCAGTACCGTCTTCGCATGGCCACCGTGCTCCTGGTCGAAGACGACCACGTCGTACGCGGGGCGATGCTGCGTTCTTTGGCGGACCGCGGGCACGCCGTGCACGCGGTCGGCACGGCCCTCGACGCGCTGCGCAGGGTCGCGGCCGAAACCCCTGACCTCGTCGTTCTCGACCTCGGCCTGCCCGACCTCGACGGCGCCGACGCCCTGCGGATGCTGCGCGGGATCACCGACATTCCGATCATCATCGCTACCGCCCGTGACGACGAGCAGGCCATCGTTCGGCTGCTTCGGGCCGGCGCCGACGACTACATGGTCAAGCCGTTCACCGGGGCCCACCTCGACGCCCGGATCACCAGCGTCCTGCGTCGAGCCGGACGGGCCAGCCGCACCGTACAACCCGCTGTGCACGAGGTCGGCGGCCTCCGGGTCGACGTTGGCGAGCGCAGCGCGCAGCTCGACGGCGTCCCGCTCGCGCTGACCCGCAAGGAGTTCGACCTGCTCGCCTACCTGGCGGCGCGACCCGGCCGCGTGGTTTCACGCCGGGAGCTGTTGGAGGAGGTATGGCGGCAACCCTCGGTAGGCGAGGACCAGACCATCGACGTGCATCTGTACTGGCTGCGCCGCAAAATGGGCGAGTCCGCGGCGAAGCCCCGCTACCTGCGCACCGTGCGGGGGGTCGGCTTCCGGTTGGTGGCACCGGACTAAGGCAGGCGCACGCGTACGTCACCGCCGCGCTGACCGCGATCGCGGCGCTGGCGTTCATGATCCCGCTGGGCATCGAACAGGACGGTGAGGCGCGCGACCGCGCGGTCGCCGACGCGCGCCAGCGCGGCGCGGCCGTGGCCGGCGCGCTCACCGTCGCGACCGGACGTGAGGCGGTCGAGCGCTCCCTCGCGGCCGCCGGCAACGGGCCGGGCGGCACGCCGGTCGTGTACGGGCTTGGCCGGAACGCGGACGGGCGGGCCGACGAAGACGACGTCACCCGCGCCGCCAGCGGCACCACGTCGCTGGTCGTCGACGTGTCCGGCGGGGCCGTGTACCTGCAACCGGTGCGGGTCGGCAGCGACACAGCCGTGGTCGAGGTGTTCATCCCGGACTCCGCCCAGGACGGCGGCAACTGGTGGCTGCTCATCGGCCTGGTCCTGGGGCTGATCGCCGCGTCGGTGTTCGTCGTCGACCGGCTGGCGGCCAAGGCGGTCGCCGCGGCGCGCGGTCTGGTCCAGGCCGCCATGGCCGTGGGCGATGGCAATGGCGGGGTACGCGTGCAGCCCGGCGGCCCGCGCGAGCTGGCCGAGGCCGGGTACGCGTTCAACCGCATGGCCGACCGCCTGGTGACCTCGCGCACCAACGAGCGCGAGATGGTCGCCGACCTGTCGCACCGGCTGCGCACCCCGCTCACCGCCCTGCGGCTGGACGCCGACGCGCTCGACTCCGACGACACCAGCGTGGGCACGTTCAGCGAAGCCGAGCTCGACCGGCGCCGCACGATCCGCCGGATCCGCCAGGCCATCGTCACGCTGGAAGGCGAAGTCGACGTACTGATCAACACGAGCCGGAAGGCGGTGGCCCAGGCCGCGCCCCCGGAGGGCGGCGGCGTGTGCGACGCCAGCGAGGTGGTCCGCGATCGGATGGTCTTCTGGTCGCAGCTGGCAAGCGACCAGCAGCGCCCGTACAAGGTGATCGGCGCGCACACCCGCATCCCCGTGCCGGTGCCGCGCCCCGAGCTGGCCGCCGCGCTCGACGCGGTGCTCGGCAACGTCTTCCGGTACACGCCGCAGGGCACCGCCTTCGAGGTGGCGATCTCGCGGCGCGACGGCTACGTGGCGGTACGCGTCGACGACGCCGGTCCCGGCATCGCGAACCCCGACCGGGCGCTGCGCCGCGGCGCCAGTGACCGGGGCTCGACCGGCCTGGGGCTCGACATCGCCAAGCGGGTCGCCCAGCAGGCGCGCGGCTCGGTGAGCCTCGACCGGGCCCAGCTCGGCGGCGCCAGCGTGGTCATGCTCCTCGCCGACGCCGAGGCCACACCTCGGCAGATGAGCAGGTTCGGCCTGGTCGGGCGGCTGGCTCGGGAGCCCGGCTCGCGCCGCTGGCCCCGCCAACGCCCGCCCGAAGAGTAGCGAAAGCACAAGTCTCTCTTAGGTCTGAGTTAACGGGCACGACCGCGCGCGGGCCGGATGGCAGCATCGGGAGCGATCCCATCCGGTTCCCCGGACCACCGCCCGCAGTACCTGTCCACCCACCCCGGTCCGGCGGAGCTTGCGCGCGGCGGGAGACGGTCCCCCAACCCTGATCCCGCCGCGCGCCCACCTCACAGGAGGAGTGCGCGCGCGTGGCCCCTGAACCCACCGCCGAGACTGCCGAGTCGCTCTCCCCCGCCCGACGCGACCCACGCGACGCCAGGCGCCGGCGCCGGATCATCCGCTGGGCCGCGATCGGCGGCGCCTTGATCCTCGCGGTGCTCGCCTGCTGGCAGGACCCGGTCTACGCGCTGTAGGCGCCGATCTCCGCGGCGAGGCGCTGCTTCTGCTCCGACGGCAGGAACGACGCGTCGACGGCCGCCTTCGCCAGCTCGCGCAGCCCGTTCTCGTCCAGGTCGAGCAGCTCGGCCGCCACCGCGTACTCGTCGTTCAGCGTGGTGCCGAACATCGGCGGGTCGTCGGAGTTGATGCTCACCGGTACGCCGGCGTCACGCAGCAGCCGCAGCGGGTGCTGCTCGATCGAGGCCACCGCCCGGGTGCGCACATTGGACGTCGGGCAGACCTCCAGTGGGATGCGGTGCTCGGCCAGGTACGCCAGCAGCGACGGGTCCTGCACCGCCGAGATGCCGTGCCCGATCCGCTCGGCGCCCAGCTCCCGGATCGCGTCCCAGATCGTCGCTGGGCCCGTGGTCTCGCCCGCGTGCGGCACCGAGCGCAGCCCGGCCGCGCGCGCCTTGTCGAAGTACGGCTTGAACTGCGGCCGCGGCACGCCGATCTCGGGGCCGCCGAGGCCGAAGCTGACCAGTCCGTCGGGCCGCTCGTCGAGGGCGATCCGCAGCGTCTCCTCGGCGGCGGGCAGTCCCGCCTCGCCGGGGATGTCGAAGCACCAGCGCAGCACGATGCCCAGCTCGGACTCGGCGCGCACCCGGGCGTCTTCGATCGCCTCGCAGAACACCGGCGCCGGCATGCCCCGCTTCACGTGCGAGTACGGCGTGACGGTCAGCTCGGCGTAGCGCACCTGCTGCCGGGCCAGCTCGCGGGCCACCTCATAGGTCAGGATGCGCACGTCTTCCGGGTCACGGATCAGGTCGACAACGCTGAGGTAGATCTCCACGAAGTGCGCGAAGTCCCGGAACTCGAAGTACTTCGCCAGCAGCGCCGGGTCGGCGGGCACCGGCGTGCTGCCCTCGTGCCGCGCGGCCAGCTCCGCGACGATCCGCGGCGACGCCGACCCGACGTGGTGAACGTGCAACTCGGCCTTTGGCAGCCCAGCGATGAAGTCCTGCACCACTACTACCCCTGTTTGAGCGCGACGAAGAAGACTCGGCGGAACGGGAAGAAGACGACGTTACCCCGGGCCGGATACTCCCCCGCCAGGCGCGCGCCGAGGGTGGCGCGGAACACGGCCCAGTCGTCGCCGTCGAGCGCGGCGCGCACCGGCCGCAGCGCGGTGCCCTCCATCCACGTCAGAACCGGGTGGTCACCGCCGGGGATGACGGGGAGCTGGTGCAGGTACGTGGTCTCCCAGGCGTCCACCACACAGTCGGCGTGCAGTATGCCCGCGTATCCGGAAGGATCCAGGACCGGCGCGTCGCGTAACAGGCCCGCGAGCGGCGCCTGCCAGCGTGCCTCGCTCGCCACCGCGCGCAGCGCGCGGTGCGACGGCGCGGCGAAGTTTCCCGGCACCTGCACGGCGAGGCACGCGCCCGGCGCCATGGCGCCGGCCCACCGGCGCAGCAGCGCCTCGTGGCCGGGCACCCACTGCAGCACGGCATTGGAGACGATCACGTCGTCGTCGGGCTCCGGGGTCCACTCGCGCACGTCACCCACCGAAAAATCGATCGGGTACTCCTCCGTGCGCGCCTTTTCGATCATCTCCGTTGACGAGTCGAGCCCGCGGACCCGGGCGCCCGGCCAGCGCCGCGCGAGGGTGACCGTGAGGGTGCCCGGCCCGCACCCGAGATCGACCACAGACCGTGGCCGCTCGACGGGCACCCGGGCGAGAAGATCGACGAACGGTCGCGATCGCTCGTCACCGAAGCGCAGGTAGGTCGATGGATCCCACATTTCATCATCTCCAAACCGTACGTCCGTCTTGTTTAGCTTGACGCTAGGGTGGCGATGTGGAGAAGCGCAAATTTGCACGAATGGACCGCGACTCAAGCGTGATCGGACTCGGCGCCTGGCAGCTTGGCGCCGACTGGGGTGAGGTCAGCGAAGACACGGCGTTCGCCACGCTGGCCGGTGCCGTCGAGGCGGGCGTGACCTTCATCGACACAGCCGACGTGTACGGCGACGGCCGCAGCGAGCAGATCATCGGCCGGTTCCTGCGGGAACATCCGGCCGGCAGCAGCGTCACCGTGGCAACCAAGATGGGCCGGCGGGTCGAGCAGGACCCAGCCGCCTACACACTCAACAACTTCCGCGAGTGGAACGACCGCTCCCGCGAAAACCTGGGCGTCGACACCCTCGACCTGGTGCAACTGCACTGCCCGCCCAGCGCCGTCTACCGCACCGAGCAGGTCTACGAGGCCCTCGAGACGCTCGTGCAGGAAAAGCGCGTCGCGGCGTACGGCGTCAGCGTCGAGACCTGCGAAGAGGCGCTCGCCGCGATCACCCGGCCGGGCATCGCGAGCGTGCAGATCGTCCTGAACGCGCTGCGGCACAAGCCGCTCGAAGAGGTGCTCCCGGCAGCCGCCGAGGCGGGCGTCGGCATCATCGCCCGGGTGCCGTTGGCGAGCGGCCTGCTCTCCGGCCGGTACGACGAGAACACCCACTTTCCCGAGAACGACCACCGCACGTACAACCGCCATGGCGGCTCCTTCGACGTCGGCGAGACGTTCTCCGGCGTCGAATACCACATCGGACTCGAAGCGGTACGCCGCTTGACACCACTGGTACCCGAAGGTGCGACGACGGCCCAGTTCGCGCTGCGCTGGATCCTCGACCAGCCGACTGCCCTGTCCGGTGGAGTCTCGTTCAGCGCGAGCGCTGAACGAGACTCCACCGGGAAATCAGTGACCGTGGTGATTCCGGGCGCGCGCAACGCCGAGCAGGCCCGCGGAAACGCGGCGGCCGCCGACCTGCCGCCCCTCTCCCCCGAGGTGCACGAACAGGTCAAAGCCGTGTACGACGAACTGATCCGCCCGCAGATCCACCACCGCTGGTGAAGGGCTGGCTCGCCCTCGCGCTGGGGCTCCTCGCCGTCGTCGTCGGTGCGGTGTGGACGCTGCAGGGTTTGGGGCACCTGACGGGCAGCGTGATGACCGACGAGCGGATCTGGGCAGTCGTGGGCCCGCTGGTGGCGCTCATCGGCCTGGCGCTGATCTGGTACGGCCTGCGGACCCGCAAGCGCGGCTAAACGGATCGCGCCCCGCACCCGGGGTCGGGTGCGGGGCGCGACTGAGCTCGGTCAGAGCGGGCGAACCTGCTCGGCCTGCGGGCCCTTCTGGCCCTGCGCGATCTCGAACTCCACCCGCTGGTTCTCCTCCAGGGTCCGGTAACCGCTGGTCTGGATCGCCGAGAAGTGGACAAACACGTCGGCACCCCCACCATCCACGGTGATGAAGCCGAAGCCCTTGTCAGCGTTGAACCACTTCACGGTTCCTTGCGCCATGCTGTATCTCCTTCTGAAACTGACGGCCGAGCACCGTGCGGCCGGTTGGCCGTTTTCGAGCAGCGGCGCTTGAGGCGGCCCCCAGAAGGAGGACTTCTCATAACCCACGCCGTCTCGACAACAGCGTGGACCAGCAAACCACGTACGCAAAAACTTCGTACAGCCTACCCGAGGAATTTCTCCGACATGTGACCTGCTGGGGGCTCGCGGTGTGGTGGGGGTCAGGCCGGCCAGCGACCGGTCAACCGCCGTATTCCCGCAGCTCCGCCCCTGTCTACGGCCGCTTTCACCACCGCGAAGATGACCCCTTGGAGCGCCGCGGCGCCCAACACCTCACCCCAGCCGCGATCCTCGTCTGTCGCGTTCGGGGCATCGTCGTCGCCCGCGGCCATCTTCCACACCTGCTTGAACAGGGCCCCGGCGACCATGCCCGCGCCGACGCCCAGCAGCAGGCCCACCGGCTTGTACGCCAGCTTGTTGACCGTCTTGCTCACCCGCGCCTCCTCTGGATCACCATCAGGACGATTATCGCGGCGGTGGCACCGGCCACCATGGCCGCCCACGGCACAGCGTTGCGGCGCACCGCCACCCCAGCGTCGTGCACCTGTGCCAGGGCACGTTCCCGGGTGTGCTCGGCGGAGGCACGCACCCGGGCCTTGACATCCGCCTTCGCCGCGAGCGCCTGCACCGTCTCGCCCAGGTCGGCTCGCGCCTGCCGGATGTCCTCGCGCAGCATCTCCACGTCGCCGCTGCCATTGGTACCGTTCATGGCGCTCCGCCCTCCGTCGCTGCCGTCTTCAGTGCCGGCTCCGCTCCTTCTTGACCGCGCGCCTCATGGCCGCGTCCTTCTTGACCGCGTCCCTCATGGCCGCGTCCTTCTTGATCGCGGACGTCACCGCGTCGACGTCGGCCCGCAGGCTCGACGCCGTCGCGCTCGGCACCGGCGGCACGGCCTGCTTCACCTGCCTGCGGCCGACCAGCGCCAACACGCCCGCCAGCGCAAACAGCACCACCGTCACGATGAGCGCGGCCGCCCACGCCGGCAGGACAAGATCGAGCAGCAAAATCGCTGTGGCGACCAGCGCCCCCAGCCCGTACACGGCCAGCACGCCCCCACCACCGAACAGGCCGATGCCCAGCCCGGCATGCTTGCCCTTCTCGGTCAGCTCCGCCCTCGCCAGCGCCAGCTCGTCGCGCACCAGCCGGGAGATCTGCTCGCTGGCCCGCTGCACCAGCTCACCGGTCGACTGCTCCGCGACCGGCCGGGACCCGTTCTTGAGCACATCCGCCATGGCGCCCCTCCTCTGCCCCTCGCCGCCCCTATGCCCGCTTCTGAGCCTCCCGCAAACCCACTTCCCCGGCTGCCGGTTTGCCCGGCGCGATCCCGCCGATCAAGGACATCTCCGCCGATCAAGGGCAAACGCACGGGGTTGGATCTCATTTCCACGGGCGTTTGCCCTTGATCGGCGGACTTCTCCTTGATCAGCGCCGCGCCTTGGGAGCACGGCGGCGGCGCGCGGCCGTCGTGACTTGGGCACGGCGGCGGCGCACGGCCCTTGGCAGCGCGGCGATCTCGCCGAGGTCTAAACCAGGACAATCCGCCGGGTCAACCGCAAGGCTGCCGCGCGGATGTCGCGTCGGGGTCACCCGGCAGGAGCGCGGAGGGCAACACGCGGCAGGAGCGCGCGGAAGCGTGCCTTGGGCGACGTCGATCAAGGAGATCTGCATCGATCAAGGGCAAACGCACGCGGAAAGAGATCCAACCACGTGCGTTTGCCCTTGATCGGCGGTCAGGAGGGCGGGGTGGGCCGTGCCTCCCGGCCGGCAACGGCCGGCGCCGGCTCGGGCGGTGAGGGCGGCTCCGCTGGATCGGGACGGGCGGAGTCGTCGGGGCCGACGAAGGCCTCGGCGCGGGAGTCGCCGTCGTCGCTGCCGCCGAAGACGCGGGCATCGTCGTCCGGCGCCGCGCCATCGCGCGCCACACCATCCCGACCGCCGCCATCCCGACCAGCACCATTGCGAGCAGCGCCATCGCGGGCAGCACCATTGCGAGCAGCGCCGTCGTGGGCGCCGTCGTGGGCGCCGTCGCGAGCAGCACCATTGCGAGCAGCACCGTCGCGGACAGTGCCGTCGCGGGCGCCGTCGCGGGCGGTGCCGTCGGGGTGGCGGGTGAGCGTGGGCCATACCGCGCCGTCGGAGGCCAGGTCGGCGCGCATGCGCGGGAGGGCGTCCGGGTGGTGCTGGCGGATCCAGTTGACCAGGTGCTCGCGTACCAGGCAGCGAAGGTCCCACAGCGTCGGCGCGTCGGCGGCGCTCACCAGCGCGCGTACCTGGATCATCCCGCCGGTCGCCTCGGTGACCTGGAGCACGCACACCCGGCCGTCCCAGAGCTCGCTGCGCTCGACGAACCGCCGTAGCTCCTCGCGCATCTGGGTCACCGGCACCGACCAGTCCAGGTCGAACTCGGCCGTGCCCAGCACCGCCGCCCGGGTCCGGGTCCAGTTCTGGAACGGCTTGGTGGTGAAGTACGACGTGGGCAGGATCAGCCGCCGGTCGTCCCAGACCTGCACGACCACGTAGCTCAGGGTGAGTTCTTCGACCCGGCCCCACTCGCCCTCGACCACGACCACGTCGTCGAGCCGCACCGCGTCGCTGAACGTGAGCTGGAGCCCCGCGAACACGTTGCTCAGTACGCTCTGCGCGGCCAGCGCGGCCACCACGCCGATGACGCCAGCGGACGCCAGCACGCTCGCGCCGATGGCTCGCACATGCGGAAACGTCATCAGCATCACGCCGGCCGTGAGCACCACGATGCCGGCCACGGTGACCCGGCGCAGCATCACCACCTGGGTGTGCAGCTTCCGGGCGCGGCGGTTGTCGGGTACGTCGGTGCGGAACCGGGCCAGCGCGAGGTCTTCGCTCACCAGCAGCAGTGCGGCGACCAGCCACGCGAACCCCGCGATCGCGGCCAGCACCAGCAGGTGCAGCACGCTCGCCCGGCCGGGGAACTCACCGGCGGAGCTGCGTACCGCCGCCTGGCAGGCCAGCAGCACGACGGCTACCTGGAACGGCCGGTGCGCGTGCTCGGTGAGCTCGCGCAGCAGCACGGACCGATTGCCGAGCCGGCGGATCACCCGGTGTACGACCTCGACCACAGCCAGTGCGATCGCCACGGCGGCGACGGTTACGGCGACCGTCCACAGGGCGGCCTCCACTGGTGTACCTCCTTCTCATCGGCAACGGCCGGCCAAGCCGCCAACGATGCCCGAAGTGAGCGGAGGTAACCAGCCTCAGCGGGAGATCTTCATTACGACTTCGGTGTCTGTGACGCTCTGCACGGCGACGTTTAGGCCGCCCACGTCGGTGCCCTGCTCTCCTACGGTGAGGGAGAGGCTCTCGCCTGCCACCTCGACGGTCACCTTGTCGCCGTCGACGCCGACCAGTTTGGCGTCGACGCCGAGCACGCTCGCCTTGGCGTCGACGCCGCGGTCGAAGGTGACGGTGCACGCATCCAGGCCGCAGTCGGTGTTGGAGCCCTCGGAGCCGCAGCCAGCGAGAAGGACCAGGCCGAGGGCCAGCCCAGACGCTAGCCGGGCGGCGGTCAGTCGGTTCATCACGTGATCCAGCGTACGTGGCGGGATCCACGGGGTTGCGTATGCCGCTACCCTGGCCCTCGTGAACGTGCTCGTAGCCGACAATCCCGCCCGACGCCGCTTCGAGATCCTGGTCGACGGTGGGCTGGCCGGCTTCGCGGCGTACCTGGTGCGCGACGGCCTCCTCGTCTTCACCCACACCGAGATCGACCCCGCCTTCCAGGGCAAGGGCGTCGGTGCCCAGCTCGCGGCGGCCGCGCTCGACCAGGTGCGCGAGCGGGGCGAGAAGATCGTGCTGGAGTGCCCCTTCATGGCCGCGTACGTGCAGCGGCACACCGAATACCAGGACCTCGTCGTCGAGAGATGAACCACCCGCTCGCCGACGAGCTGTTTCTCGTCGGCCACGACGAGTACACCGGCAAACCGACCGGCAACGCCGACGTGCTGGCCAGCGCGCTCGCGGGCGCGGTCCTCGGTGAGCTGCTGCTCGACGGCCGGCTGACCATTGTCGAGGGTCGCGTCGCGGTGCAGGCCGCCCGCGCGTACGGCGAGAAAGTGACCGACGCGGCGATGGGTGAGGTGTGCCGCCAGGGCGACCGGTTACCGGTCCGGCACTGGGTGGGCTACCTGCGCCACGACGTGCGCGACGTGGTGGCCAGGCGGCTGGTGGCGACCGGGCTGGTGCGGCGCGAGCAGCCGCGCGGCCTGGCGCGGCGCGGGCAGACCCGCTACCCCGCCTACGATCCGCAGCGGTACGCCGAGCCGCGCCGCCGCCTCGCGCAGGCGATGGCCGGGCAGGGCCCCGTCGACGCGCAGCTCGCGACGCTGGCCGCGCTGGCCGGGACTGCCGGGCTGGTCGCCGATCCGGCTCGGATTCGCGAAAACCTGCCGTGGGTGCTGCGCGACCTGGTGTCCGGCGTGGACGAAGCGGTGCGCGTCCAAGCCCTGGCCACCGCGGTCTAGACCGCGTGTTCCGGCGCCGGCAGGTCTTCGAACGGAAACCGCCGGGCGAAGTCGGGCCAGGTCACGGTGATGCGGATGCGGTCGGCGGCGGCGTCGAGCGCCGGCTCGGTGGCCAGGTCGGCGATCTCACCGAGCTGCGCCAGCGCCCGCCGCACCTCGCTCACCGGCATGCGCAGCCCTGTCGCCATCGCCCCCAGGTAGGTGGTGAGCTGCCGGCGCCGCCACCGCCGCCGCCCGCGGCTGGCCATCTCGCGCACCGTGATGGCGACGAGCACGGTGCGGTCGTCCTGCTGGGCCTGCTCCTCGTGCACCAGCTCCTGGCCGACGAGCGGCAGCACGTCGATCGGGTTCTGGTCGAGCCGCGGCCGCACCACCTCGCCGTCCAATGTGAACAGTCCGAAGCCGGCGAGGCAGGTCAGCAGCTCGTCGAGGGTGTGCGGCACGGGCAGCCCGCGGCGCCGGCACATCTCGGTGAACAGCTCGATGCGGGCCGCCCGCACCTGCACGACCCGGTCGTAGTGCTCGCGGGCCCGGCGCTCGGCGTGACCGGCGTCACGTCGTGGATGCCGCCGCCGGGCGCGGGCGATCCAGTCGTCGACCGATCCGGGGTCGCACCACACAGGTGTGTCCCACGGCAGGATCGACCACGCCGATCGGGGGAACTGCTCCTGGTCAGGGATCACGGTCAGGTAGGCGAACGAGCAGGGGAGCCAGCGAATCCAGGACGGCACCATCACTGCCCGCTGCCAATCGACGGCCACGAAAGGCACGATACTGCCACAGCGCGTATCCGTGGGGGCACGCTCCGCTGTGGACGGTAGTCACGCAGCGCCAGCGAGCACCTCCGCAGCCGCCTCGCCGCACGCCCGGGTCGCCCCGTACGTGGCCAGGTGCACCGCGCCGGTGATCAGTTCCGGTACGCCCATCTCGACGATCACCGCGTCCGGCCGCTCGGCGAGCAGCGCCGCCACGGCGCGCGCCATCCACTGGTACCGGTGAATGTCACGGACGACGACCACCAGCGGACGCCCGCGTGCCGGACGGAGCGCGGCCTTGGGGTCGGCGGCGCTGAGCCGCACCGCGGTCGTGCCCGGCATCCGCGTGCGCAGCGGCGTCGCGACGCCCCACGGCGTCTGCGTCCCGGCGGCCATGTTGGCCGGCGGCGCGAACTCCACGACATGGGGCGCGGCGGCCAGCGGCGGCGGCACGGCGCCGTCGGCGACGGTGAGGCGAACCGCGCGCCGGGCGGCGAGCAGGCCGACCGGCGTCCCGGCCGGTCGGTCAGGTAGGCCGGCGCGAACCTGGACGGTCCACTCGGCGAGCTGTTCCACTCGCTTCGCGGCCTCGGCGAGGCGCTGCTCGGGCAGCTCGCCGGTGGCGACCGCGTCGATCACGGCGTCGCGCAGCCGCAGCGCGTCGCCTTCGTCGAAGTGGTCGCCGCCCACGCACACCGCGTCAGAGCCGGCCGCGAGCGCGCGCACCGCGGCGGCCTCGAAGCCGTACCGCCGGGCGATCGCCGCCATCTCGATGCCGTCCGTGACCACCGCCCCCGCGAACCCGAGCTCGTCGCGGAGCAAGCCGACCAGCACCCGCCGGCTCAGCGTCGCCGGCCACTGCGGGTCGATGGCCGGCACGACCAGATGTCCGGTCATGATCGCCTGCGTACCCGCGGCGATGGCGGCCCGAAAGGGCGGCAGCTCGACGGCGTCCAGCTCCGCGCGAGAGGCATTGATCTTTGGTACGTCGATGTGCGAGTCGACGCTGGTGTTGCCGTGGCCCGGGAAGTGCTTGGCGCAGGCGGCCACACCCGCGGACTGGAGTCCCGTGATCCAGGCGGCGGTGTGCCGCGCGACCAGGTCCGGGTCGGGACCGAAGGAGCGCACGCCGATGACGGGGTTGCGGACGTCGGTGTTGACGTCGGCGTCCGGCGCGTAGTTGAGCGTCACACCCGCCGCCGCGAGGTCGTGGCCCAGGTCGCGGGCGACCGCCTCGGTAAGTGCCACGTCATCGACGGCCCCGAGCGCCAGGTTGCCCGGCCGCGAGCTGCCCCGCCGGGTCTCCAGCCGGGTGACGTCGCCGGCCTCCTCGTCGACTGCCACGATGACGTCCGGGCGTTCGGCGCGCAGGGCGGCGGTCAGCGCCGCGAGCTGCGCCGGACGGTCGATGTTGCGGCCGAACAGCGCCACGCCCCCGAGCCCCTCCCCCAACCAGCGGCGCACCCATGGCGGCGGCGTCGTGCCCGCGAAACCGGGCTGGAGCACGGTGCCCGCGAGCCGGACCAGGTCACGGCTCCTCTGTCCTGTCATGCCGCCATAGTAAATAAACTTTTCTATTTGGTGTGGGACAGTTCTGAAGCATGGACACCAGCTGGTACGACATCCCGGCGGTCCGGGTGGTCGGCGCGATCCTGGGCACGCTGCTACTGATGGCTGCGATACGGTCGATGTTCGGAAAAGGGCGTTAAGCCGCACCTGAGCGAAGAGCAGCCGATCCGCGACTCGTCACACGGGGTAGACCTCGGGTAACGTGACCGCCGTCACCACCAAGCGTTATCGATCGTTGGGCAGATACGCGTGGATCTGGAAAGCTCTTCCCGTCAGCTCGCCACCGGCTTGGCGCGCGTGGCGGTCGCCGTCCACGCCGCGGAAGGCCCGGGCGGTGAACTGGAGCGCACCATCGCTCAGCAGCAGGTACTGCTCCTACTGAGCCGGCGCAGCGAGGTGTACCCGCTGGCTGACCTCGCCGGCGACCTCGGCATGACTACACAGGCCACCATGACGGCGGTGTCGACGCTGGTCCGCGAGGGCCTGGTGTCGATGGACCCGTCGCCGTCGTACGCGCCGGCCGCCGTGCGCGTGACGCTCACCGAGGCCGGCCGCCGGCACGCCCCCGAGGTGCGCGGCTGGGCCGCCGACCTGCTCGCCGAGCTGCACAACCTCGACCAGGAGGGGCAGCACCGGCTGCTCGGTGTGGTGGCCGGGCAGATCCGCCGCATGCAGCGCGAGGGCCAGATCCCGGTCACCAAGATGTGCGTGACGTGCCGGTTCTTCGACGGGTACGCCCACCCGGGCAGCACCGAGCCGCATCACTGCTGGCTCGTCGACACCCCGTTCGGGCACCAGGAGCTGCGCCTGCGCTGCCCCGAGGCTCAGCCCGGTCAGGGCCCCGTCCGGCCGACATCGGTGTGAGCGCGCCGCCCCTGGGTACCTCCAGGGCATGCGCATCGGCTACTTCCTTTCCTGCGAAGAGTTCACCCCGGCTGAGCTGATCGAACAGGCGCGCGGCGCCGAGGCGGCTGGCTTCCAGGCGTTGTGGATCTCCGATCACTATCACCCCTGGGTCGACGCGCAGGGGCAGAGCCCGTTCGTGTGGTCGATGATCGGAGCGCTCAGTCAGGTGACCAGGCTGCCGGTCACCACCGCGGTCACCTGCCCGACCGTGCGCATCCACCCGGCGGTACTGGCCCAGGCGGCGGCCACCAGCGCGGTGCTGCACGAGGGGCGGTTCGTACTGGGCGTCGGCAGCGGCGAGGCGCTCAACGAGCACATCCTCGGCGACCCGTGGCCCAGCGCCGACGTGCGGCTGGAAATGCTCGAAGAGGCGGTCGCCGTGATGCGCGAGCTGTGGGAGGGCGGGTTCACGTACCACCGCGGCAAGCACTACACCGTCGAGAACGCCCGCATCTACACCCTGCCCGACCGCCCGCCGCCGGTGTACGTCTCCGGGTTCGGGCCGAAGTCCGTCGACCTCGCCGCGCGCATCGGCGACGGTTACGTCAGCACGATGCCCGACGGCGACCTCGTGCGGCGGTTCCGGGAGAAGGGCGGCGGCGACAAGCCCACCCAGGCCGGGTTCAAGGCGTGCTTCGCCGACAGCGAGGACGAGGCGGTGCGGATCGCGTACGAGCGCTGGCCCAACGCCGGCGTCCCCGGTGAGCTGTCGCAGGTGCTGCCGTCGCCGAAGCACTTCGAGCAGGCCAGCCAGCTGGTGCGGCCCGACGCTATGCGCGACGCGTTCGTGCTCGGCAACGACCCCGACAGCCACCTGGAGATGATCGGCAAGTACGCCGACGCCGGCTTCGACGAGCTGTACGTCGCCAACGTCGGCCCGCACTACCAGGGCCTGTTCGACCTGTACGCGAAGCGGGTACTGCCTCGTTTGTAGCTTGCGCCGCCAGGGCAAGATGGCGGGGCCATGAGACTGCTGCCGCTGCTGAACGCCCGCCGCCTTCGCCGGGCCGCCCGTAATCACTTCGGCTGGCGGCGGTTGCGCCCCGGCCAGATCGACGCCATGAAGGCGGTCCTCAACCGCCGCGATGTCCTTGTCGTCCTACCCACCGGTGGCGGCAAGTCCGCCGTGTACCAGGTGCCGGCCACCGTCCTGCCCGGACCGACGGTGGTGATCTCGCCGCTGCTGGCGCTCCAGCAGGACCAGATCGCCGCGCTCAACGAACGTGACAAGCCCGAGCTGCGCGCCGTGCGGATCAGCTCCGCCGAGTCACCGACCCAGCAGGCCGCGGCTCTGGAAGCGGTACGCCGGGGTGAGGCACGGTTTCTGTTCATCACACCCGAGCAGCTCAGCAACCCCGACCGGCTCGCCGACGTACGCATGCTGCGCCCCGCCCTGGTCGCCGTCGACGAGGCGCACTGCATCTCCGCCTGGGGCAACGACTTCCGCCCCGACTACCTGGCGCTCGGCCACCTCATCCGCGGCCTGGGCCGGCCGCCGATCGCCGCGCTCACCGCCACCGCCTCCCCACCGGTGCGCGACGACATCATCGGCCACCTCGGGCTGCGACGCCCGCGCGTAATCGTGTCCGGGCTCGACCGCCACAACCTCTTCCTCGAGGTCGCTCACTGCCCGACCGAGGACTACCGGTGGCGCCGGCTGGTCGCGCTCCTGCGCGAGGGTGAGCGGCCAGGCATCGTGTACGTGCCGACCCGCCGCGCCGCCGAGGAGCTGTGCGAACGGCTCACCGCCGCCGGCTTCCCCGCGCAGGCGTACCACGGCGGGATGTCGGCCGGCCCGCGCGAGCGGCGGCACAACGACTTCCTCGACAACCGGGTGCCGCTGATGGTGGCGACCTCGGCGTTCGGGATGGGCATCGACAAGCCCGACATCCGCTGGGTGGCGCACATGGCGCTGCCCGACTCGCCCGACAGCTACTTCCAGGAGATCGGTCGCGCCGGTCGGGACGGCGCACCGGCGCGGGCGCTGCTGCTGTGGCGGGCCGAAGACGTGGGCCTCCAGCGGTTCTTCACCGGCGGCGCCCCCGACGAGACCGAACTGCGCGACCTGGCCGCCGTCCTGCGCACCGGAGACCCGCTCAGCCGCACCGCCCTGCGCGACCGCACCGGCCTCAGCCCGCGCAAGGTCGGCCGGCTGCTCAGCCTGCTGGAACAGGTCGACGCGGCGGTCACGCTCGGCAACAACAAGGTCACCGCGCCGCCCTACGCGCCGGCTCCGGCCGAGGCGGCGCGCGCGGCACTCGCCGAGGCCGAGCGCCAGCAGACGGTACAGCGCTCGCGCACCGACATGATGCGTGCTTTCGCGGAGAGCCGGTCCTGCCGGGGGCAGGCTCTGCTCACGTACTTCGGCGAGCACATGGCGAGGCAGTGCGGGCACTGCGACAACTGCGCGGCCGGCACCTCCACAGCGGCGGCGAAGACCGCCGGACCGTTCCCCCTTCACAGCACCGTGCGACACGCCGACTGGGGCACCGGAATGGTGATGGGCTACGAGGCGGACCGGATGACGGTGCTGTTCGACGACGTAGGGTATAAGACCTTGTCGGTGCCGGTGGTCCGGGAGCAAGGACTGCTGACATGACTCATTGGAGAGGGGCGCGCACGTGACGGAGCAGCCGGTGTACACGAGGCTGGGTTTCACTGACGAGGAGTGGGGCCTGCTGGTCGGCCTACCACAGTCGGTGCTGACCGCGGCCAGCGCGGCCGAGCCGGACGGTGCGAAGCGCACCCACCAGGAGAACGCCGCCGGCCTGGAGGCGATCGCGGAGGGTCGGGACGACGCGGACCCGCTGGTCGCGGCCGTGGCTCAGGAGTTCGTCAACCGCGTCGGCGACCCGGAGTTGGGCGAGGAGCTCCCGTCCATCCAGCCCGCCGACCCGGAGGCCTACATCGCCGACGTTCTCGGCCGGGCCGCCGAGGCCGCGAAGCTGCTGGCCGCGAAGGTCGACGAGGGCGCGGCCGGCGCCTACAAGCACTGGCTGGTGACGATCGCCGAGCAGGTGGTGACCGCGGCTCCCAGCGGCGGCATCCTGGGCATCGGTGGCGACGTGGTGACCGACCCCGAACGCAAGTTCCGCGACCGCCTAGCCCACGTCCTAACCGACTAACCGCGCCGCCGCGCCTACCCCTCCCCTCTTTCCGTCGATCAAGGGCAAACGCACGTGGTTCGATCTCTTTTCCACGTGCGTTCGCCCTTGATCGATGCAAACGCCCTTGATCGCCGCACCAGGGCCGGGCGGTACCGTAGCGCACGATGATGACCAGCGAAGACTTCCGGCAGTTCTGGCGGGAGCGGCATCTGTGCACGCTCACCACCCTGCGCCGCGACGGCTCCCCGCACGTCGTGCCCGTCGGCGTGACCCTCGACCCGGATGCGGGCGTGGCCCGGGTCATCACCTCCGGCTCGTCGCGCAAGGCGCGCAACGCCGCCGCCACCGGCCGCGTGGCCGTGTGCCAGGTCGACGGCCGTCGTTGGTCCACGTTGGAGGGTCAGGCCACGGTCCGCGCGGACCCGGAGGCCGTCGCCGAGGCCGAGCGCCGCTACGCCGAGCGGTACCGTACCCCGCGCGCCAACCCCGAGCGCGTGGTCATCGAGATCACGGTGACTCGGGTACTGGGCAATGTCTGACGTCATCGTCGTCGGCATCGGCGCCGACGGCTGGGCCGGCCTGCCCGAGCCCGCTCGTGAGGCGGCCCGCGCGGCGGAGGTGCTGCTCGGCAGCCGCCGCCAGCTCGACCTGCTGCCCGACGAGGTCAAGGCCGACCGCGTGCCGTGGCCGTCGCCGCTGCTGGCCGCCCTGCTCGGGCTGCTCGACGCGCACCGCGACCGGCGGGTGTGCGTCCTGGCGAGCGGCGACCCGATGTTCCACGGCATCGGGTCCACTGTGGTCAAGCTGCTCGGCGCGGAGCGGGTCACCGTGCTGCCCCACCCCTCATCGGCGTCGCTCGCCTGCGCCCGCCTCGGCTGGCCCCTGGACGGCGTCGAGGTCATCAGCGCGGTCGGCCGCCCGGTCAGCCTGCTGCACCCCGTGCTCCACCCCGACCACCGGGTGCTGGTGCTGAGCGCCGACGGCGCCACCCCCGCCGCGGTCGCCGCACTGCTGGACGCGCGCGGGTACGGCGACAGCGAACTGACCGTGCTGGAACAGCTCGGCGGCCCGCGTGAACGCGTCGTCGCCGGCCTCGCCCGCGACCACTGGCCCGTCGCCGACCCGCTCAACGTGGTCGCCGTGCACTGCCGCGGCACCGCCGTCATGGCCACCGTGCCCGGGCTGCCCGACGACGTGTACGCCCACGACGGGCAGCTCACCAAGCGCGAGGTGCGCGCCGTCACGCTCGCCCGCCTGCAACCGGTGCCCGGGCAGCTGCTCTGGGATGTCGGTGCGGGCGCCGGCAGCATCGCCATCGAATGGTCGCGCGCACACCGCGCGTGCCGGGCGGTCGCCGTCGAGGCCGACCGGGAACGCGCGTCACGCATCGGTGCCAACGCACAGGCGTTGGGCGTACCATATCTGTCTGTTGTGGAGGGTCGTGCGCCCGCGGCCCTCGACGGCCTCGACCCGCCCGATGCGGTGTTCGTCGGCGGCGGGGTGACCGCACCCGGCATGCTGGAGGCGTGCTGGGCCGCGTTGCGGCCCGGCGGGCGCCTGGTCGTCAACGCGGTGACGCTGGAGTCCGAGCGCCTGGTCGCCGAGTGGCACGACCGGATGGGCGGCGACCTGACCCGGATCGCGGTCCAGCGTGCGGCGCCGATCGGCGGCTTCACCGGCTGGCGCCCGCTGCACCCGGTGACACAGTGGACGGTGGTGAAATGACAGTCCACTTCATCGGTGCGGGCCCCGGCGCCGCCGACCTGATCACCGTCCGGGGGCGCAACCTCATCGCGCGCAGCCCGGTCTGCCTGTACGCGGGCAGCCTCGTGCCGGTGGAGCTGCTGGCGTACTGCCCGTCCGGTGCGCGCGCAGTAGACACGGCACGGCTGACGCTCGACGAGATCGTGGCGGAGATGGTGGCCGCGCACGCCGCCGGGCACGACGTGGCGCGGCTGCATTCCGGCGACCCGTCGGTGTTCAGCGCGATGGCCGAACAGATGCGGCGGCTCGACGCGGCTGGTGTCCCGTACGCCGTGACCCCGGGTGTGCCCGCGTTCGCCGCGGCGGCGGCCACGCTCGGCCGCGAGCTGACTGTGCCCACAGTCGGCCAGACCGTCATCCTGACCCGGATATCAGGCGGCGCGACCCCGATGCCCCCGGGCGAAGACCTGGCGACGCTGGCGGCCAGCCGGTCGACCGTGGTGCTCCACCTGGCGGTCCAGCGCATCGACGAGGTGGTGAACCAGTTGCTGCCGCACTACGGCGCGGACTGCCCCGCGGCCGTGGTCGCGTGCGCCAGCCGCCCCGACGAAGTGGTCCTGCGCGGCACCCTGTCCGACATAGCGGATCTGGTCAAGGCGGCTGGCATAGTGCGAACGGCGGTCATCGTCGTAGGCCGCGTCCTGTCCGCCGAAGCGTTCCCCGACAGCCACCTCTACTCCGCGCAACGCTCCCGCTAACCTCCCGGCCGCGCCGTGCCCACGACTCGGCCGGCGCGATCTATGACCACCACGTCGACCGCTACGGGGGCCTCGCGGAGGACGGACGCGGCGGTTTCGCGGGCGCCGGCGGCGACCGCGTCGCCGAGCGGGACGCCGGCCGCCTCGCAGTGCTGGAGGGCTTCGAGCGCGGTGTTCGACGCGACCACCCGCTCGGCCAGCTCGTCGTCGCCCCCGGCGGCGCGCGCGAGCGCGGCCAGGCTGCGCAGGTCCACTTGGGACCGTCCGGAGTGGAGATCGAGGTGGCCGTCGGCGAGCTTGGCGAGCTTGCCGATCCCGCCGGCTATGGTGAGCCGAGGCACCGGGTGGCGGCGCAGATATTTGAGCACGGCGCCGGCGAAGTCGCCCATGTCGAGCAGCGCGTCCTCGGGCAGGCCGTACAGTTCGGCGGCGACCCGCTCGGACGTGCTGCCGGTGCAGCCGGCGACATGCTGGTGGCCGGCGGCGCGGGCGACGTCGATGCCGCGGCGGATGCTGTCGATCCAGGCGGCGCACGAGTAAGGCACCACGATCCCCGTGGTGCCGAGGATGGACAGGCCGCCGAGGATGCCGAGACGCGGGTTCCAGGTGCGCGCGGCCAGCTCCTCGCCGCCGTCGACGGAGATCTCGACGACCACGTCTGCGGTGCCGCCGTGCTGTGCGGCCACCTCGGCGACCACGTCCCGCATCATCTGGCGCGGCACCGGGTTGATGGCCGGCTCGCCGGCCGGAAGCGGCAGGCCCGCCTTGGTGATCGTGCCCACCCCCGGGCCGGCACGAAAGACCACTCCCTCCCCCGACCGGGCCGGGCGGACAGTGGCGCGGACCAGAGCGCCGTGGGTGACGTCAGGGTCATCACCGGCATCCTTGACGACACCCGCTGTAGCCGAGTCGTCACTCAAGTGCTCCACGGCGAGCGCGAACGCCGGCCGCTGACCCTTGGGCAGCGCAATCTCCACCGGGTCTGGGAAGGCGCCGGTGAGCAGCGCGGTGTACGCGGCCTTGGTCGCCGCGGTCGCGCACGCTCCGGTGGTCCAGCCGTACCGCAAAGTCACGGTCACAGGATGCCCCACACCCTTTCGCCACTCGCCCGCAACCTGCACACTTGTGCCAGTGAAGAGACGGTTCGCGATGGTCTTGGTACTGAGCGTGGCGGCGTGCGGTTCGGAGCCGGCGCAGCCGAAGTTCGTGCAGGGCACGTCCGGGTCGACAGCGCCCGCGACGGCACCGGCCACGGGAGCCGCCGCCTTCGAGGGCTGGTCCGACCCCGCCGGAGTCGGCAAGCCGTACGGCGAGAAGGTGACCGGGCTGCTCACGTTCCGTGGCAACCCGACCCGCACCTACTACGGCACCGGTCCGGTGTCGCGCACAACGCCGGAGAAACGGTGGCAGTTCCCCCGCAGCGGCGGCCTGTGCGCGAAGTCGACGGACGGCAAGGGCGAACGGGTCTGGTGCGGCTCGGGCTGGACCGGTCAGCCGGCCGTCTTCGAGCGCGACAACCGCACGTGGGTGGTTTTCGGCGCGTACGACAAGGCGATCCACTTCCTGGACGCGGCGACCGGTGAGCGCATCCTTCCCGACTTCCCCACCGGCGACATCATCAAGGGCTCGGTGACGGTGGATCCGGACGGCTTCCCGCTGGTGTATTCCGGGTCGCGCGACAACAACTACCGGGTCATCGCGATCGACCGGGGCAAGCCGACGGAGCTGTGGAAGCTGCCGGCGACGGCGGTGTCGCCGACGATGTGGAACAACGACTGGGACAGCACCGGGCTCATCATCGACGACTACCTGTTCGAGGGCGGGGAAAACAGCCAGTTCCACATCGTGAAGCTGAACCGGAAGTACGGCAAGGACGGCAAGGTGACCGTCTCGCCGAAGATTGTCTTCAACGCGCCGGGCTGGGATTCGCAGCTGCTCAAGGACGTCGGCGACCAGAACGTCTCCATCGAGACCTCGGTGGCGATCCACGGAAACACCGTGTACTTCAGCAACTCGGGTGGGCTGGTGCAGGGCTGGGACATCAGCGGCCTGAAGGACGGGAAGAAGCCGAAGCGGGTGTTTCGCTTCTGGACCGGTGACGACACCGACGCCACGATCGTGGTGGACGAGAAGGGTTCGCTCTACGTCGGTTCGGAGTACGAGCGGGGCACCGCGCGCTCGAAGAAGGTCGGCCAGATGATGAAGCTGGACCCGACGAAGAAGGATCCGCTGGTGTGGAAGGTGGACGATCAGAAGGGCAACCCGGCGGGCATCTGGGGTACGCCGGCGCTGCACAAGGACATCGTCATCTTCGACACGAACGGCGGTGAGGTGCTCGGCATCGGCCGCGACGACGGCGCTGTGCGGTGGCGATTCGAGCTGCCGGGGCCGACCTGGCAGTCCCCGGTGGTCGTCGACGACGTGCTCCTGATCGGCGACTGCAAGGGCGACATGCACGCGTACGACGTCAGCGACACCACCGCCGCGCCGAAGAAGCTGTGGACGGTGAACATCGGCGGCTGCGTCGAGTCCACGCCGGCGGTGTGGAAGGGCAACCTCTACTTCGGCACCCGCGCGGGCGCGTTCCACTCCATCGGCGTCAAGTGAGTGAGCGAGCTGGCGCCTTCAGCGCCGTGCGAGCGAGCGAACCATCAGGCACGCTGCGGTTGCTGATCCTGGGCGGCACAGGCGAGGCGCGGGAGCTGGCAGCGGCCGTGCCCGCCGGTCATGTCGTCACGTCGCTGGCGGGCCGGGTCAGCGCGCCCCGGTTGCCCGTGGGCGAGGTGCGAATCGGAGGCTTCGGCGGCCCGGAGGGCCTCGCCGCGTGGCTGGTCTGCGAACGTATCGACGCGGTGGTCGACGCGACGCACCCGTTCGCCCACCGGATCAGCGCGTCGGCACGGCAGGCGACCGCCGACCTCGAACTGCCGCTGCTGGCGCTGCACCGCCCCGGGTGGACCCCCGGGCCGGGCGACGACTGGCGCCGGGTGCCAAGCGTCGATGCGGCCGCCGCCGCGCTGCCGGAGCTCGGCGACCGGGTACTGCTCACGACCGGCCGGCAGAGCCTCGCGGCGTTCGCCGGCAACAGCGGGTGGTTCCTGATCCGCACCGTCGATCCGCCGTCACCGCCGCTTCCGTCACGGCACGAGATCGTGCTGGATCGCGGGCCCTACACCGTGGACGGCGAGACGGCGCTGATGCGGGAGCACCGAATCAACGTGCTGGTCACCAAGGACAGCGGCGGCCCGCTGACCGCCGCGAAGCTCGCGGCCGCCCGCGAGCTAGGCCTGCCCGTGCTGATGGTCGACCGCCCCGCCCCGCCCGACGGGGTCCCCACGGTGGCGACCGTCGGCGAGGCGGTGGATTGGCTCAGGGATAACGCCGGGGTGTGAAAACGGCGCCGCCGGGCGCGAGCCGGGTCGTCGACGAGCCGACGATCAGCAGGCACCGCATGTCGATGCTGGACGGGTCGAGGTCGGCCAGGCGCACCACACGCACGCTCTCCGCCGCTCCCCCGACGTCTCGGCCGACCACCACGGGCGTGTCGGGCGACCGGTGCTCCAGCAGCAGATCGCGCGCCTTCTCCACCTGCCACGTACGCGTACGGGACGCCGGGTTGTAGATGGCGATGACGAGGTCGGCGTGGGCGGCGGCGGTGAGCCTGTCCACAATGGTGTCCCACGGCTTGAGCCGGTCGGACAGCGACAGTACGCAGTAGTCGTGGCCCAGCGGCGCGCCCGCGCGGGAAGCCACCGCCTGCGCTGCTGTGAGCCCCGGCACCACCCGGACGGGCACGGCCTCGAAGTGCGGCTCGGCGGCTACCTCCAGCACGGCACTGGCCATGGCGAAGACACCCGGGTCGCCGGACGACACGACGGCCACCCGCGACCCGCCTCGCGCCAGGTCGAGCGCGAACGCCGCCCGCTCCGCCTCCACCCGGTTGTCGGACGGGTGCCGCTTCTGGCGGGGATTCGGGGGGACGCGGTCGAGGTACGGGCCGTAGCCGACCAGATCGTCCGCCTCGGCGAGGGCGGCCTGGGCCTCAGGTGTCAGCCACTCCCGCCCGGCTGGCCCGAGACCGACGACGACCACCTCACCGCGATCGCGCGATCGGGCGGGAGCCGGGACAGCGACCGGCGCCGCCGCCACCCGGCTGGGCAGCACGGCGACCGAGAAGTACGGCACCGACGAAGGATCCACTTCGGACAGCGGTGCGACCCGTTCCCGGTCGGTGCTGGCACGCTCGACGTACCACGCCTCGTCGAGCCGTCCAGACTTGTCGAGCGCGTCCCGTACGGCCGGAAACGTGCGCCCCAGCTTGAGGATCGCGGCCGAGTCGGTGCCGGCGAGCCGCTCCGCGAGCACCTCCGGCGGGAGCGTGCCGGGCAGCACGGTCAGCACCTCGTCGCGCTCGACGAGTGGCCGACCCAGTGCCGCCGACGCGGCGCTCATCGACGTGACGCCGGGCACCACCTCGGTCTCGTACCGGTGCGCGAGCCGCTTGTGCATGTGCTGGTACGAACCGTAGAAGAACGGGTCGCCCTCGCACAGCACCACCACGTCCCGGCCGGCGTCGAGGTGGGCGGCCAGCCGCTCGGCGCAGTCGGCGTAGAACTCCTCGATCGCGCCGCGGTATCCACCGGGGTGGTCGGTCGTCTCGGTGGTGACCGGGTACACCAGCGCCTCTTCGATCTGGCCAGCCCGCAGGTAGGGCGCGGCCACCGAACGGGCGATGCTGCGGCCGTGGCGCGCGCAGTGGTAGGCAACCACGTCGGCGTCCGCGACGAGCCGCGCGGCCTTGACCGTCACCAGTTCCGGGTCGCCGGGCCCGAGCCCCACTCCCCACAGTCGACCGGCCACTACTCCTCCTCGCTCGCGATGGCGTTGATCGCCGCCGCCGTCATCGCGCTGCCGCCCCGCCGCCCGTGCACCACCAGGTGCGAAAGGTCGCTGGTCGCCAGCGCCACTTTGGACTCCGCCGCCCCGATGAACCCGACTGGTATGCCCAGCACCGCCGCCGGGCGACCGGCTCCTTCGGCCATCAACTCCAGCAGCCGAAACAGTGCGGTCGGCGCGTTTCCCACCGCCACGACCGACCCGGCGAGGCGGTCGCGCCACAACTCCAGTGCCGCCGCGCTGCGCGTGGTGCCGAGCCGCACGGCGAGGTCGGGCACGCGCGGGTCGCTCAGCGTGCACACCACCTCGTTGTCCGCCGGCAGGCGCCGCCGGGTCACCCCGGCGGCGACCATCGCGGCGTCGCACAGGATGGGCGCTCCGGCCCGCAGCGCGGCCCGGCCGGCCGCGACCACGCCGGGTGACCAGGCCAGATCCTTGACCAGGTCGACCATCCCGCACGCGTGGATCATCCGGACCGCGACCCGTGCCACATCCTCCGGTAGCGCCGAAAGGTCGGCTTCGGCCCGGATGGTGGCGAACGAACGACGGTAAATCTCCGCGCCATCCTTGACGTAGCCGGTCATGCGCCGCCTCCCGCAGCCGGCCCGGAGTCGAGGGAGCGGGGGCGGGCGCCAGTTGTCAGGGTCATCGGCTTTCGTATCCGTCCTCTGTGGCCAGTATCAGCTCGTGCGCTCCGGTGGGGCGGCCGCAGGCGCGTTCGCAGCCGGCCCAGTGCACTGGCAGCGAGGGCGCCGGCCGCCCACCGTGGAAGGCCAGCGCGTCGGCACGCACGTCGGCCAGCGACCGGGCGCACCCGGGTCGCCCGGCGCAGGCGGTCACACCGGCCCACGGCGAGCCGCGCTCGACCGCGAGCCCCACCGCCGCCAGATTTTCCAAGAGCCCGGCGTCCGGCAGGTCGGCGACGACGACTCCTCGCCACGGCGTGACGCACACCGACGACTGTCCGGACAGGACAGCGATGTGATCCGGTGTGAGCCGACCCAGCGGCACGGCCGCGCCGATCGCGACGTGGCCGTCGACCTGGCGCACGGCACCGATCGGCGGGCGGCCGGCGACGCTCACCGACGCACCCACCGATCCGCCGAGGCGCCGCGCCACCCGTGCCGGGCCGTCGTCCAGTTCGGACAGTCGCCACTCGTCGCTCCGTTCGGCGAGAAACGCGTGCGCGGCGGCCAGCAGCACCGGCACGGCCTCAGCTGGCGACACGCGCAGGCCGCTGTCGCGGCCGGCGAGCAGCACGGCGGCGCCGTGAATCGCGACGTCGGCGCCGAGTCCAGCGACGTCACCGCGCCCGTCGTCGAGCGCGAACAAGAACCGCCCGGGAAGCTCGGCCAGCGCCGGATCCGCGCACAGGGCCCGGTCCAGCGCCGTCGTCAGCGGACGCGCGTCTAGTACCCCGTGCCCGTCACGGCCGGTGAGCGGTGATGCCACGATGTTGCGTACCCGCTCATGGGTGTGCGACGGCAACAGGCCGACCTCCGACAGCCGCGCGGCGAGCGCCGTCTCGGCGCCCGGCGCCAGGCCGCGGACCTGGAGGTTACCTCGGGAGGTGACTTCCAGGCCGCCACAGGCGGCGACGGCGGCGAGCTGCGCGCCGGTCAGCCACCCGCCGGGTATCCGCACGCGCGCGAGGCCGCCGTCGGCGGCGGCGTGCACCTGGAGCACGCCGGGGCACGCGTCGGCGCGATCGCGGCTTGGTGTGAGAGGGCTGACCACGGGCCGGAGCATACGACCCGCTAAGCTGGCGGGCGCAACCCGCGGCGACAAGCGGAGGAAGCCGGTGCGAGTCCGGTGCGGTCCCGCCACTGTCACCGAGAGCCACGGTTCTCGGAAGCCAGACACTCCCGTCGCCGCGTTCCTACTGACCGAGACGAGGATCTCGGAGGGGAGCCGTGCCGCGTGTTCCTGCTGCTGTCGACGTCCGACACCGATCTGCTCAGCGCGCGTGCCAGCCGTGCTGACTACCGCCTCGCCAACCCGGCCCGGGTCACGATCGACGACCTGCCCGCGCTGGTCGAGGGCGTCACCTTGGTCGTGGTGCGTATTCTCGGCGGCCGGCGGGCCTGGGAGGAAGGGCTCGACGCGCTGCTGGCCGGTCCGCGTCCGGTCGTCGTGCTGGGTGGCGAGCAGGCGCCAGACGCCGAGCTGATGCGGCTGTCGACGGTGCCGAGCGGCGTGTGCGCGGAAGCTCACGCATACCTTGCGCACGGCGGTCCGGCCAACCTCGCCGAGTTGCACCGCTTCCTGTCCGACACCGTCCTGCTGACCGGTCACGGCTTCGCACCGCCCGTGCCGACGCCGACGTGGGGCCTCATGCGCCCGCTCGCCGATGGTGATGCGCCGGTGGTGGCCGTGCTCTACTACCGCGCGCACCATGTGGCGGGCAACACAGCGTTCGTCGACGCGCTGTGTACGGCCATCGAAGACGCTGGAGCGCGGCCGCTGCCGGTGTTCTGCGCGTCGTTGCGAACGCCGGAGTCCGAGCTGTTGGCCACGCTGGGTCAGGCGGACGCGCTCGTCGTGACCGTGCTCGCGGCTGGCGGCACCCGCCCGGCCGAGGCGGGCGCGGGCGGCGACGACGAGGCCTGGGACGTCGGCGCGCTGGCCGCGCTCGATGTGCCGATCCTGCAAGGGTTGTGCCTCACTTCCGGCCGCGAGACCTGGTCCGCCAACGACGACGGTATGTCCCCTTTGGACACCGCTACGCAGGTGGCGATCCCCGAGTTCGACGGGCGCATCATCACGGTGCCGTTTTCGTTCAAGGAGATCGACGAAGACGGGCTCACGGTGTACGTGGCCGATCCCGAGCGGGCCGCTCGAGTCGCCGGTATCGCGGTGGCCCACGCCCGGCTCCGGCACGTGCCGCCCGCCAGGAAGCGGATCGCGCTCATGCTGTCCGCGTACCCCACCAAGCACGCCCGGATCGGCAACGCCGTCGGCCTCGACACGCCCGCCAGCACGGTGCGGCTGCTGGCGGCGCTGCGCGAGCGCGGATACACCATCGGCGACCTGCCGGACGACGGCGACAGCCTGATGCACGCGCTCATCGCGGCCGGTGGCCAGGACCCGGATTGGCTCACCGAGGAGGCGCTCGCCGCGAACCCTGTGCGCATCCCGGCCCGCGACTACATCGCTTACTACGAAACGCTGCCGGTCTCGCTTCGGACGAGGGTCGAGGAGCACTGGGGGCCGCCGCCCGGTTCGTTGTACGTGGACGGCGACGACATCGTGCTCGCCGCGCTCGTCGCCGCCAATGTCGTCGTGATGGTGCAGCCGCCGCGCGGTTTCGGCGCCAACCCGGTCGCCATCTACCACGACCCCGACCTGCCGCCCAGTCACCACTACCTGGCGGCATACCGCTGGCTGGCGGCCGGCTTCGGGGCCGACGCGGTCGTTCACATCGGCAAGCACGGCAACCTCGAATGGCTGCCCGGCAAGACGGTCGGCATGTCGGCGGCGTGCGGGCCGGACGCGGCCATCGGCGACCTGCCGCTCGTCTACCCGTTTCTGGTCAACGATCCCGGCGAGGGCACCCAGGCCAAGCGCCGCGCCCACGCGACCCTCATCGACCACCTGGTGCCGCCGATGGCCCGCGCCGAGAGCTACGGAGACATCGCCAAGCTGGAGCAGTTGCTCGACGAGCACGCCACCATCGCGGCGCTCGACCCGGCGAAGCTGCCCGCGATCCGCGCGCAGATCTGGACGCTGATCCAGGCGGCCAAGCTCGACCATGACCTCGGGATCGGCAACCGCCCGCATGACGCCGAGTTCGACGACTTCCTGCTGCACGTCGACGGCTGGCTGTGCGAGGTCAAGGACGCGCAGATCCGCGACGGGCTGCACGTGCTCGGCGAGGCGCCAGCAGGTGAGGCACGCGTCAACCTGGTACTGGCGATGCTGCGTGCCCGGCAGATGTGGGGCGGCCAGGTGTCCCTTCCTGGCTTACGCGAGGCGCTGGGTCTGGCCGAGCACGCGCCGCGGTCCGATGTGGATCGGGTCGAGGCGCAAGCACACGCGCTCGTCACCGAGATGGAGGCGCGCGGCTGGGCGCCGGAGCACGCCGGCAGCGGCCCGGTGAGCGACGTGCTGCGGTTCGCGGCCACCGAGATCGTGCCGCGGCTCGACCGCACGACCGACGAACTGACCAACGTGCTGCACGCCCTCGCCGGCGGGTACGTACCGGCCGGGCCGAGCGGCTCCCCGCTGCGCGGCCTCGTCAACGTGCTGCCGACGGGCCGCAACTTCTACTCCGTCGACCCCAAGGCGGTGCCCAGCCGGCTGGCGTGGGAGACCGGCCAGGCGATGGCCGACTCGCTGCTGGCCCGGTACCGCGCCGACACCGGCCAGTGGCCGCGCTCGGTGGGGCTGTCGGTGTGGGGCACCAGCGCGATGCGTACAGCCGGCGACGACGTGGCCGAGGTGCTGGCCATGCTCGGAGTCCGTCCGCAGTGGGACGACGCGTCCCGCCGGGTCAACGGGCTGGCGCCAATCCCGCTGGCCGAGTTGGGCCGGCCGCGCGTCGACGTGACCGTGCGGATCAGCGGCTTCTTCCGCGACGCCTTCCCGCACGTGGTGCTGATGCTCGACGACGCCGTCCGGCTCGTGGCCGGGCTCGACGAGCCGGCGGAAGACAACTTCGTCCGCGCGCACGTGGCCGCCGACGTGGCCGGGCACGGCGATGAACGGCGGGCCACCACGCGTGTCTTCGGTTCAAAGCCGGGCGCGTACGGTGCCGGGCTGCTCCCGCTCATCGACAGCCGGAACTGGCGCGACGACGCCGACCTCGCCGAGGTGTACGCGGTGTGGGGCGGCTACGCGTACGGCCGCGGGCTCGACGGAGTGGCCGCCCGCCCCGACATGGAGGCCGCGTACCGCAGGATCGCGGTGGCGGCCAAGAACGTGGACACCCGCGAGCACGATATCGCCGACTCGGACGACTACTTCCAGTACCACGGCGGGATGATCGCGACAGTGCGCGCACTGACCGGCACCAACCCGGCCGCGTACATCGGTGACAGTACGCGGCCGGAGGCGGTGCGCACCCGGGCGCTGAGCGAGGAGACAGCGCGTGTCTTCCGGGCCCGGGTCGTCAACCCGCGCTGGCTGGCGGCGATGCGCCGGCACGGCTACAAGGGCGCGTTCGAGCTGGCCGCCACCGTCGACTATCTGTTCGGGTACGACGCGACGGCCGGCGTGATGGCTGACTGGATGTACGACAAGCTGGCGTCGACGTACGTGCTCGACGAGGAGAACCGGGCGTTCTTCGAGCGGTCCAACCCGTGGGCTCTGCACGGCATCGTCGAGCGGCTGCTTGAGGCCGCCGACCGCAAGATGTGGGAGTACCCCGACCCGGCGGTCCTCGACGGTCTCCGCGAGGCGTACCTGGCGACCGAAGGCGACCTGGAAGACCGCTAGCTACTCGGTGGCGGTCAGGTATGGCCAGGCGCCCTCCAGGGCCGCCCGTGCCAGCCGCTCACGCTGCTCGTAGGTGATTTCGACACCAGCCGCATCCGCTTCGGCGGCGAGCGCGTTGGCGGCGACCGAGATGGCGATCTCTGATGGCCTATCGGGAATCGTGGTCACGGTGGGGCTCCTCCGTTCGCGGGAGTTTGTGTGATCGCACTATCTCGCGCTCAAGAGCGTTGGCACATCCCGCCCAAGGCGGTGGAAAAACCTCAAGACCACGGAAAGTTGATCCACAGTTCAGTGCGACGCCACACGTACTCGCACCTCACCTGGGTGTGTGGCTTCTCGTACAGCACCGCGCAGCGCACGTCGGCGACGTGCTCGCCGCAGAAGTCGTGTACCAGCTTGAGCGTCGCGCCGGTGTCGGCGACGTCGTCGGCGATGAGCACCCGCGAGCCCGCCAGGTCGACTGCCTGAGGCACCGGCGGCAGCATGACCGGCATCGGCAGCCGCTCGTCGACGCCGGTGTAGAACTCCACGTTCATCACGTGGACGTTCTTGACGTTCAGGGCGTACGCCAGCGACCCCGCCAGAAACAGGCCACCGCGGGCGATACCCAGGATCAGGTCGGGCCGGAACCCGTCGGCCGCGACCTGGGCGGCCAGCTCGTAGCCGGCACCGCCGAACGTCGCCCAGTCGAGATCCTCGCGCTCTTCGGTCATGGGGCAACCTTAAGAGCCGCGCCCACCAGGCTGCGCGGGATGTCCGGGTGGCCGGCCCAGTGCAGGTGCAGGTACGAAGCGTGCACACCGGCTGTGACGAAGCCCTCCGGTGCGGCGCCGCGCCACGCCCACGCCGGCGTGGTGCCCGCGCGCGGTGTGACGGCCGTGCGATGGAACTCGTGGCCGGTAACCCGGGTGCCGGCCGGTGCCAGCGCGCTGTCCGACAGGGCCGCCGCGTCGCGGTAGCCGAGCGTGAGCCGGTCGGTCATCACCGCGTCCGCGTCCAGCACCCCGCACATCGGGGCGCCGTCGAGGCTGCGGCTCAGCCAGAGCAGACCCGCGCATTCGGCCGCTATCGGCGCTCCGGTCGCGGCGAGGGCGGCCACCGCGGCGCGCAGCGGGGCGTTGGCGGCGAGCCGGTCGGCGTACACCTCGGGGAAGCCGCCACCGACGACCAGCGCCCGTGTGCCGGGCGGCAGCGCCTCGTCACGCAGCGGGTCCACAGTGGCCACGTCGGCGCCCGCCCCGTGTAACAGCTCGACCGTTTCGGTGTACCCGAAGGTGAAGGCCGGTCCGCCGGCGACCGCGACCAGCGGACGGCCCGGGACCGGATCCAGAGCCGGCGACCACGGTGCGGCGTCAAGCGGTGGTGCGGCCCGCGCCACCGCTCCGACCGCGTCCAGGTCCACACCGGACGCCACGAGAGCCGCCAGCGCGGCCACCGACGCCTTCGCCTCCGCGGATCGTTCGGCGACCGGCACCAGGCCGAGGTGCCGCGACGGCGCGGCCACCGCTCCGTGCCGGCGCAGTGCACCGAGCACTGGTACGCCGACCTCCTCGCAGGCGTCGCGAAGGATGTTTTCGTGGCGCTCGGAGCCGACCCGGTTGAGGATGACGCCCGCGATCCGCACCTGCCCGAACGACCGGAACCCGTGCACCAGCGCCGCCACCGAGCGCCCCTGCGCGGACGCGTCGACCACCAGCAGCACCGGTGCCCGCAGCAGCGCGGCCACATGCGCCGTCGAGCCGAAGTCTCCAGCGCCTGTGCGGCCGTCGTACAGGCCCATCACGCCCTCGACGACGGCGAGATCGGCGCCCGCGCTGCCGTGCGCGAACAGCGGCCCGATCAACTCCTCCCCCACCAGCACCGGGTCGAGGTTGCGACCCGACCGGCCGGCTGCCAGTGCGTGGTAACCGGGGTCGATGAAGTCGGGGCCAACCTTGAAGCCGGCGACCCGCGTCCCGCGCCCGGCGAACGCGGCCAGCAGCCCCGTAGCGACCGTCGTCTTGCCGTGGCCCGACGCGGGTGCCGCGACGACGACCCGGGCTACCACTCGATCCCTTGCTGGCCCTTGCGGCCCGCGTCCATCGGGTGCTTGACCTTGGCCATGTCGGTGACCAGGTCGGCCAGGTCGACCAGGCCAGCGGGCGCGTCCCGGCCGGTGACGACCACGTGCTGGCCACCCGGACGGTCGCGCAGCGTCGCGACGACGTCGGCCACGTCGACCCAACCCCACTTCATCGGGTACGTGAATTCGTCGAGCACGTAGAACCGATAGGTTTCGGCGGCCAGGTCGCGTTTGATCTGCGCCCAGCCCTCGGCCGCCTCGGCGGCGTGGTCGCGTTCGGTGCCGGGGCGCCGGATCCACGACCAGCCCTCGCCCATCTTGTGCCACGTGACGTGGCCACCCTTGCCGGTCTCGCCGAGCGCCCGAAGGGCCGACTCTTCACCGACCTTCCACTTCGGACTCTTCACGAACTGGTAGACCACGATCGGCCAGCCGGCGCTCCACGCCCGCAACGCCATCCCGAACGCCGCCGTCGACTTCCCTTTGCCGTGTCCGGTGTGGACGGCCAGTACCGGCTGTCGTCGGCGCTCGCGGGTGGTGAGCCCGTCGTCCGGCACCGTCTCCGGCTTCCCTTGCGGCATCAACGATCCCTTCCGATCATGCGGCGCGACGCAGCGTGGTCGCGGACAGGTCCTCCAGGCGCAGGCAATCGGCCCCAAGTGCGGCGGCCAGGCGCCGTGCCAGACCCAGCCGCACCGGCCCGGCCTCGCAGTCGATGACCACCGCCGCGGTGCCGCCGAGCTCCGCCACCACGGCCAGCGGATCGGGGCCGGCGGTGGCCCTCCCGTCCGTGACGAGCACGAGGAGCGGCCGGCGGCGCGGGTCGCGGCGGCGCTCGGTGCGCAGCGTGGTCGCCGCCGCGCGCAAGCCGGCCGCGAGCGGCGTGCGCCCACCGGTGCGCAGTTCGGCCAGCCGCACCACGCCCACCTCGTGACTGGACGTCGGCGGCAGCACCTCTTCGGCTCCGGCACCCCGAAAGGTGATCATGCCCACCCGGTCACGCCGCTGATACGCGTCGCGCAGCAGCGACAGCACCGCCGTCTTGACGGTGCGCATCCGCTGCCGCGCCGCCATGGAGCCGGAGGCGTCGACCACGAAGAGCACGAGATTGCCTTCCCGACCCATGTGCACGGCCTCGCGCAGGTCTCCACGATGGACGGTGCGGCTGCCGCGCGCGGTGGCGGCTCTCAGGGTCGCGGGCAGATGCACGGGAGCGCTTTCCGCGCGGGGCAGCCGCGCGCCGACCACGCGGCCGCGCGCGGCATACGCGGCGGAGCGCCGCCCGGTGTGCGCCCGCTGACCGGTCTTCGGGAGCGTGAGCACCTTCGGTTTGTATGGCGTCCCCGGCGCCGACGCCGGCTTGGTGGGCGCCCCCTCCCCATCAGCCGCATCGGGACGCGGTGCGCCTCCACCTCCACCACCGTCGTCCGGCCCGTCATCCCGGGTGTCATCCGGCGTGTTCTCGGCCGCGTCCAGCGCGTCCTCCAACGCCTGCTCGTCCGTCCCCGGCGGATCGAGCGGGTCACGGCGGCGCCGGTGTGGCAGGGCCAGACGCGCCGCCTCCCGCACCTCCTCGGCGGTCACCTCGGCACGCCCGTGCCACGCCGCGAGCGTGAGCGCGGCGCGTGCCACCACGATGTCGGCCCGCAGCCCGTCCACCCCGTACGCCAGGCAGAGGCGCGCGATCCGGTCGAGCTCGGCGTCGGGCAGCACCACGCCGGGCAGCCGCGACCGCGCGGCCCTGATCCGCTCCCCGAGCGTCGCGTCGGCAGCCGCCCACCGGGCCGCGAACCCGTCCGGGTCCGCGTCGTAGGCGAGCCGCCGGCGCACCACCTCGACGCGCGGTGCCGGCTCGGTGGGCGCCCCGACGGACACCACGAGGCCGAAGCGGTCGACGAGCTGCGGGCGCGGCTCACCCTCCTCCGGATTCATCGTGCCGACGAGCAGGAACCGCGCCGCGTGCTTCACCGACACCCCGTCGCGCTCGACGTGGGCGCGTCCCATCGCGGCGGCGTCCAGCAGCAGGTCTACCAGGTGGTCCGGGAGCAGGTTCACCTCGTCCACATAGAGCAGTCCACGATGGGCGGTGGCGAGCAGCCCAGGCTCGTACGCCTTGACGCCGTCGGCGAGCGCGCGCTGGATGTCGAGCGTGCCCACGACCCTGTCTTCGGTCGCGCCAACCGGCAGCTCGACGAGCGCGGCACGGCGCGTGCGGGCCGCGACGCCGGAGGGGTGCGGCCCGTCCGGACACTCCGGGTCGGGCGCCACCGGGTCGCAGGCGAACCGGCACGGCGTGACGACGTCCAGCTCCGGCAGCAACCCGGCGAGCGCGCGGACCACGGTCGACTTCGCGGTCCCCTTCTCGCCCCGCACGAGCACTCCCCCGATCGCGGGATTGGTTGCGGTCAGCAGGAGTGCGGTGCGCAGGTCGTCGAGGCCGACGACGGCTGAGAACGGGTATGGCGCGGGCATGTGCGCGAGTCCCTTCCGCGGGTGTCCACGCCCGCGTATCGGTGCGGATGAGCCGAGCGCCCGAAGTGTCTGACTCCCGGGTTGACCCCGGTCACAGTGGCGGGACCGTCCCGGACTCGCACCGGGTTCCTCCGTCACACGCTCGCTCGGCCATGCTAGCGGTGCAGGTGAGGAAGCGATACGCTGCCCAGGCCACGGTGTACGGGAAGCCGGTGTGAATCCGGCGTGGTCCTCGCCACTGTGACCGGGGAGCGCTCCGCTCACCACGCCACTGGGCCGACACTGGTCCGGGAAGGCCGAGCGGAGTGTGCTGATCCGGGAGCCAGGAGACCGGCCGTGGCATTGACCGGATCGCCACGAGGCATGGACGAGAGGAACACCTGGCATGTCGTCGCCCGCACCCTCCACATCGGTTGCTCCCATCCGCGTGCCCGTCTTCGCGTGGCTGCTCGTCGCTGTCGCGCTGGGCGTCATCTACGTGCTGCTTCAGCTCAGCGGCACCGCGTTCGCCGAGCAGCTGCACGAGTTCACACACGACGGCCGGCACGCGCTCGGCGTGCCCTGCCACTAACCCCCGTGACGTCCCTGACACTCGGCGCCGTGCTGCGCCGGGGGGCGCTCTGCGGCCTGATCGCGGGCCTCGCGGCCGCGCTGGTCGGGCTGCTCCTCGTCGAGCCGCGCCTCGACGAGGCGATCGCCCTCGAAGAAGCCTCGCACGAGGAGCCCATGTTCAGCCGCGGCACGCAGGTCTTCGGTGGTGCGGTCGCCGCGGTCGCGGTCGCGGTGTGCCTCGCGCTCGTCGTGGCCGTGGTCTTCGCCGGCGTACGCCACCGGCTGCCGGCCAGCACCGACTTCGGCCGCGCGGCACTGCTCGCGTTCCTCGGATTCGTGACGGTGGCGCTCCTGCCGGCGGTCAAGTACCCGGCGAACCCACCCGGCGTCGGTGATCCCGACACGGTGACCGAGCGCACGGTGCAGTACCTCACCCTCATCGCCGCGGCGATCGCCATATCGTGGCTCGCGTTGCTGGTGCACCACCGGCTCGCCGGCCGCTCGTGGCCGGCGCAGCACCGCACGGCCACCGCCGTCGCGGTCGCCGCGATCGGATACGTCGCGCTGCTCATGACGTGGCCGCCGAACCCAGATCCGGTGCCCGACACCATGCCGGCCGACCTGCTGTGGGACTTCCGGGTGGCATCGCTTGGCGAGCTGACCGCACTGTGGACGGTTTTCGGCTTGACGTTCGCGCTGTCGCTGGTGCCCCGCCGCGCCCCGGCGTCCGCCCGCTCCGCGTGAACCGCGTCACCGTCACGGTCTGCCGCGGCTGCTGCTGCGGCACCGTGTCGAAACACCCGGACGTCGACCACGACGGCCAGCTGCGAACGTTGCGCGCAGCGGCGGGTCACCAGCACCGGGTACGCGCCAGCGAATGCCTCAACGTCTGCGATCAGTCCAATGTGGTCGTCGTACAGCCAGCACCGGCGGCCCGGAGCGCCGGCGCCCGCCCGGTGTGGCTCGGCGGCGTTCTCGACGACAGGGCGGTGGCGGCCATCACCGACTGGCTCGCAGACGGCGGCCCGGGCGTCGCGGCGGTGCCCGAACCCCTCGCCACCCACGCCTTTCCCGCTCCACGCTGGCCCGAGGCCCGAGCTCGCCTAACCGACCGCTGACCCAGGCCGCGCTGCTCAAGCCCTCAACCCGAGGACGCCGTTGTGTGGCGCCCCTGGGCGGCGTGGGGTGGCCTAGTCGGACAGGAGTTGGAGGACGGCGCGCTCGCGGTCGCTGGTCGAGTCGAGGTCTGCCACCACGCCGTCGGCGAAGAGGTCGAGGACGCGGGGGTCCACGTAGGAGGCCCTCGCCACCGCCGGCGTGTTGCCGAGCAGGTCGGCCACCTCCCGCATGACGGCGCTTACCGTACGGCGGCGCTTCGTCGCCGAGGGCTGCGGCCCGGCCGCAGCCAGCCGCGCCGCCGCCAGTACCGTCGCGTGCCAGGTGCGGAAGTCTTTCGCGGTCATCTCGCTGCGGCTGATCTCGCGCAGGTACTCGTTGATCTCGTCGCTGCGCACCTCGTGCCACTGCCGCCCGTTGCGGTAGGCGAACAGCCGCACGTGTCCCCGCCGAGCCCGGCGCAATGAGCGCAGCACCTCGCACACCGCCGGGTCGTTCACCGTACTGATCTGTTCGATGCCGCCCTTCGCCGGGTACTCGAGGACCACGTAGCCGCGCTGTGCGCTGGCGTGCTCTGGTCGTAGGGTCGCGACACCGTACGTGGGGTCGGCGCCTGACGCGTACTGCTCGCCGCCCACCCGGAACGCGCCCATGTCGAGGAGTTTGGCGATCGCGGCCAGCACGCGGTCTCGGCCGAGCCCGCGGCCAGCCAGGTCGGCCTCGATCCGCTTGCGCATCCGCGGCAGGCGGCGCGCCACCCGCAGCACGTGGTCGTGCTTGGCCTCGTCGCGCTTGGTCCGCCACACGGGGTGGTACAGGTACTGCTTGCGGCCGGCCGCGTCGACACCGGTGGCCTGGATGTGGCCGCGCTCGTCGGGGCTGATCCAAACCTCGCGCCAAGCGGGCGGGATGACCAGCGACCGGAGCCTGTCGAGCACGTCCGGGTCGGTGATCCGCCGTCCCGCCTCGTCGATGTACACGAACCCTCGCCCGTGCCGGCGCCTGCCATACCCGGGCCTGCTCGGGTCGCTACGGCGTAGGCGCACAGAGCACTCCGTCCACAGCCGACAGTATATCTTCGACGGTTACGTCCAGGAGCTTTCCGCGCCACAATGGCCGGTGTTCGGACCGGTCGGGTGGTGGCCCCCAGAGCGCGGGTGACACCGTGCCGAACACGGTCACCGACGGGGTCCGGTACGCGGTGGCCAAGTGGGCGATGCCGGTGTCGCCGCTGACCACCAGGCGGGCGTGCGCGACGAGCGCGGCCAGGTCGCCGATGTCGGTGTCGCCGGCCAGCACCGCCCCGGGTGGCAGGCCAGCGAGAGCGGCCACGTCAGCGGCGCGCGGCGCCTCGGCGGGCGACCCGGTGACCACCACCCGGTGGCCGCGCCCGCGCAACGCGGCGGCCACGGCGGCGAACCGCGCCACCGGCCAGCGCCGTTCCGGCGCCTTGGCACCCGGGTGCACGATGGTCAACCCCACCGACCGTGGTGGCGGGCGGCGCACCGCCAGGTCCGACGGGTCGGTGGCGACGCCGTACCAGGACAGCATGCGGCACCAGCGCCGCACCTCGTGCTCTTCCGCTGTCCACACCGGACCCTCGTGGTGCTCGGCCTCGCGGCACGCGAACGCCATCATCGGCGCCACCCCGGCCGATCGGAGCAGCCGGTGCGACTGCGGTCCGCGACCGTGCAGGTTGACGGCCACACTGGGAGCGGGCAGCTGGCGCGGCGCCAGCCCATCGCACGGTACGAGCGCGTCGATGCCACCGATCAGGTCGACCAGCGGGCCCAGCCACGCGGGCGCGGCGAGCACAAGGGGGCGGTCCGGGAAGGCCGCGCGCAGGCCCCGCAGCGCCGGCACCACGGTGAGCAGGTCACCGACGCCCAGAGCGCGAAGTATCAGGATCATGGGTAGGAGGTCTCCTGGTCGGCGCAGACCACGAGCTCCCGCACGACGCAGCCGGGGGGCTGGTCGAGTGCGAACATCACAGCCGCGGCGACGCTGGCCGGGTCGTTGAGCACGGCGTCGGCGCCGGGCCTGTATCGCTCGTCGCGCTCGTCGAAGAACGCCGTGCGCATGCCGCCCGGCACCAGCAGCGTGACGTCGACGCTGCCGGCCAGTTCGGCGGCGAGCGCCCGCGTGAAGCCCACCACGCCGAACTTCGCCGCACAGTACGCGGTGGCGTCGCTGACCGCCTTGACGCCCAATGTGGACGCGACCGTGACGATCGTCCCGTGTGCCTGTTCGAGCGATGGCAGTGCCGCCCTGACCACCGCCGCCGTGGCGAGCAGGTCGACGGCGATGACGCGCTCCCAGGTCTCCGCCGGCACGTCGGCGAGTCGCCCGGGCACGTCCATACCGGCGGCGGCGACCACCGCGTCCAAACCGCCCAGTGACGCGGCCGCGGCGCGGGTCGCCTCCTCCGCGGCGCGGGTGTCGGCGAGGTCGCAGTCGGCCCAGGGCACGCCTTCGGCCGGCGGCCGACGGTCCAGCACGTACGGCCGCCAGCCTTCCTTCGCGGCGGCGGTGACGACGGCGGCGCCGAGGCCGCTCGAACCTCCGGTGACCAGAACGCTCCTCATCGTGCTCCCTCCCGCGCAGCGGCGATCATGGTGCTGGTGGAACGACCGTCCAGGTACGGCACGAGAACGGCCTGGCCGCCCCAGCGCCGCATCAGGTCGGCCTCGGGCAGTTCGGCCGCGTCGGAGCCGTAGTCGCCGCCCTTGACCCACACGTCGGGGCGCAGCCAGGTCAGCACGGCCTCCGGTGTGGACTCGTCGAAGACGACGACGGCATCGACGCAGCCGAGTGCGGCGAGCAGCCGTGCCCGGTCGGCCTCGCCCACGACCGGCCGTTCGGGGCCTTTGAGCCCTCGGACGCTGGCGTCGGAGTTGAGGCAGACCACCAGGCAGTCACCGAGCCGGCGGGCCGCTTCCAGGGTCGCGACGTGACCGGCGTGCAGCAGGTCGAAGCAGCCGCCGGTGGCGACCACCTGCCCGCCAGCGGCCCGCACCCGCGACAGCACCTCACCGGCTGCGTCCCGACCAACCCCGCCGGGGGAAGGCCGCGGCGAAGAAGAAGACAACAACGAGGACGACACGTACGCCGTGGCGTCCCGTACGGCTTGCTCGACCGCGCGCGACATCAGCTCGCCGCCCGCGAGCGCCACCGTCACCGCCGCCGCGAAGCTATCGCCCGCACCGCACGCGTCGCCACCGTCCACGACGGACGCTGGTACGACCAGTGGCGTGGGGCCGGCGTGGCACAGCAACGCGCCGTCGGCGCCCATCGTGACCGCGACCGCGCCGGCACGCCAGCGCCGCCGAAGCTCCTGCGCACCCGCCGTCGCCACGGCGATACGGCTGCCGCCGTCGACCTCAGAGCCGGACGAGCCGGCGGAAGCGAGCCGGCGCACCTCCGCCTCGTTGGGTGTGGCGAGCCGTACGCCCGGCACCGGTGCCGGGCCGCGCGGGTGTGGATCCCAGACGACCGGCGCGGACGCCCTCCCGAGCGCCGCCCGCAGGTCCGGTTGCCGGACGAGCCCGCGGCCATAGTCGCTGACCAGAATCGCGGTGGCGTCGCGGAGCGCCGCGAGCGCCGCGTCGGGCGCCTCGCCCACCGCGCCGGGCGCACCGCCGCGGTCGAGCCGCAGCATCACTCGCCCGTCGGCGCGCAGCCGCACCTTCTCCGGCGTCGCGCCGCGCATTGGCAGGGCGTACACCTTGACACCGGCCGCGGACAGCAGCTCGCTCAAGCAGGCCCCGCCCGCGTCGTCGGCGAGCGCGGTCACCAGGACGACGTCGCCGCCGTACCGCGCGGCGAGCACCGCCGCCAGCCCTGCTCCACCGGGGCGCTCCAATGCCGACCGTTCATTGAGGACGGGCGCTGGGGCGTCCGGGCACAGCCGTTCCACCGCGCCATCCACATCACGATCCAGCAGCGTGTCACCCACCACGACAATCACGAAGACCTCACGAACGAGAGGGCCGGACGGCGCGCGACCAGCGTCGGCAGCGCCAGGTCGATGTGCTCGCACAGCACGTGTACCGAGACCAGGTGCAGCTCCTGCACGACCTGCGGGTCAGACGACGGCACCGCCAGGACGTCGGAGCACAGCTCGGCCAAGGGGTTCGGGCTCTGTCCGGTGAAAGCCAGCACGCGCAGCCCCGCCTCGGCGCCTGCCTCAGCGGCAGCGAGCAGGTTGGTGCTGCGTCCGCTGGTCGACATCAGTAGCAAGACGTCGTCCGGGCGGCCGTGCGCCCTTACCTGCCGCGCGAAGACCTCCTCGAACCCGTAGTCGTTGCCGATGGCGGTCAGCGACGACGTCTCGGCGGTCAACGCGATGGCGGACAGCGGCTGGCGGTCGTCGCGCAGCTTGCCGACCAGTTCGGCGGCGAGGTGCTGGGCCTCGGCGGCGCTCCCGCCGTTTCCGGCGACCAGCAACCTACCGCCCGCGGCGAGCGTACGCGCCAGTTCGGTGCCCCAGCGGGCCAGCTTGCCGGCGACCTGCCGATACGGGACCAACGCGGACGCGAACGCCGCCAGGTGGCTGTCGAGTACCGACGACATCAGGCCACCGCCCCGCTCGGCCGGCGCAGGCCGCCGACCGCCTCGTACACCGCGATGAGCTGTTCGGCGGCCCGCTTCCACGAGTAGCACTGGCGTGCTCGGTCGACGGCGGCGGTGGCGTACGTGAAACGTCGCACGGGGTCGGCGAGCAGTCTGCGCAGCGCGACGCCGAGCGCCCGCGGGTCGCGCGGCGGCACCAGATCACCGGTCAATCCATCCACGACGGTGTCTGTGATCCCGCCGACAGCTGTCCCGACCACAGGTATACCGCAGGCCATTGCCTCCAGCGGCACCAGTCCGAACGGCTCGTACCACGGTGCGGCAGCGACCACGTCGGCCGACCGGTACCAACTCGGCATTTCACTTGCTGGCACCGCGCCGACGAGCCGGACCTGGTCGGCCACGCGGGCCGCCTCGGCTTCGGCACGCAGCTTCTGGGCAAGTGGGTCGTCGTCCACGCTGGAGCCTGGCGGCCCGCCGACGATGACGCATTCCGCGTCGGGCAACGCGCGCATGGCCCGGATCACGTCGGCGAAGCCCTTGCGCTCCACGAGCCGGCCGACCGTGAGGACGCGGGACCGGTTCGGGTCACGAGGCACGGTCGGCCCCTCGGGCGTGAACTTCTCGCTGTTGACACCGGACGGGATGACCGCCAGGCGCGACCGTGGAACGCCCATGCGCACCAGTTCCCGCACCTCGTCCTGGCACTGCGCGATCACGCGGTCGACGGCTCGGCCGAGCGCCCGCTCGTACCCGATCCGCTTGGGCGGGCTGGTGTCCGCCGCCCCCTGGTACCGGCGCTTGACGGTGCCGAGCGCGTGGTATGTCTGCACCACCGGGACCCCGGTCTGCCTTCCAGCGGTGAGAGCGGCGAGCCCGCTCATCCAGAAGTGCGCATGCGCCACGTCGGGTGTCCAGTCGCCGCGCCACTGCTCGACCAGCCGACGCCCGAAGTCCTTCATGTACGGCAGGAGGGAATCCTTCGGCAGCGCCTCGGGTGGGCCGGCGGGCACGTACACGACCGTGACGCCGTCCATCCGCACCAGATCGGGCGGCTCCTGTGCGTCCCGGCGGGTGTACACGCGCACCTCGTGACCCTGGTCGACGAGGGCCGCGGCTAACTCGGCGACGTGCGTGTTCTGGCCGCCCGCGTCCTCGCCGCCCAGCGAGGCCAGTGGGCTCGCGTGCTCTGAGATCATCGCGATGCGCATACTTCCTCCTCAAGCAGCCGGTCCCAATCGGCGAGGAAACGATCGAGGCCGTAGCGGGTGCCGGCGGCCTCACGCGCCCGGGCGCCAAGACGGCGCGCCGCCTCGGGCTCCTCGAGGAGCCACTGTGCGGCTTCGACGAGCGTGTCGACCCGGGTACTGAGAACGCCCGCGTCCGGCGGAACTGCGGCGACGGCTTCGGTGGTGGCGAGCGCCACGACTGGGATGCCCATCGCCATCGACTCGATGAGGCTGAGCCCGAGCGACGTCCAGCGGCACAGGTGCAGGTAGGCGCGGCGGCGCGCGACCTCCGCGTGCATCCGCGCCTGCGGAACGTCTTCGTGGGCAGTCACGTCCGGTACGGCCAGGCCGGCCACGCCCATGCCGTACACGTCGAGCGGCGCCACGGCCGCGAACCGCGGCATCAGGTCGGTGCCGGTGACCCGGCCGCGGCGTACCGGCTCGTTGGTCACCACGGCGAACCGGTCCAGCTCGCCCGTGTAGGAGGCGGTGGGCGGGACGATGCCGTGCTCGACGACGGCGGTGCGGGTGTCGCCGGTGTCCCAGAACAGGTCGTTGAAGTGGGTGACGTGCACGACGAGCAGGTCGTCCCGGTCGGCCATGGGGTGCCGGCTGTCCGGCACGTCACCCTTGGGGGTGTTGTGCTCGACGTAGATCCTGGGCACGCGACGACCGAGCAGGGCGTCCAGCAGGTCCACTTCGGACGGGCGCTGGAGGATAGCGATGTCGATTTCTTCGGAGGAAAGCCGATGCAGCGGAACCTCGACCACCGTGTCCGGCCACGAGTACGTGCGTGCCCGGCCCAGGCCCCACGGCCCGCGGTCGGGCGTCACCGGCACGAGGTACCGGTGCTTGCCGTGTACGAACGCGGTCGTCCACGAGCCGTGCACGTGCCAGAGCAACACGTTCATCGCACACCCACCAGGCGGACGGCTTCGACGACCGCGTGCGGATCCACACTGGCCAGGCAGGGGTGGCCGGGTATCGGGCACGTCGACGCCCGGGTGTGCCGGCACGGGGCGGCCGCCTCACCCAGCCGCACCCACGGCACGCGGTACGGGCCCCACTGTCCGAAGGAGACGGTCGGTGCGAAGAGGCTCACCACGGGCGTGCCGACGGCAGCCGCCAGGTGCGCCGGCCCGGTGTTGCCGACGACCAGGCAGCCGGCGCCAGCGATGATCGCGGCGAGCTCACCAAGCGACGTCTGCCCACCCAGGTCCACACCTACCGAGCCGGCGACCCGGCCGCTGAGCGAACGCTCGTCCGGACCGCCGGTCACCACGACGCGGTGCCCCGCATCGGCCAGCGCGGTGACGATCTCCGCGCACCGCTGCGGTGGGCAGGCACGGGCCGGCACCGACGAGCCGGGGTGCACCACCACGTATCCGAGTGGCAGCCCAGCCGGGGGGAGCTCGCGCAGCCGCAGTGTGGGTCCGTCGTCCGGCGGAAGCGGAAAGCCGGCCGCGGCGGCCAGCGACAACGCTCTCTCCGTCTCGGGCAGGCCGAGCGGCACCCGGTGCCGTACGTCCAAAAGGGAGCCGGGATAGTCATCGCTGATCGCGGAGATCCTGCCCACGCCGGCCATCCGCAGCACCAGTGCCAGCGGCAGCGGCGACTGGTGGAACGAGGTGAAGATGACGGCCTCTTCGACGCCGGCCGCGGCAACCCGATCCCTCACTAGATCCACTGTGGACCGATCCACTGCCGATGGCTCCGGGTCGATCCACGGCACCCGCCACTCGATGAGCTCGTCGACGCCGGGTAGCAGCTCGGCCGCGGCCCGCCCGCGCGGCCCGCACAGCATGACGACGCGCTCGGCGCCCGCCGCCACCGCCCGGATCGCGGGGCCCGTCACCAGCACATCGCCCGCCGAGTCAGGGCGGGCGACGAGGACGGTGCGGCGGCGTACCCCCGCTGGGCTGGCCACGAGTCGCTGCCGGCGCAGGATCACATCTACCGCCCCGCCCAGGTCGCCAGCCACCGCTGGGGCCGCGGCGACCTCCTCCGCCCGGGTGACCTCGGTCGGCACCAGGATCCCCGCGGCTCCGGCAGCACCAGCGGCGATCATGTCGCTGCCGATGTCACCCACGACGACGCAGCGCTCTGGCGTGGTACCGAGGGCCCGCGCGGCGTCGAGGATCATCCCGGGCGCCGGCTTGCGGCACCGGCACCCGTCGCCGGGACCGTGCACGCACGCCTGCCAGGTGTCGAAGGGCCCGAGCAACTCGTCGACGCGTGCGTTCACCCGGGCCAGGTCAGCGGCGGTGAACAGGCCGCGCGCCAGGCCGGACTGGTTCGTCACCACGCCGAGTTTCAGCCCGGCGGCCCGGAGCCGGTCGAGCGCGGCGCGCGCCCCAGCCACCGGGCGTACCTGGTCAGGATCCCCGTTGTATGGAACGTCTACGACGAGCGTGCCGTCCCGATCGAACAGAACCACGTCGAAAAGCACGAGAGGCGAGTGCCCGGGAGAAGGTGAAGTAAACATCACCTGACCTCGCCAAACGGGCGGGCGCCACGCCCCGCCCACCAGCCGCGCAGCCAGTGCATGGTGGCGAGTGGCGGGATGGCCGCGCTCGTCACGGCCATGGTCACGATCTCGCGCGGCGTCCGGGGACCGGGCCCGACCCGTGCCAGCGCGAACTCCGCGGTACCCGCCAGCCAGCCGGCCGCGCCCAGCATCCCAACCGGAGTGCGCGGGGCGATCAAGGCCGCGACCAGCGCGGCTGTCGTCGCGACGTGCCGGCGTCGCCGTCCCGGCGCGATCTCCAGCAGCGCCCGCCACCGGGGACCGTACATCCGGCGCAGCAACGCGTCGTCCGCGTTCCCGCGCTGTGCCCGCAGGCTCGCCCACGGCCCCTCGGGGCGCACCGGATGACTCACCGCCCTTGCACCGACCAGCAGCCGCCACCCGGCCTGCCGCACTCGGTGCGCCAGCTCGGTGTCCTCTCGGTACGCGCGCGGAAACCGCTCGTCGAACCCGCCGACCGCCGTCAGCGCGGCCGACCGGTACGCCATGTCCGCGGTGATCCAGCGAGCCCGCGCCAGGCCGGCCGTCGAGCGTTCCCAGTCGGTCGGCCGCCGGTGCGCCGGCAGCGGCACCCGGACCCGGCCCTGCACGCCGCCCACGTCGGGCGGGACGTCGAGATCGCGCGCCAGGCGCGCGAACCAGTCCGGGTCCGGCACCACGTCGTCGTCCAGGAACGCGATCCATTCGGATCGGGCGGCCTGCCAACCCACGTTGCGCGCCGCCGCAGGTCCCGCGCCGCCGCCCGCCAGCACCTTCGTGTACGCGGACAGCGTCGCCGGGACCACGAGTGGCTCGGCGCGGTCCACCGGCCCGCGGTCGTCGACGATCAGGATCTCCACCCGGTCGTCCACACCCCGCGCGAGCGCCTCGAGCAGCACCCCGAGGCTAGGCCTCCCCACCGTCGGGATGACGATCGAGACGTTCATCGGAACGCGCCGACCCGGTGCACCGCGAACGGCCCCATCGCCAGCAGGTCGACGGGCGCGGAGCCGAACAGCTCCATCGCCTCGCGCGGCGTGTCGACCATCGGCCGCCCCGCGGTGTTGAGAGACGTGTTGACCACGACCGGCAGCCCGGTCAGCCGGTCGAACTCGGCCAGCATCTCCGCGACCAGCGGCTCGCTCTCCCGGTCCACCGTCTGCACCCGGGCCGTACCGTCGACGTGCACGACGGCGGGGATCCGCTCCCGCCACGCGGGCTTCACCCGGTGCACGAACAGCATGTACGGGCTCGGAAGATTGCCCTCGAAGATCTCGGCCGCTCGCTCGGCGCGCACCATCGGTGCGATCGGACGAAACTGCTCGCGCCCCTTCACAGCATTCATCCGGACGGTGGTGTCGCGGTCACCCGGGTGGGCGAGCAGCGACCGGTGCCCGAGCGCCCGCGGCCCGTACTCGCTGCGCCCCTGGTACCAGGCGACGATGCCGCTACCGGCCAGTACCGGGGCCGCCTCCGCCGCGATCGACGGCGGCCGTGTGTAGGGCAGCGCCGCCCGCCGCAGCTCTGCCTCGATCTCCTCGTCGGACCAGCCGCGGCCGAGGTCGGCGCCGGGCATGGGTGCGGTGCGGTCGTCCAGCTCGCGCGCGACGTGCAGGGCCGCCCCCAGCGCGGTGCCCGCGTCGCCCGCGGCGGGTTGCACCCACACCCGGTCGAACGGCCCCTCGGCGGCGATCCGGGCGTTCGCGACGCAGTTGAGCGCGACTCCACCGGCCATCGCGAGCGTGCGCGGCCCACCGGCCGCCTCGTGCACCCACCGGACCAGGTCGAGCAACACCTCTTCGAGCCGCACCTGCACGCTCGCGGCAAGGTCGGCGTGCTCTTCGGCGAGGTCCGCGTGCGCGGGTCGGGCCTTCGCGAGTGCGCCCCAATCGATCCGCTCGACCACGAAACCGCCCTCGCCGGTGCTCCGGATCAGCTCGCGCAGTACCCCGAGGTGCTTCGGAGCACCGTACGAGGCAAGCGCCATCACCTTGTACTCGTCGCTGGAGTGCAGAAAGCCGAGGTGCCGCGTCAGGTCCTCGTACAGCAGCCCGAGCGAGTGCGGGAGTGCCTGGCTGTACAGCGGCTCCAGCACGCCGTCGCGGTAGGCCCCGGCCAGATGGCTGGCCGACTCGCCACGCCCGTCGAGCACCAGCACCGCGCTGTCGCCGTCCCGGTACGGCATGGCGAGCCCCGCCGAGGCGGCGTGCGCCACGTGATGGGGCACGAAGCGCACCGCGCCCGGGTCGAGCCCGGGCAGCGCGGTCGCGAGGAAGTGCGGCGCGCGTTCGGCGTACCGCTGGCGCAGCCAGTCCCAAGGATCTCCGTCGCGCTCAGGCAGGCAGAGCGCCGGGTCGAACGAGTACGCCACCGCGTCCAGGTCGCCTGGGTCCAGGCCCGCGCTGGCCAGGCACCAGGCGGCGGACAGTTCCGGCAGTTCCCACGCGGAGAACGGCACTGGCCGCTTGCCGTGCTTGCGCCGGCTGAACCGTTCCTCCTCCGCTGCCGCCACCACCTGGCCATCGACCACCAGCGCCGCGGCGGGGTCGTGGAAGATCGCGTTGACACCGAGTACGCGCATGGGCCGCTGGTACCCGAAGACTTACCGGTTACACCTGTCCCCAACGCGGGTACCTGCACTGACATGGCGGTCGTGGAACGGGTCATCGATGCCTCGCCCGAGCGGGTGTGGGCGGTACTGGCCGACGGCTGGACGTACAGCGACTGGGTCGTCGGCACGGCACACGTCCGTAACGTCGACGACTCGTGGCCGGCACCCGGCGCGCACCTCTACCACAAGGCGGGGCCGTGGCCCCTCTCGCTGCGTGACAAGACGGTCGTGCTGCGCTCCGACCCGCACCGCGAGCTGGTGGTGCGCCCCCACATGTGGCCCCTGGGCGAGGCCGAGGTGATCCTGTCCCTGACCGAGGTCTCCCCCGGCCGCACCAAGGTCACGATCGGCGAAGACTTCACCGCCGGCCCGGCGCGCTGGCTGAGGACGAAGCTGAACGACCTGATCTTGCACCGACGCAATGTCGAATCGCTCCGCAGGCTCTCCGACGTGGCGACCCGCCAGAAGTCCTGATCAACGCTGTCGAGGCGACAACCGCCTGCTCGCCGGGAGATCATCTACGGCGTGACCGAGACAGATGTGCCGATCGGACCGCTGCTTGGGGTTGTGCTCGGCGTGCTCGCCCTCGCTGGAGCCGGGGTGGCCTACGCCGGGAGGCTCGGCGTTGGGCGCGCGGTGCTCACCGCGTCCCTCCGGGCCGCGGTGCAGCTGGCCGCCGTGTCGGTGATCATCGTCGTGGTCCTCCGCCACGGGCTGCTCACGTCCGCGTTCATCGGTCTGATGTACACCGTCGCCGCCCTCACCGCGGCCCGGCGCGTCGGCGACGGCTGGTCCGCGTGGTGGATCGCCGCCGCGGCCATCGCGGCCGGGGTCGCGCCGGTGCTCACGCTGCTACTCGCCTCCGGCCTGGTGCCGCTGAAGGGCATCTCCGTCGTGCCGATCGCCGGCATCCTCATCGGCGGCGCGATGACCGCGACCTCGCTGGCCGGCCGGCGAGCGCTGGACGAGCTGCGCACCCGGCACGGCGAGTATGAGGCGGGCCTCGCGATCGGGCTGATGCGCCGCGACGCCGCACTCGAGATCGCCCGGCCGAAGGCGGCGACCGCGCTCGTGCCGGCGCTCGACCAGACCCGGACCGTGGGCCTGGTGACCCTGCCCGGGGCGTTCGTCGGTGTGCTGCTCGGCGGCGCCAGCCCGGTGCAGGCCGGCGCCATCCAGCTCCTCGTGCTCATCGGTCTGCTCGCGGTAGAGAGCCTCGCGGTCCTCGTCACGATCGAGGCGATCTGCACCCGGTACAACTAGGGCCTAGGCGGCCCGCACCGAGACGTCGCCGACATTGCCCCGCATCGTCACGAGCGTCCTGGCGTCGGGGCTAGTGGGCAGATCGATGTTCTGGTCGCCCAGCTCCACGTCCACGTCGAACCGGTACGACCCGGTCGACGGCAGGTACACCGCCGTGCTGCCCACGTCGTTGGAGGTGTCGACGCTGGCCGGCACGGTCGCGAACCGCAGGTCGACATCGCCGACGTTGGTGTACGCCTTCGTCTTGCCCGCGAGCCCGGTCCCCTTGATCGCGCCGACGTCGGTGGCGATGTCGAGCGCGCCGGTGATGCCGGTGATCGTCACCTCGGAGGCGTCCGCCTTCAGGGCCACCGTCACGCCGGCCGGCACCTCGACGCGGTAGTCGGTCTCGCACTTGAAGTTGAACCGCCGCTTGCCGTCGCAGCCGTCGTCGACGAGGTAGAGCGTGCCGCCCTCGGTGCGGTGGCTGGTGCGCGGCGGCTCGTCGGAGTACCGGCGCGTCTCCCGCACCTGCACCGGCCCATCGGTGGCGACGATCGTCACCGAGCCGGCGTTGGCGCGCACGTCGAGCGCGGTGACCGTACCCGGCACGCCGTACCGATCCTCCTCCGCGGAGGTGTCGATGTCGGCGACGCCGCAGGCCGCCGCGGCGAGGAGGGTGACGCCAGCGAGGCCCAGTGTGGACAGTGTTCGAAGCATGCAGAGATGGTGGCGCGAGACGCGCCGCCACGGATCCGGTGCCGCCCGGATTTCATCCCTTACGGGCCGGCAGACGGTTTGAGGTGTGACCCCGGACACAGGATACTCAAGACCGTGACGAACGCCGAGGACGTCGACATGGGCACAGCCACCCTCGCCAGGGCGTACGACTACCTACTTGGTGGATCGCACAACTTCGCCGCAGACCGCGAGCTGGCCAAACGCATAGTCACACTGATGCCAGACGCGCGGCGGCAGGCCCGGGTCAACCGCGCCTTCCTGCACCGCGCCGTCCGGTTCGCCCTGAGCGTCGGCGTCCGCCAGTTCCTCGACATCGGGTCCGGCATCCCCACCGTGGGCAACGTGCACGAGATCGCGCGGAAGGTCGACCCTGGCGCGCGGGTGGCGTACGTCGACATCGACCCGGTCGCGGTGGCCCACAGCCGCCAGATCCTGGCCGGCAACCCCAACGCCACCGTGATCCGCGAAGACCTCTGCGAGCCGCGGGCTATCCTCGGCCACCCCGACGTGCGCGGGCTGCTCGACCTCGACCAGCCGATCGCGCTGCTGATGGTGGCGGTGTTGCACGCGGTGCGCGACGAGCGCGACCCGTACGGCGCGGTGGCCACCCTCAAGGACGCGCTGGCACCGGGCAGCTACCTGGTGATCGGCCACGCGACCTACGAGAGCCGCCCCGACGAGTTCCACAAGATCATGGAGATGACCGAGAGCACGACCACCCCGCTGGCCATGCGCGCGCACGCCGAGATCCTGCGCTTTTTCGAAGGGTTCGAGCTGGTCGAGCCGGGCCTCGTCTGGGTGCCGGAGTGGCGGCCGGAGTCGCCGGAAGACGTGCCCGAACGGCCGGAGATGTCGGCGAACTACGGCGGCGTGGGACGCAAGCCATGACCGCCGCGCGACGGTTCGCGCTCGCCTGGGGCCAGGCGGTGCACGAGGCCAGCTACGTGCTGATGACCCGGGCCGAGCGCGAGGCGTTCTTCCTCGACCTGACCGAGCGGCTGGCGGCCGCGCTGACCGCCGATCCGTTCGACGCGTACGGCGGTTACCAGGTCGGCACAGATCTGGCCGAGGCCGACGCGATCGCCCCGGAGGCCCTCGGCCGCACCGTCACGCTGCTCAGCACCCGGCTGCTCGCCGACCTCGAACTGCACGGCCTAATCAGCCGCGACCGGCTGACCGCGCTGGTCGAGGCCCTCTGCATGGGATACACCGCCGCGCTGCAGGACCGCACACTCGACAAGCAGGACTCATTGCGCCGAGCCGACATCGCCGCGCGCACCGAGGCTGAGCAGGCGCTGCGGCGCAGCGAGGAGCGGCTGCGCCACGCCGCGCTCCACGACGCCCTGACCGGCCTGCCCAACCGCGCGTTGGTCACCCACTGGCTCGCTGCGCTGCGCACCGCGCCCGACCCGCCGGAGCGCTTCGGCGTCTGCGTGATCGGCATCGACCGCTTCACCGCTGTCAACAACAGCCTCGGGTACGCGGTCGGCGACCGGCTACTGGTCGCGGTGGCCGAGCGCCTGTCGCTGTTCTGCGACGAGGCCGCGCACTGTGACTCCGGACTCGCTCAGTCGCGCGGCGCCGAAGGCTCTGACTCCGGACTCGCTCAGTCGCGCGGCGCCGAAGGCTCTGACTCCGGACTCGCTCAGTCGCGCGGCGCCGAAGGCTCTGACTCCGGACTCGCTCAGTCGCGCGGCGCCGAAGGCGACGCCTTCCCTCGTCGCTTCGCTCCTCGGTCCAGGCGTCGCCGCGCCAGCTCCCTCGCTCATCTCGGCGGCGACCAGTTCGCGCTGCTGATCCGCGACACAGAAGGGCCGGAAGACGCGGTGAAGCCCGCCGACCGGGCCCTCGCCGCGCTCCGGGCGCCGTTCCACATCGACGGGCACGAGCTGCCGATGACCGCCAGCGCCGGCGTCGTCGAGCGCGCCGTCGACGCCGCCGACCCGGTCGACGCGCTGCGGGCCGCCGCCATGAGCCTGTACTGGGCCAAGGCCGAGGGGCGCGACCGCTTCGAGCTCTTCGACGAGATACGTAGCGCCCGCGAGGTCGCCCGCTACAAGCTGTCGGCGGAGATGCCCGGCGCGCTGGCCCGCGGCGAGTTCAGCCTGGCGTACCAGCCGCTGATGAGCCTCGCCGACGGCTCGGTGGCCGGGGTCGAAGGGCTGGCCCGCTGGCATCACCCGGAGCTCGGCGAGCTGCCGCCGGCGCGCTTCATCCACCTGGCCGAAGACTCCGGTTTCATCGTGCCGTTAGGCATCCACCTGCTGGAGCGGGCGTGCCGGCAGGCCGTGCGGTGGCGCACCGCCCGGCCCGAGCCGCCGGTGGTGAGCGTCAACCTGGCCGCCCGGCAGCTCTGCCATCCCAGCCTCGCGGCCGACGTCGCCACCGTGCTCGACCGCACCGGCCTGCCGGCCGAGCTGCTACAGCTCGAGATCACCGAGAGCGACGTCATGACCGCCGAGGCCGACGCGGTCGCCAACCTGCACGCCCTCGCCGGCCTCGGCGTGCGGATCGCGCTCGACGACTTCGGCACCGGGTACTGCAGCCTCGCGTACCTGCGACGGCTGCCCGTCCACGGCATCAAGCTGGCCGGCGCGTTCAGCGCGAGCCTTGGCCGTCCGGGCCTCGCCGGCCGCACCGACGAGGCGGTGCTCACCACGCTCGTCCACTTGGGACACACATTGGACCTCACGGTCACGGCCGAAGGCATCGAGACCGCCGCCCAGCTGGAACGCCTCCGCGCGATCGGCTGCGACCTGGGTCAGGGCTGGCTACTCGGCCGCCCCACCACCGCCGACCGGGTCTTCGATCACCGGTAGATGGCGCGGTGCGCGGCGGCGATCGCCGCCTTGTAGACGGCGCCGGTCAGGGCCCGGTCGCGGGCCAGAGCGGCACGGGCCGCGTTGGCGCCGGGGCCGCCGTGCACGCCGCCGCCCGGGTGCGCCGACGAGCTGGCCAGATACAGCCGGTCGATCGGCGTGTCCGCCCGGCCCAGCCCGGGAATCGGCCGCAGAAACAGCTGTTGGTACGCCGCCGCGGTGCCGCCACCCACCGCGCCGCCCACGAGGCTGGGGTTTTCCCGCTCCAGGTCGGCGGGGCCGGCCACGTGCCGCCCCACCACCAGCCTCCCGAAGCCCGGCGCGTACTCCTCCAGCACCGCCTCCATGCGCGCCACGTGCTCGGCCACGTCGTCGGCTGTCCAATCCAGACGGAACGGCAGGTGTGTGTAGGCCCACAGCGACTCGGTGCCAGGTGGTGAGTGCGCCGGGTCGGCGGTGGTCATCTGCCCGACGAGCAGGAACGGGTGCCGCGGCACCTCACCGCACGCCAGCGCGGCCGCGTACTTCGTCAGGCCATCCAGGTCGGCGCCCACGTGTACGGTGCCCGCACCAGCCGCCGCGCTGTGCTTCCAGGGCATCGGGCCGGCAAGCGCCCAGTCCACCTTGACCGTCGAACCGTCCCACTTGAAGTGCTCCAGGTCGGTCACCAACCGGGGTGGCAGCAGCGCCGCGCCGACCAGGTGCAGGTACAGCGACGGTGCCGGCACGTCGGCGAGCACGGCACGGCGGGCCCGCCAACGGCGGCCGCCCACAGTGGACACTCCCATCGCCCGGCCGCGCGCTGTCAGCACCCGGTCGACGCGCACGTCGTACTCGATGCGCCCACCGCGGGCCCGCAGCCGGCGCACGAGCGCGTCGGTGATCTGCTGCGCGCCCCCGGCGGGCACCGGCCACCCGAACTCCTGCCCCAGCATGGCGAGCAACCAGCCGTAGATGCCGCTGGCGACGTCGTCGGGGGACAGATCGGTATGGAGCGCGCAGCCAGCCATCAGCAACTGGGCGCCCTCGCCCTCGAACATCTCGCCACCGAGCTGGCGGCTGGGCAGCACGAGCCGGCGCGCCATCCGCAGCGCCCCGGCCGTCCGCAGCCGCCGCAGCGCCGCCAGCGTGCCGGCCACCGGCGGGAACGGCGTGAACAGCGCGTCGAGCAGCGGCTGGGAAAGGCCGGACCACTCGGCGTACGCGTCGAGCCAGCGCGTCCCGTCACCCGGGGCGAACTGTTCGACGGACGCCGCCGTGGTCTCCGGCCGGCGGCTCAGCGTGGCCGCCCGCCCGTCGGGCAGCACGTGGGTGAGCACCTCGGGGGCGTGCCGCCAGCTGAGCCCGTGCTCGGTCAGGCGCAGCCCGCGCATCACCGGTGAGGCGTATCCGAGCGGATAGAACGAGCTGAAGAGGTCGCTCAGGTAGCCGGGCGCGGTGACCTCGCCCGACCGCACCGCGCCGCCCGGCGCACCGGTGGCCTCCAGCACCAGAACGTCCCAGCCAGCATCGGCGAGCAGGTTGGCGGCGACGAGGCCGTTGTGCCCCGCTCCGATTACGACAGCGTCGACCATCGGTCCCATTGTCGCGCGTTTCGCGCACCCCCGCCCGGGGGATCACCTCCGCATGTACGAGGTGGAGCAGCTCGTTGACGGTGAGTGGTTGCCCGGAAGCGGGGACCTGACGGTGTGTGACCCGGCGGACGGCCGGCCGGTGAGCCGAGTGCCCATGGCCTCGCCCGCCGACGTGGACGCGGCGGTGAAGGGCGCCCAGCAGGCCGCGCCGGCCTGGGCCCGGATGGCGCCCGCCGACCGTGGCACCGCGCTGCGCTTGGCGGCCGACGCGGTCGAGTCCGCGGCCGACCGGCTGGCCGAGGCGATGACCGCGGAGATGGGCAAGCCACTGGATGGCGCGCGGGCCTCCGTAGAGGCCGGCGTGGGGACGCTGCGCCAGTACGCCGAGCTTGGTCCGCTCCACCGCGGCAAGGCGCTGGCCGGCGGCGCGCACGCGATCGACCTGATGGCGTACGAGCCGCGCGGCGTCGTCGCGGTCATCACCCCGTGGAACGACCCGGTCGCCGTCTCCTGTGGCCTGCTCGGCGCGGCGCTGGTGACGGGCAACACGGTCGTTTACAAGCCGAGCGAGCGCGCGCCCGCGACCGGCTGGCTGCTCGCCCGGCTTCTCAACGAACACCTGCCGACCCGGGTGCTGTCGCTGCTGACCGGCGGCGGTGATGTCGGCGCCGCGCTGGCCGGGCACGAGGTCGACGTGGTCGCGCATGTGGGCTCCACGGCGGCGGGCCGCTCGATCGCGGCGGCGTGCGCGCGCACCGGCGCGAAGGCGCTGCTGGAGAACGGTGGCAGCGATCCTTTGATCGTCGATGAGGACGTCGACCCGCAGTGGGCGGCGGAACAGGTGGCGCTGGGCGCGTTCGCGAACTCGGGGCAGATCTGCGTCGCGGTCGAGCGGGTGTACGCGCACCGAGCTACCGCGCCGCAGTTCCTCGCCGCACTTGTCCAGGCGTGCCACGAGCTGCGGGTCGGTCCGGGGCGCGACCCGCGCACCGACCTTGGCCCGCTCGTTGACCGCAGGCACCGGGACCAGGTGCACGCGCAGGTGACCGAGGCGATGGCCGGGGGTGCACGCCTCCTGTGCGGCGGCACCGTCCCGGACGGTCCCGGCGCGTACTATGCACCGACCGTGCTCGCGGATTGCACCGATGACATGGCGGTCATGCGCGAGGAGACGTTCGGCCCGGTCGCGCCGGTGATGGTGGTGAACTCCTTCGACGAGGCCCTGTCCCGCGCGGCCCACTCGCCCTATGGGCTGGCCGCGACCGTGCTGACCGGTTCCTGGGAGCACGCCCAGCGGGCCTGGCGGGAGCTGCCGGTCGGCACCGTCAAGGTGAACGCGGTGTTCGGCGGCGCGCCCGGCGGCGCGGCCCACCCCCGGCGCGGCAGCGGCCAGGGCTTCGGGTACGGCCCGGAGTTGCTGGACGAGATGACCGTCACGAAGGTCGGCCACCTCGCCCAAGCACCCCGACGCTGAGCTGCTACTTGCTCCGAGCCTTGGCGGTCTTGCGGTTGTTCGCCTTCTGGATCGCGTCGACCAGTTCCGACTTGGTCATCCGGGACCGGCCGCGGATCTCGAGCCTCTTCGCGACCTCCATCAGGTGCTCCTTGGAGGCGTTCGCGTCGACCCCACCCGCCGTCTTGGCCGGCTTGGCCCGGCGGCTGCGGGCGGCCTGAGCGTCGCTCGGCCCCTTGCCGTTCTTGGGTTCCCAGCGGTCACCGACCTTCTCGAACGAGTGCTTGAGCGCAGAGAAGGCGGTGCGGTGCGAACGCTCACCCTCGCCGTACGTATCGACCGCCGAGTCGTGCGCCTTCGCCCACGTCTCCTGCGCCTTCTTCGGCGAGCGCTTCAGTGTGCTGGGCATCTCCTTGCGTGCCGGCATGGCGACCTCCTCACATTGCCTCTTCGATCGCGGTTCCCCCGTTCATCGACACGCAAACGTTTGTGCCTGGTCACACCCGGGTACCGGCGGGCATGGCAACGACGGCAGCCGACCGGATGAGCATTCCCCGCGGGCTGCGCGACCTGCGCTGGTCGACGTGGCGCGGCGTACTGGTCCGCAGCGCCAAGGGCTTCATGAAGGACAACTGCACCGACTGGGCGGCCGCGCTCACGTACTACGGCGTGCTCGCCCTCTTCCCCAGCCTCATCGTCATCGTCGCGCTCGTCGGGCTGGTCTCCAAGGGCGAGCAGACGGTCACCACCATCACCGACTTGGCAAAGGACGTGGGCGCCGGTTCGGTAGTGGCCAACGACAACGTCGTCAGCATCATCAAGAGCGTCACCGATCAAGACTCGGCCAGCGTGCTGCTCAGCTTCGGCCTCATCGGCGCGCTGTGGTCGGCGTCCGGGTTCATCGGTGCCTTCACCCGCGCGTCGAACGCCATCTACGGGGTGGCCGAGGGGCGGCCGATCTACAAGCTGCGCCCGCTTCAACTGCTCGTGACGGCAACCGCGCTGGTGCTGCTGGCGGTGGTCGCGGTCATCCTGATCGTCAGCGGCCCGGTCACCGACGCGATCGGCGACGCGCTGAAGCTCGGCAACGCACCCAAGACACTGTGGACGATCGTCAAGTGGCCGGTGCTGATACTGGTGATGCTCCTGCTGCTCGCGCTGATGTTCTGGATCGCGCCGAACGTGCAGCCGCCGCGGTTCCGGTGGCTCACCGTCGGCGGGTTCGCGACGCTGATCGCATGGGGGCTCGTGTCGTTCGGCTTCGGGCTGTACGTGGCGAACTTCGGCTCCTACGACGCGACGTACGGGAGTCTGGGCGCGGTGATCGCCTTTCTCATCTGGCTGTACCTGTCGAATTGTGCCCTGATGCTCGGTGTGGAGATCAACGCCGAGTTGCAGCGCGGCCGCCAGATCCAGGCCGGCACCCACGACCCCGACGACCCGGTACTCCCTCCACGCACCGAGCCCTCCGAGTAGGCCTCTGTGACTAGGGGCGGTGTTTGGCCGCCCAAGCGTCGGGTACCGCAAATGTATGGCACGTGGCAGCAGCAGGCACGGTCCGCGCTTGGGCGTGGGGACCTGCTCGCCCCGGATGTGACGTTCGAAAGACGGTCACCGAGGAATGGGCCACGTTGCAACGCACGAACGACGGTTAGGAGGAATACCAATGGGTGGGGTTACCGAGTCTGTGGACGTTGCGGTACCAGTCCGCACGGCCTATAACCAGTGGACCCAGTTCGAGGAGTTCCCCCAGTTCATGGAAGGGGTCCAGGAGGTCCGGCAGATGTCGGACACGATGACCCACTGGAAGGTCGAGATCGGTGGGATCAAGCGCGAATTCGACGCGCGGATCACCGAGCAGCTGCCCGACGAGCGGGTGGCCTGGACCTCCACGGCTGGCACCAAGCAGGCGGGCGTGGTGACGTTCCACCGGCTCGACGACACGCACAGCCGCGTGACGGCGCAGATGGAGTTCGAACCCGAGGGCGCGGTGGAGAAGGGCGCCGACAAGCTTGGCGTGCTGAAGACGCGCGTGAAGGGTGACCTCAAGCGGTTCAAGGAGTACATCGAGCAGCGCGGCGGCCAGGAAACTGGCGCGTGGCGTGGCGAGGTGCCCAAGCCGGGCAGCGAGAGGCCCGGCACCGACAGGCCGCAGCCAATGCTGTAGCCATCAGGAAGCCCAATGCTGTAGCCATCAGGAAGCCCAATTCTGTAGCGATCAGGAAGCAGGGGGAGCCGGCGGCCGCCGGCTCCCCCTTTCCGGCAGGGAGGAGGCCGGCCACGACGAGGACATCCCTGACCACGAGGACCGTCCGACCACGACGGGCCGGACCGGCCCGCACTAAGGCCTAACCAGCCGAGGAGGGCCGGCGCGCCGACGCCACATAGAGCGCCAGCAGCAGTACCGCCAGCGTCACCAGCGCCGGCCCCAGGTATTCCACGTCCAGGCGGTTCAGCAGCACACCGACCGCGCCCGGCAGAAGCGCACCGCCGAGCCCAGCCGCCCCGATCTGCACCCCGATGGCGCGGTCCGCGTGCGCCGGGCCAACCCGGTTCGCGGTCGTGAGCGTCATCAGCGGAAACACCGGCGCCGCCGCGAACCCGATGATCGCGAGCCCCACCACGGCCACCCAGCCGGGCGCGGGCAGCGCCACCAGCACAGCCCCGAACACCATGCCTGCCAGGCTGGCCCGCAGGACTTGATCGCTGCCCAGCCGCTCGGCGACCACGCCCTGCACCACCCGGCCCAGGAACAGGCTGGCCCAGTACCCGGACACGCACACACCGGCGACCGCGCCGCTCAGGCCGCGCCCCTCGGTCAGCAGCAGGTACGCCCACAGCCCCGCCGCCACCTCGACCGCCACGTACACGGCGAACGCCAGCGCCCCGAACCACACGGCGGGGATGGCCAGCGTGTCGCGGATCGGCACCTTGAGTAGGGGCGCCTCGCCGTCCGCCACCGGCCGGTGCGCCGCCCAGTTGCGCGCGGTGAGCGCGAACGCGGTGGCCAGCACCGCCTGCGCCGTCGCCACCGCGGCGTACCCCCAGCGCCACGACAGCCCCGCGCTGATCACCGAGGTCATGATGAGCGGCCCGATCGCGACGCCCAGCCCGAAGAACGCGTGCATCCAGTTCATGTGCCGGGGGCCGAAGGCGGCGGCCGCGTACGCGTTGAGCCCCGAGTCGACCGCGCCCGAGCCGAGCCCGAGCAGCAGCGCGCACCCGACCATCATGGCCAGCACCGGCGACGTCGCGTACCCGGTCAGCGCCAGGCTGGCGAGCGCGGTGCTCCCGGCGAGCAGCCAGCCCACGCCCAGCCGGGCGATCGTGAAGCCGGCCGCCACGCTCGACGTGATGTACCCCGTGGTCCCCGCGATCAGCAGCAGGCCCACCGCGTCGAGCGGCACGCCGAGGTCGGGGCTGATCGACGGCCAGCCGACGCCGATCAGGCCGTCGGGCAGTCCCAGGCTGATGAACGCGAAGTAGGCCAGCAGGAGCAACGACCCACGGGTCGCGGTCTTGGCGGTCGACATGAGTTCCGATCTTTCCCGACGGACACCCGGGGCGGCCAACGCGATTAACGGCAGTCTCGACCGGACGGCTCAATCGTTATCAGCCGAACGTCCCATGGCAGTCCCGAAACCGCACGGCAGACTTTCCGGATGCGCCAAGCCCCGGGCTTCCTCACCCCAAACCAGCGCCGTTTCGCGTGGGTCGGCTTCGTGCTGACCGCGCTGCAGGCCCCGCTCGCCGCCCGCTTGCTGCCAGACGAGTCGTGGCTGTTCAGCGTCGTCGTGGCGCTCATGGTCGCGACGGTCATCATGGCCGACGACTCGATGCGTCGCCGCCCGGTCAAGGTGCGCAGCGACGAATAGTCCGTGACATCCCTCTCACGGAGAACAGGCAAAATCAGCCGACTGGCCGAAGACCACAGCGCGGCCCGCGACTACGGTGAGTCACTATGACCGGGTTTCTCAGCGACCTTTCCGCACGCTCCGCCACGAAGTCAGCACGCTCCGTGTTGGCCAGCTTGATGGCGTCCATCGGTGCGGCCGGTCTCGAAGCCGCCGCTCGGCACCCCGGCCTGCTGGCCGCGATCGACCAGCACGCCGCCGCGATCCGCGACAGCCTCTTCGGTGACCTGCGCGAGCTGACCCCGGTACACCTGGCCGGATACGCCGAGGGCGTCCGCGAGGCCGCCGTCGAGCACGGCTGGCGCGAGCCCGAGGCGATCGACTGGAGCGCCGCGCAAGATTGGGTCCTGACCCGACTCCTGGCGGTCTGCGCCCTCGCCCGCTAGGCCACCCATCGCGCCGTCCGCCGATCTCGCAGCCCTCAGGCCACAAGATCGGCGGGACGACAGAGCGCTCTACCGGCGCTCGATGCGCTGCGTTTCGTCGTTGGCCAAAGACCCCGGGGCCGGCGCCGCGGGCGGAGCCGGCGGAGGTGCCGAAGCCGCCGTAGCTGCCGGAGGCGGCGAGCCCGCCGACGACTGGTACACCCCCGGCTGGGACGGCTGGGATGCCGCCATCGCGGGCGCCTCGGCCCCCGTCGGCAACGGTTCGGTGCGGTCAGCCATCTGCCGGTTGACGTCTTCCCGGCCAGCCGAGTAGGCCTGCGCCCGCTCCCGGATCACCTGCGTCTCGGCGGCCGCCCGGTCGAGCCAGCCCTCCCAGCGCTGCTGCATCGGCCGCACCAGACCGCCACCAACGCCGACGATAAGGATGCCGGCCACCGTGGCCAGCACGGCGATCAGCACTGGCGTCGTGACGGTCGTCGCGATGCCCACCTGGTTGAGCGCGGCGATCACGCCGAGCCCGATGATGAAGACGGACGCCAGGTTGGCGAGCAACTTCCCGTACGACAGGCCGCCCAGCGCCCCCGTGACCAGGTCACGCACCGCGTTGGCGATTGCCGCGGCCACCACCACGATCACGATCGCGATGAACGCCTTCGGCAGCCATGAGACAACGGCGCTGATGAGATCGCTGATCGGGTTCGGCCCCCACACCCCGAACGCCAACTGCAACGTAAACAGCAGCACCGCGTAGTACACGATCCGCGCCGCGATGTCGCTCGCGTCGTACTTGCTGTTTTGCAGCGCGCGGCCGATGCCGCCACGCTCGACCGCGCGGTCAAAGCCGATCCGCTCCAATATCCGGTCGACCAGCTTCAGCACGAACCGGGCGATGATCCACCCCACGACCAGGATCGCGATGAACCCGATCGCCTTGGGCACGAACAACAGCACTGATCTCCACATATCGGTGAGCGCGCCGTCGATATCGACGTGCTCCACCGCCAAGGGCTCGGACATACGCGTCCCCTCCTGTCACTCGCAGCCCTCCATACCCCCTGATCATGCAACTCAATCTAGGGTTATTCGGGGCTTTTCGGACAAAAGGCAGAAGTTACGCGCAAGCTCGCCCATCAATGGCGCAGCCGGTCGGCTCGCCCGCCAGCAATCCCGGCACGTCGAACGTGAACGCCACCGACCCGCCGGGCGGCACCGCAGCGGCACCGTCCTCAGGCGTGAAGATCACCAGCGTCCCGTCCTGTGCGAACTGCGCACCGGACGCGCCGCTCACCTCCAGCCCGGCCGGCAGGCTCAGCGTGACCTGCCAGTCCCGCGCCGCACCCGCACCCTCGTTGCGGACGGTCACCTCGCCGCGATACCCGCCGAGCCCCAACAGGCCGGTGTTGGCCGCGCGTGCATAGCTCGCGTGCAGGTCAGCCGCCGCGACGGGCGCGCTTGTAGCCGACTCCGGCGTCGGACTCGCGGGCACCGGCCCCGCGCCCGGCGACGTCCGCTGGCGACTCTCGCCACGGACCCCAGCCGTGGGCGTCGGACTGGCCACCCCCTCCGCCGGCGGCGACGCCGCCGGCCGCGACGGCACGACCATCGGGAGCGGCAACGCCACCTCACCGGTAGGCCGCCGCCGCTCCATCAACGCGTACGCCCCACCCATGACGACAGTCGCCGCCACGATCACGAACACCACGGCCAGGACGACCTCGATGCGGGTCCACGGCAGCTTTTCGGGTACGCGGACAGGGGCGAGCACCGGCTCGATGGCCGGCTCGGGCTCGGGGTCCCGCGCAGATGGCTCGTCGACGGTCATGCTCTGGTCGAACTGCTGAAGCTCCGCGACGTACCCCATCACCCCGGAAGTCTCGCGGCGGCTCTCCCCCGGCTCCGTCACCCAGCGACTATATGGGTCCCGCCCTTGCGGGACGCAACCCCGCAATCCGGCATCAGAGCGGGTGAAGTCGGACCTCGGTCAAGGCGCCCGCCTCCACCGCGGCGGTCAGGTACGTCGCCCGGGGCTGGCGACGACGGTCGGTGGGTGAACCCGGGTTGAGCAACCGCAGGCCACCCGGCGCCACCGTGTCCCACGGGATGTGCGAGTGGCCGAACACCAGCAGGTCCGCGTCGCCGAACCGGGCCGCGCACCGGCGCTCCCGCCCACCCGCGGGACCGGTTTCGTGCACGACCGCCAGCCGGAGCCCGTCGAGCTCGGCCCGAGCCACCTCGGGCAGCCTGGCCCGCAGCGCCGGGCCGTCGTTGTTGCCGTACACGCCGATCAGCCTGGCCGCCCGCGCCTCGATCGCGTCGAGTAGGGCGACGTCGACCCAGTCGCCAGCGTGGATCACCACGTCGGCGGCGTCGACGGCCGCCCACAGGGGCGCCGGCAGGTCGCGGGCGCGCTTCGGCACGTGGGTGTCCGCTGTAATGACCAGGTGCATGTGCCACCCCCCGAGAAAGCACGCCGCGAAGACTTCACATTCTCGCAACATCCACGTACGGTAATCGATGCGTGGGAGCGCTTCCACAGAGACCGCTCGATGCAAGGGAGTCCCGCATGCGCAGGAGATCCGTGCTCACCGCGGCCGTCGCGACCGCCGCCATGAGCCTGGCCTCGGTCGCGACCGTGGTCGGCGTCGGGTTGTTGCGACCACACGCCGCGGCCGCCGCTGAGTCCGCATTCTATGTCGACCCGGACACGGGGGCCGCTCGTTGGGTCGCCGCCAACCCCAACGACTCACGGACCCCGGTGATCCGGGACCGCATCGCCAACGTGGCCCAGGCGCGCTGGTTCACCACCACCAACACCTCGGCGGTACGGGCGCAGGTCGACGGGTTCGTCGGCGCGGCCGCCGCAGCCGGCAAGATCCCGATCATGGTGGTCTACAACGTGCCGAACAGGGACTGTGGCGGCGCCAGCTCGGGCGGCGCGCCCAGCCACCAGGCATATCGCCAGTGGGTCGACCAGGTCGCGGCCGGCCTCGGGGGCCGCCCGGCGTACATCATTCTCGAACCCGACGTGCTCGCCATAATGAGCGACTGCCAGAGCGCCGCACAGCAGGCCGAGACCGCGGCCTCCATGGCGTACGCGGGCAAGGCGCTGCGCGCCGGCTCTTCCCAGGCCCGGGTCTACTTCGACGCGGCCCACTCTGCATGGCTGTCGGCAAGCGAGATGGCCCGCCGCCTCGTGCAGGCCGACATCGCGAACAGCGCGCACGGCATCTCGGTCAACGTGTCGAACTACCGCACCAACAGCGAGTTGATCCCCTACGCGAAGGCGGTCGTCGCGGCCACCGGCGCGCCGAACCTGAAGATCGTCGTCGACACCAGCCGCAACGGCAACGGGCCGGCCGGTTCCGAGTGGTGCGACCCGCCGGGGCGCGCGATCGGCATCGAGACGACCAACGTGACCGGCGACGCCGCGGTTGACGCGTACCTGTGGATCAAGCTGCCGGGCGAAGCCGACGGCTGCATCGCGAGCGCCGGCCAGTTCGTACCGCAGCGGGCCTATGACCTCGCGATCGCGGCCCCGCCGCGGACGACACCGCCAGTCACGACACCGCCAGTCACGACACCGCCAGTCACGACACCGCCAGTCACGACACCGCCAGTCACGACACCGCCAGTCACGACACCGCCAGTCACGACACCGCCAGTCACGACACCGCCGGTGACCACTCCCCCGGTTACCACCCCGCCCGTGACCACGCCGCCGCCGACTGCATGCTCCATTGTGCACACACCCAACGTGTGGACCGGCGGCTTCACGGCGGAGATCCGGATCACCAACCAGGGCAGCGCGGTGACGAGTTGGACGCTGGCGTTCACGGTCGGCTCGACCGTCCGGCTCACCAGCGGCTGGAACGGCACGTGGACCCAGTCCGGCACTCAGATCACCGCACGCAACGCCACCTGGAACGGATCGCTGGCCACCGGCGCCACGACCAGCATCGGCTTCCAGGGCACATACACCGGCAGCGCACCCGGCACGCCCACCGCGTTCACCCTGAACGGCGCTGCCTGCTCGGCTTGACCCGCCCCCACACGGGTGTGGCCTCTCGTTGGGACGTCGAGGGGCCACACCCAGGGACATTTGGATGGGACGATGTAGTCATGTCCACCGCTGTCGATACGGCCACCCAGCGGCCCCGCAGGCGCGGTCACACCCGCTGGATCGCGGTCGGTGTCGTCGTTCTGACCGCCGTTCTGGTCGCGGTGGTGCTGCGCGGCATCGGCTCCGGCGGCACCGCCGAGCCGCCCACCCTGCACAACCAGCTCGCCGACCAGGTCGCGGCGATCCTGGAGCAGTCCACGACGACCGAGCACCACGCGCACGGGCACGGCGAGGTGGCCGAGGCCGGCAAGGTTGTCTGCGAGGCAGAGACGCTCGGCTTCGACCCGCCGGGCGCCGCCACGCTCGCCGAGGTGAAGACCTTCTACGGATACCACCTGTGCGCGGTCGCCGAGAAGGACCGGCCGTGGGACTTCGCGGTCAAGCTGAGCGGGCCGCTGTCGGTCCAGTTCGCCCAGCCGCCGGTGATCCGGGTGGCCGAGGGCGGCGAGGGCTATCCGGAGCGGGTCCGCCAGATCATCCCCGCGCAGTACCAGGAGCAGGCCTTCAAGGCGCTCATCGACCCGGAGGACATGCGCGACCTGAGGTCGCGGTTCGAAGACGCCGCTTAGGGATGTAGGACCACCTTCACCGCGCCGTCCTGCTTCTTCTGGAAGATCTCGTACCCGTGCGGCGCCTCGTCCAGCGTCAGGTGATGGGTCGCGAACGAGTCCACGCCGAGCGGATCAGTGTCGCCTGTCAGCAGCGGCATGATGTCGTCGACCCAGCGGCGCACGTTCGCCTGGCCCATCCGCAGCTGCACCTGCTTGTCGAACAGGGTCAGCATGGGCATGGGATCGGCCATGCCGCCGTACACGCCGATCAGTGAGATCGTGCCGCCGCGCCGCACGATGTCGATCGCCGAGTGCAGGGCCACGAGCCGGTCGACGCCCGCCTTCTGCATGATCTTCGCAGCGACCGCGTCGGGCAGCAGGCCGGCCATCTGCTGTGCCAACTTGCCGGCGGGCGCGCCGTGCGCCTCCATCCCGACCGCGTCGATAACAGCATCCGGGCCGCGCCCGTCGGTGCGGTCGCGGATCACCTCAGTGAGATCGTCGTCGACCGCACCGACATCGACCACCTCGACGCCCCGAGCGCGGGCCCTGTCGAGGCGCTCGGGTACCAGATCGACACCGATGACCCGACCTGCGCCTCGGTGCATCGCGATCCGGGCGGACATGTCACCGATCGGTCCGAGGCCGAGCACGACCACCGACCCGCCCGGCGGGATCGCCGCGTACTCGACCGCCTGCCACGCGGTGGGCAGCACGTCCGACAGGTACACGAAGCGGTCGTCGGGCGGTCCTTCCGGCACCTTGATCGGCCCGTAGTGTGCCTGCGGCACCCGCAGGTACTCCGCCTGGCCGCCGGGCACCTCGCCGTACAGCTTGGTGTAGCCGAACAGCGCCGCGCCCATACCGGTGTCCCGGCACTGCGTGGTCTCGCACTGGGTCTGAAGCCCCTGCCGGCACATGAAGCACCGGCCGCACGCGATCTGGAACGGCACCACGACCCGGTCGCCTGGTTTGATGCCGGTGACCTCGGCACCGACCTCTTCGACGATGCCCATCGGCTCGTGGCCGAGCACGTCGCCCTTGCCCATGAAGGGGCCCATCACCTCGTACAGGTGCAGGTCGGAGCCGCAGATGCCGCTCGATGTCACCCGGATGACCGCATCGGTGGGTTCCTTGATCGTGGGGTCGGGCACGTCGTCGACCCGGACGTCTCTCTTGCCGTGCCAGGTAACCGCTCGCATGCGGGCGGGATACCCGAAGCAGCGGAGCCGAAACTGGCCCGGCTGGTGGCCCGACCAGCCGGGCGCAGGTCGGAACCACCAGCCGGGGGTTCGTGGGGCGCTATCCGCCGGTGGCGTGCAGGTCCGCCACCTCCGCCGCGGTCAGCACCCGGCTGTACACGCGGACGTTGTCCAGAGCGCCGTCGAGGTAAGGGTCGCCGCCGTACTGCGAGCGACCGAGCCAGTTCTGGGTGGTCGTGCCAAGGTCCGCCGGGCGCCGGGTCATCGAGGAGTTCCGGGCCGCTTCGACGCCATTGACGTACAGGATGCCGGCGCTGCCGGAGAGTGTGACCGCGACGTGCGTCCACACGCCCGCCGCCAGCGCCGCCGGCGCGTCGATGCGTTGCTCGCCGCCAGCTCCGGAGCTGGTGATCGCGAAGCGCGCGGTGCCCGCACTGCTGCGCGGCGTGAGGAACATGTTCGCGGCGGTACCGGCACCGAAGTCGAACACCCGGGCCCAGGTCGCGATCGTGTCCAACCGGACCCAGGTGGCGACGCTGCACGCGGTCGCACCGGCGAGGATGCCCGACGGGAGCGCCACGTGCGCGGTCGAACCGCTGAGGTTGACCGCGTTGCCGGTGCGGCCCGCTATCCAGCCCGCACCGCCAGCGAGGGTGGCGGTGCGCCGGTTGCCGGTCGCGTCCGCCGCAGTGGCGCCGGTCGTCTCGTCGAAGCGGTAGTGCGCGACGAACGGCGGCAGCTGGGGTGTGGTGCCGACGGTCCAGTACACCGTGTACCGCTGGCCGTGCGTCTTGTAGAACGGCAGCAGCGTGACCTGCCCGGTGCTGGCGGTCGCGGTGAACTGGAGCGGCGTCGACGTCGACGCGACGGTGGACGCGTTGAGCGTGGGCAGCACGGAGAGGTTGTTGGTGCCGTACGCCCCCGCGAGCACGATCGGGCCGTACCTGACCGCCTGCGTGCTGGCACTGTCTGGAGTGGACTCGCGGGTCAGCGCCATCGGCAGCGAGATGTCGACCGCGTCACCAGAGGCCCAGGTGCGGCTGATCGTCGCGTACGAGCCGGGTGTCACGGGCTCGGTGACGGCGGTGCCGTTGACGCGGATCTGGGCGCCGGCGGCCCAGGACGGCACCCGGACCTTTAGCGTGAAGATCCCGGAGCCGGTAATGGTCAGGCGACTGCTCGTCGTCTCCGGGAAGCTGGTCTCCTGCCGCACCGTGATCGCCTTGGCCGACCACATGAGCACCGAGGCTATGAAGAGGTTCACGTACAGGGTGTCGGCGGAGTGGAAGTAGATGCTGTCCGCGTACTTGGTGTTGCTCTCCATGCCGGTGCCGTGGCAGCACGTCCAGTCGTTGTAGTCGTTACTGTAGGTCTTGATGCCGCCGGGGCGCAACGGCACGTAGTAACAGTGGAAGCCGTGCGACGACGACGGGTTCTGGGCACCGAGGATGTGGTTGTAGAGCGCCTTCTCGTAGTACTCCATGTAGTCGGCGCGGGTCGGGTTGGTGAAGAAGAGCTGCCGGCTCAGCTTCAGCATGTTGTACGTGTTGCAGCACTCGGCTGTGGTGTCGCTCAGCTCGCTGGCGATGCGGTTCGCCGCCTTGAAGTACTCGCCATTGGAGTTGCCGCCGATGGCATACGAGTGCCGGCCGACCACGATGTCCCAGAAGTTGGCCGCGATGTCCCGGTACCGTGTCTCGCCGGTGGCGTGGTACTCCCGGATCGCGCCCAACGCCTTGGGGATCTGCGTGTTCGCGTGGTACCCGTTGAGCGCGTCCACATTGGAGGCAAGCGGATCGAATACCTCGGCGTGGTCGAAGTACCGCGCGGTGGCCAGGTGGTCGGGGTCGGCGGTGAGCTGGTAGAGGTTGGCGAGCGTCTCGTTCATGCCGCCGAACTCGGTGTCCAGCATGTTCTGCCGCTGGGTCTGCGTGAGCCGGTCGTTGCGGAACTTCACCCACGCGGCCATCTTCGTCAGCACATCGAGCGCCTGCGCGTTGCCGGCGAGCAGGTGCATGTCGAGCAGACCCGCCATGATCTTGTGGAGCGTGTAGTACGGCGCCCACACCGACTGCCGGGCCTCGACGCGGTCGATGAAGCTTTCCGGGAACGCCGACAGGTATCCGGTGTTGAAGCCCGCGGTGGTCGCGCGGTCCTGGCATTTGGCCAGCTCGGCCACCAGGTAGTCACCCTTGGTCTTGAACGCGGCCGGGCCGGCGTTGGCGTACCCCTGGGCGAGCGCGGTGAGCAGGTGGCCCATCGAATGGCCGCGCAGCTCGGTGGTCGGCGACTCCCAACCGCCCATCGCGGCCGCCGACGAGGGCAGGCCGACATTGAGCCGGAACATGTGCAGCATCCGGTCGGGGTCGAGGAAGCTCAGGTAGCTGTGCGTGCGCGCCATGTTGGCCTGGAACGGGCCGGTCAGCAGCGTCACCGCGGAAAGCGGGAACGGGTACACGGAAACCTCGGTGTCCGGCCGGACGGCGGACGCGGGCCGGCCATCGAGCGCCGCGAGGCCGGCGGCCGCGGCGGCACCGGCGACCCCGGTGCGCAGGACGGTGCGGCGAGACGGTGACATTGGTTTCACCCCCTGCTCTGTGGTAGCCAGACGCGCATGGTCGCCGGACCGCGGTTGGCCCACAGGTGGTACGGAACGAGCGTGAGCGTGCTCGCCTCCGGCTCGCTGCCACCAGGTGACCCGTACGGCCAGCCGTTGGCGGAGACCGCAAGCTGTGCGGCCGGCACGTCGAGGGCGACGGCGTCCGGCCCGAGTGCCGGCAGCGGGCGCTCCACCACCGGCGCCGACCGGTCCGCCGCCACCGCGTCGAGCGGCACCGCCGGGTCCTGGTCGACCGACTCCGCGCAGTACACCAGCGGGCCCCGCTCCACCGCGACGCAGTCGCGCACCGCGTCGATACGCTGGTCGGGCGCCGTCCACCGTGGACCGACCGGCAACTCGAGCCGCACCTGGTCGCCGATGCGCCAGGTCCGGGTAGCCCCCGCGTACCCGGACCGGACCCGCTCGGTGCCCTGGGGCGTGACGAGCGTGGCCTCACCTGCCCAGCCGGGCACCCGCAGCGACAGCCGCCACGGCCGGTCGCTGGTGGCGGTGACCCGCACCGTGACGTCGCCGCGCCACGGGTATCCGGTCTCGATCGACAGCCCGGTCTCTCCCGCGCGCACCTTGGCGCTGGCGTACTGGTGCACCTGCACGCCATCGCTGTCGGCGGTCGCCACGTATCCGCCGAGCGACGCGAGCATGCGCGCGACGTTGGTCGGGCAGCACGACACGTCTCGCCACGGCGCACGCTCGCTCGACGAGGCCCGCGGCCACGGCTTCGACGGGTCCATCGGGGTGCCGGCCACCCGCTGGTGCAACGTGTTGGTGTAGAAGAAGGCCCGCCCGTCCAGCGATGTCGAGGCGGCCACCACGTTGTACAGAGTTCGCTCGGCCAGGTCGGCGAAGCGCGGCTCGCCGGTGGCCAGCAGCAGGCGCCACGACAGCATCACCGACGCGACGCCGGCACAGGTCTCCACGTACGCCCGGTCGGTGGGCAGTTCGAAGTCGTCGCCGAAGGCCTCGCCCTCGTGCCGCGAGCCCATGCCCCCCGTCAGGTACGTCCGGGCCGCCACCGTGCGCTCCCACTGCCGGACGACGGCGGCGAGCAGCTTGTCGTCGCCCGTCTCCACCGCCAAGTCGACCGCGCCGCAGGCCAGGTACAGGGCGCGCACGGCGTGACCGGCGAACGCCGCCCGCTCCCTGATCGGGATGTCGTCCTGGAAATACGCACGGCCGAGCTCGATGTCGGGCAGGGTGGCCTGCCCGCGCCGGTCGATGAACAGCCGCGCCTGGTCGAGGTAGCGGGTCGTGCCGGTGGCCCGGTACAGCTCCACGAGCGCCATCTCGATCTCAGGGTGTCCACAGAGGAACTGCCGCCCGGCCGCCCCGAACTCCGCGCACACGTGGTCGGCCGCGCGGATCGCGGTGGCGGTGAGCGCGTCTTCGAACCCGGTGCGCAGCCGGGCCACGCCCGCCTGAATGAGGTGCCCGTAGCAGTACAGCTCGTGACCCCACACCAGGTCCGAGTAGCGCGGCCGCTGCCCCGGCCGTCCGAACATGGTGTTGAGGTATCCGCCCGGCTCCTGCGCGGCCGCGACCACCATGGACAGGTCGTCGAGTGGCGCGTCGCCGCCACGGCCGATCTCCCAGGCCATGGCCTCGGCCAGCTTGTAGATCTCCGAGTCGGAGAACTCCCGACCCCGGCGGCGGTGCGGTGCGAGCTCGCCCGCGGCGGCGAGCCGGAAGTTGTCGAGCCAGCCGGTCCGCTCGATCCACTCGTGCGCATGCGGGATCGTGGCCGTGCCGTTGCGCTCCTGCCGCTCGGCCCAGAAGCCGCCGGTCAGCCGCGCCTGGTCGACCCCCAGCGGGCTCAGCGCCCCGGTGGACGGACGCACCGGTCCGATCATCTTCACCCCTTCAGGTGGTCACCGGCACGGTCGCGTCCACGAGCGACGTGCCCTCGGCCGCACCGGTTACCGTGAACTGGCCCGGCTGGGCGCACGGGGGATGCACCACCTGGAGACATCACCAACACCCCCATCGATCCCCGAAAACCTTTTCGGCAATTTAGCCATGCCCAAACACCGCTGTCAAGGTCACATTTCTTATGGATCTCATGGCACCATGGTCTACATTGTTGAGGTATCCGAAAGCATTTCGAAAGGGTTTCGGTGGCCAGGCAGCGTTCGCAGTCCGTCACACTCACCGACGTGGCCCGCCGCGCCGGGGTGTCCATCGCGACCGCATCCAAAGCGCTCAACGCCCGCGACGAGGTGGCACCGGAGACCCGCCGCCGCGTCCTGGCGGCAGCCGACGAGCTCTCGTTCCAACCCAACGTGCTGGCGCGCGGCCTGATCTCCGGCCGCACCCGCACCATCGGCCTGCTCACCGATGAACTCGCCGGCCGGTTCTCGATCCCGATCCTGCTCGGCGTCGAAAACGCGCTCGGCAGCGAGCAGATGTCGGTCCTGCTGTGCGACGCCCGCGGCGACGCCATCCGGCGCCGCCACTACATCCGCACGCTGCTCGCCCGCCAGGTCGACGGCTTCATCATCCTCGGCGACTCCAACGACGTCCGCCCGTCGCTGACGGGCGACATCCCGGTCCCGGTCGTCTACGTGTACGGCGAGTCGGACGACCCCGACGACCTGTCCCTGCTCGCCGACGACGCCGACGGCGCACGCCTCGCCACCGAGCACCTCGTGTCACTCGGCCGGCGCAACATCGCCCACATCACCGGCCCCGAAACGTACCGCGCCGCCCGCGACCGCGTCGCCAGCCTGCGCAAGGTGCTCGACGGCGCCGGCCTGTCGCTGGTGGGCGGCGAGCCGCTGTACGGCGAATGGTCGCAGCGCTGGGGCCGGCACGCCGCCCGGATGCTCCTCAGCTCGTACCCGGAAATCGACGCGATCTTCTGCGGCAACGACCAGATCGCGACCGGCGTGGCCAACACGCTGCGCGACCTCGGCCGGCGCATCCCCGACGACGTGTCGATCGTCGGATACGACAACTGGCACGAGTTCGCGTCCGACTGCCAGCCCCCGCTGACCACCGTCGACCTCAACCTCCAACAGCTGGGCGAGACAGCGGTAAAGCACCTGTTCGCCGCCCTGGACGGCCAACCAACATCAGGCGTGATCCGCCAACCCTGCCGCCTGGTAGTCCGCGACTCCACCGGCCCCGCCTAATCCCACCGCACCTCCCCGCCCGCCCCACCGCCCTGGCCGCCGCGCCGCACCGCGCCCACCGCGCCGCGCCACGCCCAGCGCGCCCACCGCGCCGCG
>NZ_JBAKHX010000019.1:0-106804 GCF_036906915.1 Micromonospora sp. CPCC 206061
GCCGGCCCGCGTGCGCCGGCCCGCGCGGGCGGTGCGGGCGGTGCCGGCGGTGCCGGCGGTGCGGGTGGTGCGGGCGGGCGGTGGCTAGAGGCGGGTGGCGCCGGCGCTGGGGATGGCGGAGAAGGACTCGGGCGGGGTGAAGCCCTTGGCCCGGTACGCCGCTGCCACCGCGTCCGCCACCACCGGGGCGGCGTCGGCGTCGACCAGTGCCAACACGCATCCGCCGAACCCGCCCCCGGTCATCCGGGCGCCGTACGCGCCGGCGGCGAGCGCGGCCTCGACGGCCGTGTCGACCTCGGGCACGGTGATCTCGAAGTCGTCGCGCATCGAGGCGTGCGAGGAGGTCATCAGCGGGCCGATCTCGCGGATGCGGCCGGAGCGCAGCAGCTCGACCGTGTCGAGGACGCGCTGGTCTTCGGTCACCACGTGCCGGGCCCGGCGCCGGATGACGTCGTCGGACAGGCTCGACACTGAGGAGGGCGTCGCGTCGCGCAGCGCCGGCACACCCAGCAGCCGGGCCGCTTCCTCGCAGGTGGCGCGCCGCTTGCCGTACTCGCCGGTGACGTGCCGGTGCGGGGCGCGGGTGTCGATGACGAGGACGGCGAGCCCGTCGGTGGCGACGTCGAACGGGATGTGCTCGACGTCGAGCGAGCGGCAGTCGAGGAAGAGCGCGTGCCCGGCGCGGCAGCGGATCGACGCCGACTGGTCCATGATCCCGCAGGGCATGCCGGCGTACTCGTTTTCGGCCTTCTGCGCCAGCGCCGGCCGCTCGTCGACCGGCAGGTCGAGCCCGCCGAGGTCGACCAGCGCGGTGAGGACCGCCGACTCCAGGGCAGCGGAGGAGGACAGTCCGGCGCCCAGCGGCACGTCGGACGTGATCGCCAGTTGGGCGCCCGGGACGTCGAAACCGGCCTCGCGGAGCACCCAGACCACACCGGCGACGTACGCGCCCCAGCCGGTGACCCGCGTCGACAGGTCGAAGCTGATCCGCTCGTCGGCCTGCTCCGACCAGACAGTCCAGCGTGGACTGTCCAACCGGGACGCTCCGACGACCGTGCGGTGCGGCAGGGCGAACGGCAGCACGAACCCGTCGTTGTAGTCGGTGTGCTCGCCGATCAGGTTGACCCGTCCGGGTGCCGCCCAGACGCCTTCGGGCTCGGCCCCGAATGCCGCCACGAACTGCTTCACTGTGTGTGCTCCTGGTAGAAGGTCCACGCGTCCGACACCATGTCGTGCAGGGTGGGCTTGGCGGGCGTCCAGCCGAGTTCGGCGTGGGCCAGCTCGGACGATGCGACCAGCGTGGCCGGGTCGCCTTCGCGGCGGTGGGCCACCTCGACCGGCACGGGCTGGCCGGTGACCTCCTGGACCACCTCGACCACCTGCCGGTTGGTGAACCCGCTGCCGTTGCCCAGGTTGTAGATGCGGTGCTCGCCCGGCTTGGCCGCGTCGAGAGCCAGCAGGTGCGCCTGGGCCAGGTCTTCGACGTGGATGTAGTCGCGGACGCAGGTGCCGTCGGGCGTCGGGTAGTCGTCGCCGAAGAGCATGAGCTTGTCGCGCTTGCCGGCGGCTACCTGGAGCGCGATCGGGATCAGGTGCGTCTCGGGGTCGTGGCGCTCGCCGATGGCGACGCCGGGGCGCAGGTAGGCGCCGGCCACGTTGAAGTAGCGCAGCGACACGGCGGCCAGGCCGTGCCCCCATGCCTCGGAGGTGAGGGCGAGGTCGAACGCGAGCTTTGTTGCCCCGTACGTATTCGTGGGCGACTTGCGCGACGACTCGCGGATGGGGATCTCCACGGGGTTGCCGTAGACGGCGGCGGTGGAGGAGAACACGAACCGGCGTACGCCCGCGGCGCGCGCGGCGTCGAGGAGCCGGAGCGACCCGACCATGTTGATGTCCCAGTACGTCTCGGGCTGGGTCATCGAGTCGCCGGCCGAGATGAGCCCGGCGAAGTGGAGCACGCCGTCGAAGCCGGCGTCGGGTGTCAGTACAGTGGCCGCGTCGTGCAGTGAGACCTGTGCGAACGTGGCGTCGGGCGCCAGCGCCTCGGCATGGCCGGTGCGCAGGTCGTCGAGGATCACCACCTCGTGACCGGCGTCGAGCAGCAGCCTCGTGACGACGCTGCCGATGTAGCCGGCGCCGCCGGTGACGAGCAGTTTCACGGTGGTGGTGCCTTCCTGTTCTCAGGTGGGTCCTGCCCGGCCAGGGTACGTGCGGTGCCTAGGCGCCGGCTGTTACATTCGCGTCCAGCATTCCACCAGGTTCTACCAATAGTCAACAGATTCAAACATGAGGGGTAGGCCTTAGCATGGCCTCCATGGGAAAGGCGTCGAGGCGTCCTCGACGAAGACCCGGTCCGGTGCCGCGTGCTCTCGCGCGACTCGTCGTCCGCGCGGCCGACGCGATCACCGCGCTGCTCGGCGTCGGCCACGCCGCCGGCCGGGAACGCATCAGCGAGGCCGACCTGCGCGACCTCATCGCCGCCAACACGGTGCTCGACCCGGTGGAACGCCGGATCATCGACGAGGTGCTCGCCGCCAGCGCCAGCCTGGTCCGGGAGGTGATGATGCCCCGCACCGACGTGGTCTTCATGCACGCGAACCTCACCCTTGCCGACGCCGCCGAGATGGTACGTGCGGAGACGCACACCCGGTACCCGGTGGTGGACGGCACCCACGACGACGTGGTGGGCTTCGTGCACCTGCGCGACCTGCTCATGCGGCCCGAAGGCGACGGGTGCGTGACGATCGGGGAGCTGACCCGTGAGGTCAAGCGGCTGCCTGGCAGCAAGCGGGTGCTGGCCGCGCTCTCCGAGATGCGCCGCGAACGGCACCACCTCGCGGTCGTGGTGGACGAGTACGGCGGCACCGCCGGCATCGTCACGCTCGAAGACCTGATCGAGGAACTCGTCGGCGAGATCCATGACGAGTACGACGCGGCGCCCGAGCCGGTGGCCGCCGGCGGACCGGCCGAAGTGGACGGACGGCTCAACCTGGCGGACTTCGCCGAGCGGGCCGGGTTCGAGCTGCCGCCCGGCCCCTACGAGACCGTTGGCGGGTACCTGATGGCGCGCCTCGGCCGGCTCCCCGCGGTCGGCGACGAGGTTCCGGTGCCGGCACCGGAAAACGCGCCCGGAGGCTGGCGGCTACGCGTGCTGGAGCTCGACGGCCGGCGCGTGGCGCGCGTCGGCATCGCCCCGCTTCCGCTAGCGCCGACGGTGATCCCAGCCACCCGCAGCGCTGCCACCGAGCGCGCCCGGGTCAGTTGATCTGGAGCTTGCGCCAGGTCGAGCCGTCCGCGGAGAACGCGGCCCAGCCCGCGTTGAACAGGTCGTAGGCCACGTACCCGGCCGGTGTGCGGGCCAGAGCGCCGACGGCGGGCAGGGTGCCCTCGGCCCGGGTGAAGGCGCGGCCGTTGTCGGCGCTGACGTGCCACCGGCGATCGGTGCCGACCGCCAGCAGCCGGCCGTCGAGCAGCGGCACGAGGTCGCCGGCGACCGACCCGCCGCCCGTGGAGGTCTGCCGGAACGTGGCACCCGAGTCGACGGAGTGGAAGATCGCCTGGATCACGCCGTTGGCGTCGAGCACGGCCGCGTACACGTGCGTGCCCAGCGTGGCGACCTGCGCGATCTGACCGGTGACGGCGAGCCGCGTGACCTTCCAGGTCTGGCCGCCGTCGCGGGTGACCGCCACGGCGGCCTGCCCGTCCACCTGGCCCGCGGCCCACCAGGCACCGCTGGCGGTTGGCGTACTCGCGAGCCAGTGCGCCGTCAGGCCAGGCTGCGTGGCCAGGGTGCCGCTGTACCCGTACCCGGAATCCCAGACCTCGACGGCGTCCCGCAGGCGCAGGATCTGCCCGCGCCCGGCGGCGGCCGGCTGCCCAGCGTGGCCGGGCGCCGCCTGCCAGGTGCGGCCCTCGTCGGCGGAGATGTGGCCGCCGAGGGCCAGCCGCCCGTCGGGGAAGAGGAGCAGGTCCGGGTCGCTCTCGATCGGCGGGAGCGCCGTCGTGACCCAGGAGTGGCCGCCGTCGCTGGTGCGGGCCAGAGTGGGGGAGCAGGGGTCGCCGGTTACGCACTGGGCGACCAGGTATCCGGTGTCGGGGTCGGCGAACTCGACCTCGGTGATCGTCCCGGGGACGGCTGCTGCGGTGCCGCTGAGACCGTTGATCGTGATGCCGTCGTCGGTGTACACGGGGGCGACCGCCTGGTTTTCGTTGCCCACCGGCGGTGGCGGCTTCGGCTCGGCCGACCACGGCCGCAGCGCGACGAGGCCGGCGACCGCCAGCGTGAATGCGGTAGCCCCGGCACGGGCCGCGTGCCGTTGCCGCCGGCGGCGCCGGGCGCGGGCGCCGATCCGCGCCAGTGGCGGCTGGTCGATCGCGTCGAGTACGTCGGCGCGCTCGCGAGCCAGCCGAGTGGAAAGGTCAGGCATTGGTCAGCTCCGTGTAGTCGCCCAGCCGGGTGGCCAGGGCCGCTCGACCGCGCGCGAGGCGCGACTTGACGGTGCCGACCGGTATGGCCAGCACCTCGGCCACCTCCTCGACAGGCAGGTCGGCGAAGTAGTGCAGCACGATCACCTCGCGGTAGGCGGCGCCGATGGCCGCGAGCGCGGTGCGCAGGTCGGTGCGCTCGGGGCCGGGTGCCGCCTCGACCACCCGCGTGATCGGGCGGTCGCGCAGCAGGATCGTGTCGAGCAGCTTCCGGCGCCGCCAGCGCCGGCGGATCAGGTTGATCGCGACGGTGCGAAGCCACGCCTCGGGGTTGTCGATGTCGGCGAGGGCGCCCGGCCGCGCCAGCGCGCGGGCGAACGCCTCCTGTACCACGTCCTGCGCCTCGGACAGGTCGGTCGTGAAGGCGTACGCCTGCGCGACCAGCCGCCGGTAGCAGGCGTGGTACAGCTCACCCATCGCCTCTTCGACGTCCACGCTCCGCCCACCTCTCCCGGTTTCACCGTACGAGTCACGGGCGGCGTTACCGGTTCCCGGCGATGCTGTCAGAATGGCCGACATGTCGGTGTCAGCCAACGCCCCCGCTTCCCGTCCCCGGGTACTTTCCGGCATCCAGCCCACCGCTGACTCGTTTCACCTGGGCAACTACCTGGGGGCGGTGCGCAACTGGGTGGCGATGCTCCAGACCCACGACGCCTTCTACTGCGTCGTCGACCTGCACGCCATCACGATGGGGCATGACCCGGCGCTGTTGCGCCAGCGCACCCGGGTCGCGGCGGCCCAGCTCCTGGCAGCCGGGCTCGATCCCGAGCGGTGCACGCTCTTCGTGCAGTCGCAGGTGCCCGAGCACGCCCAGCTCGGCTGGGTGATGGGCTGCATCACCGGCTTCGGCGAGGCGAGCCGGATGACCCAGTTCAAGGACAAGTCGGCCAAGCAGGGCGTCGACCGCGCCAGCGTCGGCCTGTTCACGTATCCGATCCTGCAGGCCGCCGACATCTTGCTGTACCAGGCCGACGCCGTGCCGGTGGGCGAAGACCAGCGCCAGCACCTGGAGCTGACCCGTGACCTGGCGCAGCGGTTCAACCGCCAGTTCGGCAAGACGTTCACGGTGCCCGAGGCGTACATCGTGCGTGACACCGCCAAGATCACCGACCTGCAGGAGCCGACCGCGAAGATGTCCAAGTCGGCGTCCACGCCGGCCGGCATCATCGAGCTGCTCGACGACCCGGCCCGCTCGGCCAAGAAGATCCGCTCGGCCGTCACCGACACCGGCCGCGAGATCCTCTTCGACCCGGCGGAAAAGCCGGGCATCTCCAACCTGCTGACCATCTACTCGGCGCTCAGCGGGCGGAGCGTCGGCGAGCTCGTCGACGCGTACGCCGGCAAGGGCTACGGCGACCTCAAGAAGGACCTGGCCGAGGTGGTGCTGGAGTTCGTCCGGCCGATCCAGGAGCGCACCCGCGGCTTCCTCGACGACCCGTCGCAGCTGGACAAGCTGCTCGCTGTGGGCGCTGAGAAGGCGCGCACGGTCTCCGCGGTCACGCTGCAGACCGTGTACGACCGGGTGGGCTTCCTGCCCCCGGCACGGAGCGCCTAGCACGTGGCCGGCACCGACGACCGGCTCACCCGCATCGGGGTGGCCATCGACATCCCCGAGCCCTGGGGCGGCCTGCTGACCAGGCGGCGCGCGGAGGCGGGCGACCCGCAGGCCGCGTACGTGCCCGCGCACCTGACGCTGCTCGGGCCCACCGAGATCGAGCCCGACAGCCTCGGCGCGATCGAGAAGCACCTCGCCGCGGTCGCGGCCGGGCAGCCGCCTTTCACCCTGCACCTGCGGGGCACCGGCACGTTCCGGCCGCTCACCGAGGTGGTCTTCGTCGTGGTGGCCGCCGGCATCAGCGAGTGCGAGCAGCTCAACGCCGCCATCGGCGGCGCGGGCGAGCTGCGCCGGGAGACCCGCTTCCCGTACCACCCGCACGTCACCGTCGCGCAGGACGTGCCGTCCGACGCGCTCGACAAGGTGTACGACGACCTGGCGGGCTTCGAGGCCCGCTTCGAGGTGGACGCCTTCACGCTCTTCTCGCATACCGGCGAGGCGCGTTGGCAGCCTCGGCGGGACTTCCCCCTCGGCGGTTGAGGGTGAACGTCGTCGGGCGCATCACAGGCACGCTAGCCGCGGCCCGCCGGCGATCCCCGGCGTTCGACCACTTCTGGCGGGCGATGGACCGGTACGGCGAGGTGCTGGGCGCCCGCTTGGCGGCTGCGATCGCGTACTACGGCTTCTTCGCGGTGTTCGCGGTGTCGCTGGTGGCGTACTGGGCGTTCGGCTTCGTGCTCGACCGCAGTGTTGCCCTGCAGGACGCGGTCGAGGACTTCCTCCAGCAGAACCTGCCGTTCCTCGACCGGGCCACGATCCAGGACAGCAGCGGCACCGTCGGCATCGTGGGCCTCGCGGTGCTCGTGCTCACCGGCATCGCCTGGGTCGAGGCCATCCGCTCGTCGCAGCGGTTAATCCACGGGATGCCGCAGCAGCCGGGCAACATCATCACCCGCCGGGTGGTCGACCTCGCCGTAATGGTCGTCGTGTTCGCGCTGCTCGCCCTGTCCGTGGCGGCGGCGGACGGCGTCGAGTCGCTGCTGCGCTCGTTCCTACCGTCGGCGGCGCTCACCGCGGTGAGCTGGGTGCTGACCGGGCTGGTCAACCTGGTGCTTGCTGCCGCGCTGCTGGTGGCGATTCCTCGACTGCGTATGCCGCCGCGCCGGCTGCTCCCCGCGGTGCTGGTCGTGGCGGTCGGCATCACGCTGCTCAACACGCTCGGGCGGGAGTGGGTGGTGCGCACCGACCGGAATCCGGCGTACACCGTGGTGACCGGCGCGGTTGGCCTGCTGCTGTACCTGTACCTGCTCAACCAGCTCCTGCTCTTCGGTGCGACGCTGGCCGCGACGAGTAGTCACGGCAAAGTGATCGACCTTTCTGCCCAAAACGGCAGTCAGCCGGAGGAAGACCCCCCATCATGACGTAGATGGGTGCACTGGTCACACTCGAACTGGCGGACGACTCGCCTGTGCTCGACCTGCCATGGATCATCACGTTCGGCCCGCTGGATGACGACGACGACGGCTGGGAGCCCGTGGTGTGCGGGCCATACGAGCGGCCGCACGCGCTCGCTCTCGCCGAAGCTGTCGTGGCCGACGAAGACCTGATGGCGGTGGTCGAGCCGCTGTTGCCGCACATCTCGGTCGACGAGATCCGCGGGGAGATCACGGCGGCGCGGCTGGCGGTCGAGGAGGGCGAGCCGGAGGAGGAGTTCGACTCCGACCAGGGCGAGCCGGACGAACCGCGGGTGATGGACGAGCCACACGATCCCCCCGGGCCCGAGGAGATCCGCGCCGGCCTGGAACGCATCGCCGCCCGCCTAGCGACGTACGCCCCCTCATGATCAAGGCGTCCTTGAAAGTCGCCGGCAACTTGCAAGGACGCCTTGATCACCGGTTAGGCGCGGGCGCGGAGGGCGTCGCGGAGCCAGACGTAATTAGGCGTCTGGGGTGGAAAAGCCGGCCAGCCGTTGATCACGGCCATGAGCTGCCAGTACCGCTCCGGGCGCGGGTCTGTGCCGATCTCGAGCTGGTCGAGGACGGCACGCCGGTACGTCGAGTCGTCGGCGCGGCCGGACGCCTCCGCCATGGCACTGACCAGCCGGTCGAGGACCGGCGTGGCCTCCGCGGAGGCCGGGTCGATGCCGGCCGCGACCGCGGCGCCGGCCTGCTCGCTGATCAGCTGACCTGTCTGAGCCCCGACGGCCGGCTCGGCCGCCTCGCCGCCTTGCTGCGCGGCACTCATGCCACGCAGCAGCGAGCGGAACTCTGGGTCGCTGACCAGTTCGGACAGCTCCAGCCACGCCTCGATCTGCTCGTCGGTCGGCTCGTCGGGCAGTTCGGGCGTCGCCGAGCGCAGCCTTGCCTCCAGCTCCGGATTCACCGGTACGCCGTCGAAGATGCTGTCGAGGAACTCGGAAATGATGCGGCGGCGCTCTTCGGCGGTCGCCCTGGCGATGCGGTTCACGCGGTCCACCTCCTGTGGTGACGGGTTGCTTCTGGCCAGCGCGCGCAGCACGGCTCGCCGCACGCGCAGCACCCGGATCTGTGCGTCGATCGCCGAGGCGTGCCGGGCGGCGACGCCACCCAGGTCGGCCTCCTGATCGAGCACCCGCCGGATCGTGGCCAGGTCGAGGCCCAGCTCGCGGAGCGTCCGGACGAGGTCGAGGCGCACCGCGCTCTCGGCGTCGTACCGGCGGTGCCCCGAGTGGGTGCGGCTCGATTCGGGCACCAGCCCAAGATCGGAGTAGTACCGCACCGTCTTGACCGACAGGCCGGCTCGCTCGGCCAGCTCTCCGATGTGCATGTGGTCGATGGTCAGATCTCCCGCCGCTGGAGGTTCAACGCATTAAAAGCGTCCGTACCGCCGCCGCGTACGTTTTCTTGTCCGGGCCGTCCGCAAGGACGCGCTGGATGGCGTAGGCGGGCACCATACCGAAGAGGGCGGCCCCAACGGCCTCGACGTCGGCGTCGGGCGGTAGATCACCGGCCTCCTGCGCCCGCCTCGCGATGGTTGCGTAGTGCTGCCGGAAGCGGCTGTACCGGTCCTTCACGAACACCGCCAGCTCCGGGTCGCGCAGCGCTTCGCCCCACACCTGGATCGCGATGCGGAACAGGCCGTCCGGCCCGGTCTGGCCGTCGGCGAAGTCGAGCGCTCGCTCCACCGCGTCGGCGAGCGGCAGTGGCGGCTCGTGGGCCGCGATCTCGCCGAGGACCGCGTCGGCCCCTTCGAGCACGTCCTCCGCGATCGAGGTGACCAGCTCCTGCTTGCTCTTGAAGTAGCGATAGACCGCCCCCACGGACAGGCCCGCCTCGGCGATCACGTCCTGCATCGACGTGGCGTGGAAGCCGTCCCGGCTGAAGCAGACGCGGGCGGCGTCGAGGATCTGCTGGCGGCGGGCGGCGAGGTGTTCGTCTGACACGCGTGGCATGGCACACAGTGTAAAACGAATGTTCGTTCTTGACACCCGAAGATCAACAGACCACCCTGTAGCTATAAGAGAACGAGGGTTCGTTTAGGAGTTGAGATGGCGCAGCCACAAGCGCACCGCCAGCCGCCCGCACTCGTCCTGGGCGTCGTCATCGCCGTTGCCGTGGTTCTGTTGCAGGCGCTGCTCGTGCCGCTGTTCGTCACCCCGGTCGCCGAGCCCGAGCCGCACGACCTGCCGGTGATCGTCGCTGGCCCGGAGCCCGCCGCCAGCGCGTTCGCCGACCAGTTGACGAGCGCGCGACCCGGCGCGTTCGAGATCACCACCATGCCCGACGCGGCCACCGCCGACGCGGCGCTGCGTGACCGCGAGGCGTACGCCGCCTTCGTGGTCGGCGCCGACGGCGTGGCCCTGCACACCGCGTCGGGCGCCAGCCCGACGGTCGCGAGCTTGCTCACCCAGGCCACGCAGCACCTCGGTGGCGGCCAGCCCGTGCCGGTCACCGATGTCGTGCCGACCGACACCGGCGACCCGCGCGGTGCCGGGTTCTCGTCCGGGTTCCTGCCGCTCGCCATGACCAGCCTGGCCATGGGCGCACTGCTGGTCCTGGTACTGCGGCGCCGCGGCCCGCGCCTGCTCGGCCTGGCGGCGTACGCGACGCTGGCCGGCCTGGTGGCAGCAGCGGTCCTCCAGTACTGGCTCGGCGTCATCCCCGGCGACTATCTGATGAACGCCGCCGCGATCGGCCTGTTCACACTCGCCGCCGCCGCGACCGTCGCCGGGCTCGGCTCGGTGCTCGGCCGGCCCGGCGTGATGCTCGGCGCCCTGGTCGTCTTCCTCGTCGCCAACCCGCTGTCGGCCGTCGGCTCGGCACCCGAGTTGCTGCCGGAGCCGTGGGGCGCGGTCGGCCAGTGGCTGCCGGTCGGCGCGGGCGCCACGCTCCTGCGCTCGACGGCGTACTTCGACGGCGCCGGCGGCGGCACAGCGGCCCTGATCCTGGCGGGGTACGCCCTGGTGGGTCTGGCACTCGTGGCCATCCGCCGGAAGGCCCGGCCGGATCAGCCCGCCACCGTCGTCGACCGGGAACTGGTCGCCGCCTGACCGCAACCGCCTGACCCACCAACGAAGGGCTCCTCGGTCATCGCCGGGGAGCCCTTCACCGTATAGTCGCCCAGCGTGGAAGCTCTTCGGCTGATCCTGCGGTATATCCACCTAATCGGCTTCGCGCTCCTGCTGGGCGGCGCGATCGTCCAGTACGTCTCGGCGAAGCTGCGGATCAACTGGGCGATGCTGTGGGGTTCCGGCATCCAGGTGCTCACCGGCTTCGCCCTCGCGGCACCGCTGCGCGGCGGCGGCGACGACGAACCGGCCCCGGCCAAGCTGGCCGTCAAGCTGGTGATCGCGCTGATGATCTTCGCGATGGTCTTCTTCTCGCGCAAACGGGAGGAAGTCAACCGGGGTCACTTCATCGGCATCCTCGTGCTGACCCTTGGTAACGCGGCGGTCGCCGTCTTCTGGTGACCCGCCCCCTTGGAGAAAGCTACGAGCCCCCGTCCGCGCGGCGATCTTCACTTTGGATCGGGCATCCATACATCGACCGCCGGACGGCTGTTCTAATACGGGCAACATGCTGTCCGTACCCGCCGGTCACGGCCGGGTAACAGCGGCTAAACAACCGTGCACGATTCTCAGCCGTCGGGCGGTCTGGGGCGTACGCTCCCGACCGTGGAAACACCGCAACGTCGCGGTGCGCTGTGGGGAAGGAGACCGTCTTGCGCTCTGCGCGAGGTATGCGGGTCGTCTCGATAATCGCGGTGGGCGGGCTCGCACTGAGCGCCGCCGCGTGTGGTGACGCTCCGGAAGAAGACACCGGCGGCACGGCCGCCGAAAAATACACCGCCTGCATGGTGACCGACGTCGGCGGCATCGACGACCGATCCTTCAACACATCCGCTTGGAACGGCCTCAAGGCCGCTGCGGAGGAAAACAAGGACATCGATCCGAAGAACACCGTCTCCAGCGCGGAGGCGGACTACGAGCCCAACCTGACGCAGTACGTCAACCAGAAGTGCGACTTCATCCTCGCGGTGGGCGGCCTGATGGGCGATGCGACGCAGAAGGTGGCCGCGGCCAACCCGAGCCAGCAGTTCGCCATCGTCGACGCGAAGCTCGAAGCCACCAACGTCTACCCGATGCAGTTCGACACCGCGCAGGCGGCGTTCCTGGCCGGCTACCTGGCCGCCGGGTTCTCGAAGTCGGGCAAGGTCGGCACGTACGGCGGCCTGCCGATCGCGCCGGTGACGATCTTCATGGACGGGTTCGCCGACGGCGTGGCGCACTACAACACGGCCAAGGGCAAGAACGTCCAGGTGCTTGGCTGGAACAAGGGCACCCAGAAGGGCTCCTTCACCAACGACTTCGTCAAGCAGGACGAGGGCAAGAAGGTCAGCGACACGCTGGTCGCCCAGGGCGCCGACGTGATCATGCCGGTGGCCGGTGGCGCCGGTCTCGGCACCGCCGCCGCGGCACAGGCCGCGAACGGCGCGTACAGCGTGATCTGGGTCGACGTCGACGGGTGCGAGAGCGCACAGCAGTACTGCTCGACGTTCCTCACTACCGTCGTCAAGAACATCCCGGACGCCGTGAAGGACGCCGTGCTCAAGGGCGCCAAGGGCGAAACGCTCTCCAGCTCGGCCGGCTTCCTCGGCACGCTGGAGAACAACGGCGTCTCCATCGCGCCGTACCACGAGTTCGACAGCAAGGTCCCGGCCGACCTGAAGGCTGAGGTCGACAAGCTCAAGGCCGACATCATCGCCGGCACGATCAAGGTCACCTCGGCGGCTCAGCCCAAGTAAGGTTCTGTGACCAAGGCGCCCCTCGAGCCTGAGGGGCGCCTTGGTCACCACTAGGGAGGAAGCCGGTGAAGCTGGAACTGCGGGGCATCACCAAGCGATTCGGTGACCTGGTCGCCAACGACCACATCGACCTGACCGTCGAGCCGGGCGAGATCCACGCGCTGCTGGGCGAGAACGGCGCCGGCAAGTCGACGCTGATGAACGTCCTCTACGGCCTCCTCCAGCCGGACGAGGGCGAGATCCTCGTCGACGACAAGCCAGTGCAGATCCGCAGCCCGCGCGACGCTATCGGCGCGGGCATCGGCATGGTGCACCAGCACTTCATGCTCGTACCGGTCTTCACCGTGGCTGAAAACGTGATGCTCGGCGCCGAGAAGGTGCGCGGCGGCATCGCGGGCTTCCTCGACCACCGCCGAGCCCGCCGCGAGGTGGAAGAGGTCTCCACCCGGTACGGCCTGCGCGTCGACCCCGACGCGGTCGTCGAAGACCTGCCGGTCGGCGTGCAGCAGCGTGTCGAGATCGTCAAGGCGCTGACCCGCGAGGTCGATCTGCTGATCCTCGACGAGCCGACGGCGGTGCTCACTCCACAGGAGACCGAAGACCTGCTCGCGATCATGCGGTCGCTCAAGGAGTCGGGCAAGTCCATCGTCTTCATCACCCACAAGCTCGGCGAGGTGAAGGCCATCGCCGACCGGATCACCGTGATCCGCCGCGGGCGTACGGTCGGCACCGCCACGCCCGACGCGAGCCGCGACGAGCTCGCGGCGCTGATGGTGGGCCGGAGCGTGAGCCTGACCGTCGACAAGGAGCCGAAGGAGCCGGGCGAGCCCGTCCTGCTCGTCGAAGGGCTCGTGGTCGACGACGAGCGCGGCCACCAGGCTGTCGCCGGTGTCGACCTCACCGTCCACTCAGGTGAGGTGCTCGGCATCGCGGGCGTACAGGGCAACGGCCAGACCGAGCTGGTCGAAGCGATCATGGGGCTGCGCCCGGCGGTGGCCGGCAACGTGATGCTCGCGGGCGAGCGGATCGGCGGCTGGCCGACCAAGAAGGTGCTGAACGCCGGTGTCGGTTACGTGCCCGAGGACCGCAGCGTGGACGGCCTGGTCAGGGAGTTCACCGTCGCGGAGAACCTGGTGCTCGACATGTACAACCGGCCGCCGTTCGGCACCCGGTTCGTGCTCAAGCCGGACGCGATCGCCGAGTCGGCCAGGGAGCGGATCGAGCAGTTCGACGTGCGTACCCCGTCGTCCGAGGCTCCGGTCGGCACGCTCTCTGGCGGCAACCAGCAGAAGGTCATCGTGGCGCGGGAGATGTCCCGGCCGCTCAAGCTCTTCGTCGCTTCCCAGCCCACCCGCGGGGTCGACGTCGGCTCCATCGAGTTCATCCACAGCCGGATCGTGCACGAGCGCGACATCGGCACCGCTGTGCTGCTGGTCTCCAGCGAACTGGACGAGGTCATCGGGCTGGCCGACCGGATCGCGGTGATGTACCGCGGCAGGATCCTGGCGATCGTGCCCCCAGACACGCCCCGCGAGGAGATCGGCCTGCTGATGGCCGGCATCCGCGGTGAGGAGGCGGCATGACCGACGTGAAGGAGAAGGAAGCGCCGCAGCCCAGCCGGCAGCCGAGCCTCGGGCAGCTCTTCCTCCAGAACCTCTGGGCGGCCAACACCGTCACGGTCACCGTGCTCGCGATCGTGCTCGCCCTGGTCATCGGCGCGATCCTGATCATCGTCTCCGATCCCGACGTGCTCGCCACATACGGCTACATCACCTCGCGGCCGAGCGACGCTTTCAACAGCAGCTGGAGCGTGGTGAGCGAGGCGTACGCCAACCTCTTCAAGGGCTCGATCGTCAACCCCGAGGCGGTGAGCGCCTGGATCAGCGGCGACGGCGACTGGCAGCCGGTGTTCGCGCCGATCTCCGAGACACTGACGTACACCGCGCCGCTGGTCTTCACCGGCCTGGCCGTCGCGCTGGCGTTCCGCGGCGGCCTGTTCAACATCGGCGCGCAGGGCCAGGCCACGGTCGGCGTGATCCTGACCGCGCTGGCCGGGTTCCTGCTGCCGCTGCCGCCGGTCATCCACCTGATCGTGGCGCTGCTGGCAGGCGCGGTCGGCGGTGCGATCTGGGGCTTCGTCCCGGGCTTCCTCAAGGCGCGCACCGGCGCCCATGAGGTGATCAACACGATCATGCTCAACTACGTGGCGCTGTACCTCCTGGGCTGGATCATCGTCCAGGGTGGTGTCCACAACCCGGACCGCACCGACGCGATCAGCAAGCCCGTGGACTCGTCGGCGCAGTTGCCGCGGCTGCTGGGCGACGACCTGCGGGTGCACGCCGGCATCCTGCTGGCGGTAGTGGCCACCTGGGCGGTGGCGTGGCTGCTCAACCGGTCCACGTTCGGCTTCGAGCTGCGCGCGGTTGGCGCCAACCCGGACGCCGCCCGCACCGCCGGCATCAGCGTCACCGCCACATACACGATGGTCATGGTGATCTCGGGCGCGCTGGCCGGCCTCGGCGGTGCCAACATGGTGATCGGCTCGACAGCGAACGCGCTCACGCCCGCGGTCGTCGCGCAGATCGGCTTCGACGGCATCCTCGTCGCGCTGCTCGGCCGGGTGAAACCGTGGGGCGTCGCGCTCGCCGCGCTGCTGTTCGGCGCGCTCCGGGCCGGCGGCAACACGATGCAGTCGTTCAGTGGTATCTCGCTGGAGTTGGTGACCGTGCTCCAGGCGCTGATCGTCATTTTCATCGCCGCGCCTGCGCTGGTGAAGGCGATCTTCCGGCTGCGGGCCGCGCGGGCCGCGCGCCTGTCGACGAGCATGGCGAAGGGCTGGTGAGCGGGGTGTCCACCACAACCGCGGACGACGTCGCGGTCGCTTCTGTACCGGTCGGCTTCTGGACCCGCTCACGCAAGGTCGGCGCCGGGATCGTGGTGGCCGGTGCGCTGGCCACCGTGATCTTCGGCGCGCTGGCCACGTCCGAAACCGTGCGGTTCACGCTCAGCGAAGACGCCGGCGGCGCCGCGCTCAAGATCGACGGTACGGTCGGCGCGATCCTCTTCGGCCTCATCGCGGCGGCGGCCGGTGGCGTGCTGCTCGCCGTGCCGGAGAAGAAGTGGTTTCCCTGGCTGCTCGGCGTGGGCGTCGTCGGGCTGGTGCTGTCGTTCCTCTGCTGGCAGATCTCCGACGCGCCCGCCGGCCAGAACTTCATGCCGCTGGTCAACATCGTGCGCGGCACGTTCCTGCTGGCGGTACCGCTGATCTTCGGCTCGCTCGCGGGCGTGCTCTGCGAGCGGTCCGGCGTGGTCAACGTGGCGATCGAGGGCCAGCTGCTCATGGGCGCCTTCGCGGGCGCGCTGGTGGGCACGATGACCGGCAGCGTCTGGGCGGGGCTGTTCGCGGCGGCGCTGGGCGGTGCGTTCGTGTCCCTGCTGCTGGCGATCTTCACCATCCGCTACCTGGTCGACCAGGTCGTCATGGGCATCGTGCTCAACCTGCTCGCGGTCGGCCTGACCGGCTTCCTCTACGAGCGGCTGATGCAGACGGACCAGCAGGCGTACAACCAGCCGCCGCACTTCGGCGTGTGGGAGATCCCGCTGCTCAAGGACATCCCGCTGCTGGGACCGGCGCTGTTTCGCAGCAACATCTTCCTGTACACCGCGCTGATCCTGGTGGCGGTCATCCACGTCGCGCTGTTCCGCACCCGCTGGGGCCTGCGCACCCGATCGGTGGGCGAGCACCCGACGGCCGCCGACACCCTGGGCGTACGGGTGCTTGGACTGCGGTACCGCAACGTGCTGCTCGCGGGCGTGGTGGCCGGCATCGGCGGCGCTTCCTACACGCTGCTGCTGTACTCGTTCACCAAGAACATGATCGGCGGCAAGGGGTTCATCGCGCTCGCCGCGCTGATCTTCGGGCGGTGGAGCCCCACGGGTGCCCTGCTGGCGGCGCTCTTCTTCGGCTTCGCCGACCAGCTCGGCACGTACCTGAGCGCGATCAACAGCGTGATCCCCAGCCAGTTCACCTCGATGCTGCCGTACCTGGCGACGATCTTCGCGGTGGCTGGGCTGGTCGGTCGCGTCCGCGCGCCAGCGGCGGACGGCAAGCCGTACATCAAGGGCTAAGGTCGGATTGTGGAGATCAACTGGGCGGAGTTGCGGGCCGCCGCCGTCGAGGCGATGCGCACCGCGTACGCGCCCTACTCGAACTTCCCCGTCGGGGTGGCCGGGCTCGTCGATGACGGTCGGGTCGTGGTCGGCTGCAATGTGGAGAACGCCTCGTACGGCGTGACCCTGTGCGCCGAGTGCGGCCTTGTCTCCTCGCTGCACGCCACCGGCGGCGGCAGGCTCGTCGCAGTGTCCTGCGTGGACGGTGACGGCCAGCTACTCATGCCGTGCGGGCGCTGCCGCCAGCTGTTGTTCGAGCACGGCGGCCCGGACTGCCTGGTCGAGGCGGTGCCCCGCCCGCTGCGGGTGGACGAGCTGCTGCCGTACGCGTTCGGTCCCAACGACCTGATAGCGGCGGCCATCCGCGACCAGGGCGGCAAGTCGCCGGTGCCGCCACGACTACTGCGGTGGCGGGGGCGCGGCACGGTCTTCGTGCACCCCGATCTCGCCGACGGCCAGCGGGTCTGGACCGGGTACTGGGACCAGTCCACGGGCGCCGACGGCGGCGAGACCGGCATCCTGGAGGAGGCGCCCACCTGGGCGGACGTCGACGACGCCATCGCCTGGGGCCGGGCCCGCACGCCGCGCGTGGTGCTCGTGAACGAAGACGGCACGATGCGCTGGGTCGGCGAAGGACCGCCGCCGGGAGAGGGGTGATGGCCGTGTCCATAGGGCGGTTCAGTGCCGTGGACGTGATCAGGACCAAACGGGACGGCGGTGTGCTGTCCGACGCGGCCATCGACTGGGTGGTCGACGCCTATACCCGCGGGGCGGTCGCCGACGAGCAGATGTCCGCGCTAGCGATGGCGATCCTGCTGCGCGGCATGACTCCCGCCGAGATCGCCCGGTGGACCGCCGCGATGATCGCCAGTGGCGAGCGGCTCGACCTGTCCGGCGTGTCCCGCCCGACCGCCGACAAGCACTCCACGGGCGGCGTCGGTGACAAGATCACGCTGCCGCTCACCCCGCTCGTGGCGGCCTGCGGCGCGGCGGTGCCCCAGCTGTCCGGGCGCGGGCTCGGGCACACCGGCGGCACCCTCGACAAGCTGGAGGCCATACCCGGCTGGCGCGCCGCCCTGAGCAACGACGAGTTCATCGCGCAGCTCCAGGACGTCGGCGCGGTCATCTGCGCCGCGGGCGAGGGGCTAGCCCCGGCGGACCGCAAGCTGTACGCCCTGCGCGACGTCACCGGAACCGTCGAGGCGATCCCGCTGATCGCCAGCTCGATCATGAGCAAGAAGATCGCCGAGGGCACGGGCGCGCTGGTGCTCGACGTGAAGGTGGGCTCCGGCGCGTTCATGAAGTCGGCCGAGGACGCCCACGAGCTCGCCCGCACGATGGTGGAGCTGGGTGGGGCGCACGGTGTGCGCACGGTCGCCCTGCTCACCGAGATGTCCACCCCGCTCGGCAACGCGGTCGGCAACGCGGTCGAGGTCGCCGAGTCGGTCGAGGTACTGGCCGGCGGCGGGCCGCCGGACGTGGTCGAGCTGACGCTGACGCTGGCCCGCGAGATGCTCGCCGCCGCGGGGCTGGACGCCGACCCCGCCAAGGCCCTCGCCGACGGGCGCGCCATGGACAGCTGGCGGGCGATGATCCGGGCACAGGGCGGTGACCCGGACGCGCCGCTCCCGGTCGCCCGGGAGACCGAGACGGTGCGCGCCGAGCGCGACGGCTTCGTGACGGCGGTGGACGCGTACGCCATCGGGGTGGCCGCCTGGCGCCTCGGTGCCGGCCGGGCGCGCAAGGAAGACCCGGTCAGCGCGGCGGCGGGCGTGGTGCTGCACAAGAAGCCGGGTGATCCGGTACGGGCTGGAGAAACGCTCTACGAACTGCGTACCGACGAAGCCAGCCGGATCGCGGCGGCGCGCGACGTGGCCGGCGGCGCGGTCGTGATCGGCGACGCCGCGCCGCCCAACCGCCCACTGGTGCTCGACCGCGTCGCCTGAGCGGCGCTATCCTTCCGGCCCAGGGGGAAAGATTGCGGGGCCCCCGCGGAGATGTGGAGCGAAGCGGAGCATTTTCGCGGGGTGCAACGTCGCGACCAGCAGGGATCTGACAACGTGGTTGTACTCGCCCCTGACCCTCGATCCGTCCGCGCCGCCAGCGTCGAAGTGCTGCGCCAGCTGCGCCTACCGTTGCCGCCTCCGCAGTTCCCGCTCGTCTGGGAACCGGGTGACCAGGTCGAGCTGCGCCCGACCGCGGAGATCGAGGCGCGCGCGGCGATCTTGCACCTCGTGCTCGCCCGCTGCTTCGGGATGCCGCCGGACGCGGCGATGAGCTGGCTGCTGGGCTCCCACCTCGTCGAGCAGGTCACGCCGCCGGAGTGGCAGTTCGTGATCGGCGGCCGGGGTGACCACCGGTCGTTCGTGCTGCACCACGAGGCGGTGTACGCGCTCGCCTGGGTGCTCGGGCTCACCAAGCACCTCGACCCGGAGGTGCCGCCCGACGAGCGGCTGGCGGAGATGCTGCCGCACCTGCCGGCCGCCGAGACGTTCGCGCAGTGGCGCTCCCGCACGCTGGCCGCGCCCCGCGCGGTCGCGGAGTGTGCCGCCGCGCTCGACCTGTACTACTGCCTTGACTGGGCGTTCCTGGAGGCGGAGCGGCTGGGTGCTCCGCCCCGCATGATCGACGCGAACGCCATCGGGCAGCGGCGCTGGGCGCTGGAGTGGGCGGTGATCCTGCGCGGGCCGTATCACGACCCGCCGGCGGGCTGGGAAGAGATCGACCTGTCCACGTAGACACCCAGCCTGACCGACGCCGTGACGGTGATCCCGTCGGGCACTGCCACCTGCGCGGTGTGCCAGGCGCTCGGACCCATCGCCACCAGCGTGCGCGCCTCGGCACCGCTGAGCGTGAGGGTGCGGCGCAGGGTGGTCTCGCTCCCGAGCGCGAACCCGTCAAGGCTGGCCGCCACCCGCTCGGCCTTGTCGGGGTCGACCCGTAGCAGGCCCAGCCGCGACACCAGCTCGGCGAGGTGGTCGGCCTCCGGCGTGACCACCAGCAGCGCCCCGCCGGGGCGCAGCACCCGGCGGAACTCCGGGCCGTTGCGCGGCGCGAACACGTCGAGTACCAGGCCTGCGGCGCCGTCCGCGAGAGGCAGCCGCCCCCACGTGTCGCATAGGGCCGCGCCGGCTCGCGGGTGTGCGCGGGCGGCCCGCCGCAGCGCCGGCTTCGAAGCGTCGAGCGCCAGGCCGTGGGCGGCGGGCAGGGCATCGAGCACCGCGGCCAGGTGCCGGCCGGTGCCAGCGCCGGCATCCACGATCAAGCCGCCTGGGTACGCCGACCGCGCGGCCTCGCACAGCGCGGTGGAGATGAAGTCGTAGTGCCCGGCCGCCAGGAACTCGACGCGGGCCGCCACCATCTCGGCCGTGTCACCCGAGTGCGGTGCCCGGCCGGCGGCCATGTTGACGTAGCCCTGGCGGGCTCGGTCGAAGCTGTGCCCGCGGGTGCAGTGCAGCGCGCCGGCGGAGACCGTCATCGACTCACGGCACAGTGGACACCGGAGGAAACCGAGAGCATCCATACTCCTCCTCCAAGGCCGCGAAGCGGCGATTCTCTCTTCCAGGCCGCAGGGGCGGCGATACTCTTCTTCATGGTCGCAATCGCGTACGACGACATCGTCAAGGCCCCGAAGGCGCTGCTCCACGACCACCTCGACGGCGGCCTGCGTCCGGCGACAATCGTCGACCTGGCCGGCGCGGTGGGCCATGAGCTGCCGCACACCGACCCCGACCAGTTGGGCAGATGGTTCGTCGCGGCGGCCGACTCCGGGTCGTTGGAGCGCTATCTGGAGACGTTCGCGCACACGGTGGCCGTCATGCAGACCGCGCCCGCGCTGCACCGGGTCGCCGCCGAGTGCGCGCTCGACCTGGCCGCTGACGGCGTCGTGTACGCCGAGGTGCGGTTCGCGCCGGAGCAGCACCTCTCCCGCGGGCTGACGCTCGACCAGGTGGTCGAGGCGGTGCTGGCGGGGTTCGCCGACGGCGCCGCGCAGGCCGCCGAGGCGGGTCGCCCGATCCGGATCGGGACGCTGCTCACCGCCATGCGGCACGCGGCCCGCTCGATGGAGATCGCCGAGCTCGCCGTGCGGTACCGGGACGGTGGGGTGGTCGGCTTCGACATCGCGGGCGCGGAGGCGGGCTTCCCGCCCACCCGGCACCTCGACGCGTTCGAGTACCTCCAGCGGGAGAACTTCCACTTCACCATCCATGCGGGGGAGGCCTTCGGGCTGCCCTCGATCTGGCAGGCCATCCAGTGGTGCGGGGCCGATCGGCTGGGGCATGGGGTACGAATCGTGGACGACGTCACACAGGGGTCGTCTCCGATGCTCGGACGGCTTGCGGCATATGTCAGGGATAAGCGGATACCGCTGGAGCTGTGCCCCTCGTCGAACGTGCAGACCGGCGCGGTGACCTCCATCGCCGAACACCCGATCGGGCTACTGCGCGACCTCCGCTTCCGGGTGACGGTGAACACGGACAACCGGCTCATGAGTGGCACCTCCATGTCACGGGAGATGGCACTGCTGGTGGAGGCGTTCGGATACGGGTGGGCAGAGCTTCAGTGGTTCACGATCAACGCGATGAAGAGCGCGTTCATCCCGTTCGACGAACGGCTGGCGATCATCAATGAAGTGATCAAGCCCGCGTACGCGAAGCTGATTTGATCAACCTTCGGATGGCGACAATGCCGATTCGGTGACTGTCAAGGGGACGACTGGTTACTCAGTGGTATGCGTGGACTGCGTAAACCGGCGTTTTGGTCTTGCCCGAGGTGTACGGTCGGGCAATGGTCGGCAGGGTTGGACCTTGAGAAATTATCAAGAAGCGCAGAACGGGCGGTCCGGTACGTCCGACATAGGTTGGGTTGTCCCGGCCTAAAAAGCCGTTGGCGCGACAATTCGGACAGCACCCATGGTGACTAAGTGTTATTGGTCGCAGACACCTTGCTATCAAATGTTGTTGCTCCCCCAAGATCGGGGCGTTCAGGGGCAACCTGGCCTTTCTCTTTGACACTCGTCGTGATGGAATCTCGGAGGTTCGACCCGACCGGGTCGGTCGATGAGCGGTGCCCAGCAAGAAGGATCGGGCGCCGGTACGGGAGGGCGGTGACGTGAGCAAGCGGCCGAAGACGGCGGACTCTGTCATGTCGCGTCTCCGCCGGCCTCTGGGTCGGCTCCGGGATCTTCCAATCTGGTCGAAGCTCGGCCTCATCATGATCGTCCCGACACTGGCGACGATCGGGGTGGGCACCAACGGTCTGATCGAGCACCTCGGCACGGCCAACGATGCCGACCGGGCACGCACACTCGCGCAGCTCACCGAGGCCTCTGGCGCTCTGGTGCACAACCTGCAAAACGAGCGAGCAGCCGCGGTGACGCTGCTCGGCGCCCGCGACGAGCAGGCCCAGAAGGGCTACCTCGACAAATACAACAAGCTGCACCCGACCGTCGACGACACCAAGCGGCCGTACCAGCAGGAGCGCAACGCCCTCAACGCCGGCGACCTGCCCACGAACTTCCGCAACCTGCTCGACCGCATCGACACAGGGCTCGCCGAGCTGCCCGCCACCCGCAGCCAGGTGACCAACGCGCGGCTCACGTTCAGTGACGCGTCGAAGGACTACACGGAGCTGCTCACCGCGCTCCTGTCCATCCGCGATTCGGCTGCCCAGCTCGCGGGCGACAGCACCCTGGGCGACCAGATGCGCTCCGCGGCGGCACTGGCCCGCGACAAGGAAGCCTCCTCGCAGGAGCGCGTCGTCGTGCACGACATGCTCAGCAAGGGCCAGTTCACGCCCAACCTGCGTAACAGCTTCATCGAGACGCAGGCTGCTCAGAAGCAGGCCGAGCAGTCGTTCAGCACCGTCGCCACCCGCGAGTACCAGGAGCTCTTCAGCCAGACGGTCGCCGGTCCCGACGAGCGCAAAGCGGCCACCTTCGCTGGGTTCCTGACCAGCAAAGACTCCGTGACGATGAGTGACGTCCCGTTCAACACGGACACCTGGGACGCCGCGATGGTCGCCAAGGCCGACCTGATCCGCAGCGTCGAGACGCAGATCGACGGCGACGTCGCCGAGCGCGCCACCGTGCTGCGCGACGACGAGTACGAGCAGCTCCTCGTCGAGGCCGGTGTGCTGCTGGGCGTGCTCCTGCTGGCGATCCTGTTCGCCTGGGCGGTCGCCCGGTCGATGGCCCGATCGCTGCGCGAGCTGCGGCACGGCGCGCTCTCGGTCGCCCAGTACGGGCTGCCGCAGGCGGTCGCCCGGCTGCGCGACCCGCAGCTCTCCAGCCAGCTCTCCCCGGTGCAGGTGGCCAACCAGATCGCCGAGCCGCTGCCGGTACGCACCAAGGACGAGTTCGGGCAGGTGACCGAGGCGTTCAACGCGGTCCACCTGGAGGCCGTTCGGACCGCCGCCGAGCAGGCCGCCCTCCGCGCCTCCGTCGCGACCATGTTCGTCAACCTGGCCCGCCGTTCCCAGATCCTGGTCGACCGGCTCATCGGCCACCTCGACCGGCTGGAGCGCGGCGAGGAAGACCCGGACCGGCTGGCCGAGCTCTTCCAGCTCGACCACCTCGCCACCCGGATGCGCCGTAACGACGAAAACCTGCTGGTGCTCGCCGGCGCCGACTCCACCCGCGTGCAGCGCGAGCCGGCGGCCCTCATCGACGTGCTCCGGGCCGCGCAGTCCGAGGTCGAGCACTACACCCGCATCGAGTTCGGGGTCGTCGACCGCGACATCGAGGTCTCCGCGAACGCGGTCAACGACCTCGTGCACCTGGTCGCCGAGCTCTTCGACAACGCGACCGCCTTCTCGCCGCCCGACTCGCACGTGGTCGTCGAGGCGCGCCGGGTCGGCGACCGCGCCGTCCTGTACGTCGAGGACCGCGGCATCGGCATGTCGTCCGAGCAGCTCCACGACCTCAACGAGCGGCTCGCCACGCCGCCCATGGTCGACGTGGCCGTCTCCCGGATGATGGGTCTCGTCGTGGTCGCCCGGCTGGCCGCACGGCACGGTGTCAAGGTCGAGCTGCGGCCCGCCGCCGATCGCGGCACCGTCGCCGACGTCACCCTCCCCACCTCGGTACTGGTGCCGCGCGCGCTCTCCGGTCGCCTCCAGCCCGGGGCGCCGCTGCCGCCGCCGCCCACCCCGCTGTCGCAGGAGCCGCCGGCGCCGCCGCGCCCGCTGTTCAGCTCACCGCTGGCACTGGAGAGCGGCTCGACGGCACCGGCCGTGCCGCAGCAGCCCGGCCCCTCCCGCTCGTTCGAGCCCGCTCCGCTCAACGGCGGCGGCACCTCGCCCGGCCCGATGGCCACCCCGCGCTCCATGCCCGCCTGGTCCGACCTGACCGGCGCCTCGTCGGCCGTCAACGGCACGGCCAACGGCACCGGGGCGCCCGACGGCGACATGTTCAGCCCGCGCACGCCGACCAACGGGCAGCCCAGCGGCCCGTTGCCGCAGCGTCGTGGTGGCGACCACTGGACCGTCGACGGTGAGGTCAGCAGCCCGGCGGGCAACATCCCGCGCCAGATGCCGCCCCCGGTCTCGGCGCCGCCTGCCCGCCCGGTCTCCGGTGCGCCCAACGTGGTGCCGCCCGTCTCCGGTGTCCCGGTGTCCGGCACGCCCATGTCGGCTCCGCCGTCGTCGCACGTGCCGCCCCAGCAGCCGGCAGGCGCCACACCGCCGGCCGCCGCGCCGCCGGCGTGGCCGCCGGTCAACACGCCCGATCGCGAAGGCGCGACTCCTCCGGTACCCGAAAAGCTCGCCGCGGCGCTCGACATGACCGCGGAGCTGCCGAAGGTCGGCCGGCCGCAGCCCGCCGAGGGCGGGAGCCAGCCGCCCATGACCGCCGCTGGTGCCAACGCGGCCGCCGCCGCGTCAGCGGCAGCCGCGGCCGCCGGGGCCAAGCAGCGGTTCGCCGACGAGACGATGGAGCTGCCGATCTTCCGCGAGTTGGAGTCGGCGTGGTTCCGCACGCGCCGGTCGACATCCGAGAAGCCGACCGCCACACCCGCCCCGACGCCCTCTCCGGTGGCCAAGCCCGCCGACGCTCCAACCGCGGCTCCGGCGAAACCGGCCGAGACCAAGGACGACTTCGTCACCGTCGACGCCGGCATGGTCGCCGCGCCGGTAGCGGCACGTAGCGGTCCGCCGGCCACCGGCGCGCCGGCCGGAAATGGCGCCGTGCGCCCGGAAGCCGCGACCAGCGGTTGGCAGACCGCTGCCGACGATGGCTGGCGGGCGGCCACCAAGGCCGCCGGCTCTTCATCCAGCGAGACCACCCAGGCCGGCCTGCCCAAGCGTGTGCCAATGGCACAACTTGTGCCCGGAGGGGTGGACAAGGGCGCCACTTCGGTGCAGCGTCGTACGCCAGAGGCGGTGCGCGGTCTGTTGTCCGCGTACCACCGAGGGGTGCAACGCGGACGCACGCACCCCAAGGACGAGCAACCGGCCAGCTCGGAGGCCACTCCCACGGAGAAGCCTCCAGCAGCCGGCGCAGGCCCCGCGGCCGGGAACGGCCAGAAGGAGCATGAGTGATGACAACAACGCAGGATCTCGGCTGGCTGCTCGCCAACTTCGCCGATCGTGTGCCCGGGGTCGCTCACGCGGTCGCGGTGTCGGCGGACGGCCTGTTGCTGGCGTCTTCGCGCGACCTGCCGCGTGACCGGGCCGACCAGCTCGCCGCCATCGCGTCCGGCCTGGTGAGCCTCACCCAGGGCGCCGCCCGGTGCTTCGAAGGTGGTGCCGTGCTCCAGACAGTGGTCGAGATGGACAACGGCTTCCTGTTCCTGATGTCGATCTCAGACGGCTCGTCCTTCGCTGTGCTGGCCGCCCGCAACTCCGACGTCGGTCAGGTCGGATACGAAATGGCACTGCTCGTCGACCGGGTCGGCGACGCGCTCACCCCGGCACCGCGCACAGCCGCGGGCATGCTGGGTTGATCAAAACACGCGTGAGCCGGGCGACCGGCTGTCGTAACCAACGGGTCTGTTGAAGGGGGTGAACGGCGTTGATGGCCGAACGTGACGAACCAACCGGTGCGCTGGTCAGGCCGTACGCCGTTACCCGGGGGAGAACCCGTCCCAAGCTGGATATCGCGCTGGAAGCGCTCGTCGAGACCACGGTGCGAGGCCGGTCCGCGGGTGCGACCAAGGGCGGCCAGGGCAGGGAGCATCAATACATCGCCGCGCTATGCGACGGCCGGCTGCAGTCGCTCGCGGAGATCGCGGCGCGTATGCAACTGCCGCTCGGGGTGGCCCGGGTCCTCATCGCCGACATGGCCTCCGATGGCCTTCTCGCGGTGTACGAACCGGCGTCCCTCGAAGACACCAATGACGCGGTGGGCACTGAACTGCTGGAGAGGGTGCTGAGTGGACTTCGCAGGCTCTGACACGTCGCACCGCCCCGTGACTGGGCGCGTGACCTCGGCGAAGATCGTCATCGCCGGTGGGTTTGGCGTCGGCAAGACGACGCTTGTCGGCTCGGTCTCGGAGATCACACCGTTGACCACCGAGGCCATCATGACCTCGGCAGGCGTGGGTGTCGACGACACGCGCCAGGTGCCGGGCAAAACGACCACCACGGTCGCCATGGACTTCGGTCGTATCACGATCGATCGCGATCTCATCCTGTACCTGTTCGGTACGCCGGGTCAGACGCGTTTCTGGTTCATGTGGGACGAGTTGGTCCGCGGCGCGATCGGCGCGGTGGTGCTCGTCGATACCCGGCGTCTCGCCGACTGCTTCGCGGCTATCGACTTCTTCGAGCACCGGCGGCTGCCGTACCTGGTGGCGATCAACTGCTTCGACGGGATGCAGTACCACGACCCGCAGGACGTCCGCGACGCACTCGCCATCTCCAGCGACGTGCCCGTGATCAGCTGCGACGCCCGCAACCGCGAGTCGACCAAGCACGTCCTGATCTCGCTCGTCGAGTACGTGCTGACGATGCGCCGCTCCCGCGCAGTAGCCCCCGCCTAACCGGTTCGTTCCCAAGACGCGCCGCGCCGCCACGCGGCGCCCTCGCACGCGCCCCTCGCGGGCCCTCGCACGCCGCCCACCCCGCGCCGTCCGCACGGCGCGCCCATCCCGTGCCGTCCGCACGGCGCGCCCATCCCGTGCCGTCCGCACGGCCCGCCCACCCCCGTGCCGTCCGCACGGCGCGCCCACCCCCGCCGATCAAGGGCAAACGCTCGTGGTTGGATCTCCGATTCGCGTGCATTCGCCCTTGATCGATGAGCTTTTCCTTGATCGCGGCGGTGAAGGCCGCGATCTTCCCCGTCGCGCGGACCGCTAGGCGCCGTGATCCGCCGTCCGTCATCCGCTGCCGTCCGGCGGCCGCCGGGCCGGCCACCCGCTGTTGGCGGCCTGCCGATGTTCGTCCGGTTGCTTGGGCTGCGGGCCCTCACGATTTTGGGGAAGACGCTGCGTCAACGCGTCCCCGGAGGCCGCAGCTTCGCGGATGTTGCGGGGATGGCGTGGCGATGGGCGCGACTGTGGCGACCAGCTGCCCGTACAGAGGCCGCCAAGTCGCCACAGACACCGCGAGTCCGCGCGTAGAGCGCGGCGCCTCGCCGGCGTGCCTGACCCCCCGCCCGGCGGGCTGCGTGCCGGGCCAACGTCGCGCAGCGATCAAGGGATCTTGCATGGATCAAGGGCAAACGCACGCGGAAAAGAGATCCAACCACGTGCATTTGCCCTTGATCGACAAGAAAGGGGCGGGTCGCGGGGTTAGGTGCGGTAGGCCGCTGAGGAGCGGTAGCCGTAGCCGTCGGTGTCGTCCTGGTTGACGGTGTCGCGGCTGAAGTCCCAGCCGCCGCCGGCCTCGCGGCCCGGGCGGCCGCCGACCGCGTACCCGCCGATCTCCTGGCCTCGTCGCCAGCCGCGGAAGTAGCTGCTGGTGTGCGCGGCGATGTTTTCGGCGTCGCGGACGATCCGGAGTGGACGCTCTTCGCGCAGCGGCGAGCCGGGCACCAGGTTGGCGTTGGGCACGCGTCGTGGCAGGCCGGAGGTGGTCTCGGCGCCCACTGCGGGCCGGGCGGCCTGCTCGGCGGCGCGCCAGCCGCTGTCGACAGAGGACGAGGTCCAGGTCAGCTCGGTGTCCTGCTCGGGGTGACCGATGAACCACGCCGACCGGGCCTGCGCGAAGATCAGCAGGTCGCCGTCGCCCTCTTCGGCCATGGGGACGGCGCTGCGCTCGACGGCGCGGCGCGATCGTGGGCTGCGGGCGCCGCTGTCGCTGTCGACCAGGCGCAGCGATGGGCTGTCGAGCGCGGACGGGCCGAGTGCCGCCGCCGGGGCGATGTCGTCGCGCAGCGCGCGGTCGGCCAGCGGGGGTGGCTCGACCAGGCGCAGGCTCGGCGGCTCCTGGGGGAGGTCGTCGGCCTGCCACGGGGGCTTTACGCGACCGCTCTCAGAGGCCGCTGGGACGGTTTGACGGTCGAGCTCGTTGTAGCCGTAGGGGCGGTCGTTGACGCCCGGCTGGCGGCCCGCTGGGACGGCGGCGCGGTCGTCGTCGCTGCCCATGAGCGGCCAGTTGGCCCGCGACCCGGGTGGGGCGTCGGGAGCCGGACGCGGAGTCGGCACCGGCACGGTGAGGTCGGTGGCGGCGAACCCACCGCCGGCGGGAGCCGGTGGCGGGTCGGTGCGGGTGTTGGGGCGCGGAACGATCGGCGTAGGGCGCCGCTCGGCGCGAGCGCTGTTGATCGCCGCTGTGGTCAGCGTCGCGCGGAACGGCTCGCCCGCGTCGACCGGGGCCGTCGCGCGCTGTCCCGGCACGACCGGTGCGATCGGCGTGATGCCCGGCGGCGGGGGCGGCGGCGCGGAGATCGGCCGGTTTGGCAGCGCTTCGACTGGGCGTCCCAGATCGGATGTGATCTCCGGCGGACGCGGAGCGGCGACCTCGGCCCGCGCGGCGGGCGCTTCGAGAGCGCGCGACGGCGATGACCGCGCCGGCGGCGCGGACGACCGGATCGGTAGCGGCGTCGGAGCACTGAGCGCGGCCGGCGACATGGGTGGGGTCAACGGCAGCGGTGCCGGCGGGGGAGGCGCCGGGCGGCTGGCGGCTGGCATTTCCACCGACGCGGCCGCTGGAGCCGCTGGCGCCGGTCGGGCCGGCGGCGGGGTGGGTGCCGCGGGCGGCTGGGTGGGTGCCGCGGGCGGTTGGGGAGGAGTCACCGCGGCGGGACGGTTGACCGGCGGCGGAGCCACCGGCGGGCGGTGTACGGGTGCGGGTGCGACGGGCGGCGTGGTGAGAGGCTGCGGCGACGCGGGTGTGGAACTCGCCGCGGCCGGCTCCGGGCGGGCCCGGCGGCCGGCGCGGGTGGCCGGGTGCTCGGAGGTCGGCGTGCGGACCGCGTGCAGGCCCGCCGCCGGAGAAGTGGCAGGCGTCGCGGCACGGCGGACGGTGCTTCGCCGGGCGTTTGTGGGCTGGCTGGTGAGCCGGGCGCTGAGGGTGCCGACAAGCGCGTCGCAACCGGCGTCGCAGGCTCGCACGGCGGCGACGGCTTGGCGCACGGACTCAGCGACCGCCGAGGTCAGCGACTTGTTGGCCGGGCTGCGGCGGGGCGTCTCGGAGATCGCTACGCGCAGCGCGGTGATGGCGTCGTCGATCGTGTCGGCCTCGGCCAGCCCGTCGGCGGCGAGCCGGGTGATCAGCGCCTCACTGACGGCGGCCGACTCGCGGCGACCACCGCTGCCACCGTTGAGCATGCTCGGCTCGGGAAGGGCGTCGAGCACGGCCAACGACACCGGCTCGGCCGGGTCGGGATAGGCGCGCAGGGCGGCCGGGTACAGCTCGCGGAGCACCTCGCGAAGGGCGACTGCCGCCGACAGCCTGCCGTTGCACAGTGCCGCGTGCGCGGCGAGCACCGGCTTGTACGGAAGCAGGTCACGCGGCACGGGCAGGACGACGGCGGAGAGCGCACCGGCTTGGAGAGCGCGTGCGAGGCCGACCGCGCGGCGTTCCGCCGCGGGCGACTGCATCTCCTCCATCGACTCGTCGTCGGCGAACCGCTCGGCGTAGTCGTCAGCGGCGTCGTCGTCGGCGATGACCAGCGGGCGACCTGCCGCGGTGAGGAGCGACGTTACGAGGTGGTCGTCGCTATCCGCCGCGATGGCGACACCGGTCGGTCCACTCGAACGCTCCACGAGCAGCGCGGCCAGCCGGGCGTACCCGGTTGGATCGTCACCGATCTCGCAGACGTCGAGCAGCCGTCCCGCGTCGTCAACTACGGCGACCGTCAGCGATGACTCGGCCGGAGCCGGTCTCGCTGCTGGATCTGCCGACGCCAGCCCGCAGTACACCCGCACGAGCGCCACGGCGTCGTCCTCCTCCCCGGACAGTGTCGTGTGCCAAGGACTGATGCTCCCTGGTGAGGGGTCAGTCGCGCCAGTCCACAGCGGCAGAGATCTTGCCGATAATCGTGCGCCAACCAATACTTGCCTGTTGTGCCCCGATTTTCTTCAATCGGCGCCGGCCGCGAAACGCTCCAAGCCCTCCGCCAGCGGCGGAACGGAGCGCCTCATCCAGGTCGTCCAGAGGGGATCCGGGCGACAAGGCGGTGAGTACAGGCTGTAGCCGCAACGCATACGCGAGGTCACGAGCCACTTCGCCGGCGTCGATGAGCAGGTGCAGATCCCAGGAATCGTGGCCACCGCGCAGGTTTTCCACGACGAGGTCGAGCTCGTAGGAGTCCTCTTCGGACGCTGCGACGTCGGACGGCTGAATCCGCTCGCGCAGCTCGTTCCAGGTGTCGAGCTGGGCGAGGTCGTTGGGCGCGCCGGACCGGACGAAGGCGACCAGCGACTCAGGGTTCTTGAACAGCAGCAGCTCGCCCTTGTGGCTGAGGAAGACCGGGACGTCTTCGGCTGGCTCCTCGTCTTCTTCCTCGTCCGCGTCGGTCTCGTCGTCTTCGTCGTTGCGCTCGTGCTTGCCGCGCCGCTCGATCTCCTCGGTGGCGTCCTCGTCTTCTTCGGCGGGGAAGTCGTCGTCGAGGATGACGACGGTGTCTTCGTCGTCTTCGGGCACCGCGTGCCGGGCGCGTGACTCGAACGGATCTTCCTCGCGCTCGCCGATGTCGGTCGGCGTCAGCGTCGTGGAGAGGCGGTAAGCCCGCAGCGTCAGGCCAACGCCGGACGGCAGGGCGATCTCGACCGGTTCGATGCGCGTGTCGGCCCAGAGCGACCGATCTCCGGTCGCGGCGGCGCCTTCGGCGGTGGGGGTGTCGTCGTCGAGCTCCTCGTCGAGCTCGTCGGCCTCGAGCTCGTCAACCTCGGGCTCGTCGGCGTTTGGCCGGTGGGGCGACTGGCGGGCCACGCTGACCTCCGTGTGTGAACTGTCGTGCAGGTGACTCTGCGCACACACACCCTAGTCGTCCGCCCTGGGACACGAGCGCCCGCACCCCGTTGGAACTCGTGGCAGTAATCGGTAGTCTATCTACTTATGAAGGCGCAGGCCCTGCATGGGCACCTGGATGCGCTGCTCCTTGCCGTGCTGGAAGGTGGGGCGCTGCACGGATACGCCATCATCGAGGCGCTTAAATCTCGCAGCGGCGGTTCGCTCGATCTGCCCACCGGCACGGTCTATCCGGCCCTGCGGAGGCTGGAGCGTGCCGGATACGTGGAGAGCGCGTGGAGCACCGTCAATGGCCGGGAGCGGCGTACGTACCAGCTCACCGGGGCCGGGCACGGCGCGCTGGCCGGTGAGCGTGCGAGCTGGCAGGAGTTCAGCACGACGGTGAGCCGCTTCCTGGGTGCCGCGCCGGCCTGAGCAGGCGACCACTTACGCCAGGCGCGCCGCCGCCACACATGTCGCCGCCGAGCGGCCCAGCCACCAGTACGCCGTCATGATCGCCGCTCCACCGAGCAGCATAGGCGGCCAGGTGAGCGCGCTATCCCACAGCACCACCGACCATGTGTACAGGACGAAGCCACCCAGGGAGTTGACCGCCACCAGGGCGAACGCCCCCACGCCCACCGCCTTGGCGAGCCCTCGCCGCGTCGGGCCGCGCCGCCGGGCCGACCACATCATCAGCGCGTATGCCGACAGGGCCACCAGCGCGACCACGTATCCGAGGTGGTCCTGCACGTTGGAAGCGAAGATGTAGGCGTCTGGTGGGAACGGGCCGGACGTGGTCCACGGCGCCCGCCACCACATGAGCTGTGCGAGCTGTGACAGCAACACCGGCACCAGCGCCAGCCGCAGCGCGAGCCGCCGGGCAGCGCCCATGGCCAGCTCCGCCTGGTAGGCAGGGGCCAGCTCCGCCACCGTGCCGAACTCGGCCACCGCATGCCGCTCGGCCTCGGGCTCTGACAGACCGGCCTCGCGGTAGCCCTCAGCGGCGTCGATCAGCCCGTGCCGCGCCTCGGTGAGCATGTCTTGCTTGAGGCGGCCGGGACCGATGAGCGCGCCGTCGAGGTGGCGCATGAACTCGTCGATGGTGACGCGCATACCGCCGAGCGTGCCATGACGCACCGACAAGGTGCATCAGGGTTACACCCTTACGCGGCACTGAGATAGCCGCGTTCGGCGGTCTCCTGGGCGAGCCACTGATCGCGGTACCAGCCCGGGGCCTCGACCAGCTCGGCATGGCGGCCCCGCTGCGCCACGCGGCCGCTGTCGAGCACCAGGATGTGGTCGAAGCCGGCGAGGCCGCGCAGCCGGTGTGTGACGAGTACCACTGTGCCGCGGGCGGCTGCCACGACAGCGGCGAGCACCCGGTCGGCGGCGGTCGGGTCGAGGCCTTCGGTGGGCTCGTCGAGCACCAGTACCGCCGGGTCGAGCAGCACGGCGCGGGCCAGTGCGAGCCGCTGCCGCTGCCCACCGGAGAGCTGGCCGCCGTCTTCGCCCACCACCGTGTCCCAGCCGTCCGGCTGCTCACGTACCCAGTCCAGGAGCCCCGCGGTCGCGCAGGCCGCCGCGAGGTCGTCGTCGGTGGCGCCGGCCCGGCCGAGCAGCAGGTTTTCCCGCACCGTGGCGTGGAATACGTGCGCCTCGGCGAGCAGCCCGCCCACCGCTGACGGTGCGGCCGACTCGCTGAGCACCCGAAGCAGCGTGCTCTTGCCCGCCCCGCTCGGCCCCACGATGCCGATGTGGTGGCCGGGCGGCAGGTCGAGGCTGACGGCGTCGAGCGCGGGCGGCCCGTCCGGCCGGTACCGCACGGTGACCTCGCGCAGGGCGGTTGGCGCGTCTCCTGACCGGTCCGCTAGTGAGGGTGGATCCAGCAGGTCGGCGACGCGCCGCAGGCCGGTGCGCAGCTCGGTGTGCTGGCGGGCGGCCGTGACGAGCGCCAGGCAGGCCTCTACCGCGGCGAGCGTGCCGACCGCGAGAACGCCGACGAGCACCCCGTCGACGTCGGCGGCGAGCGCCGCGGCCACCACAGCGGCCGACGTCGCGCCGGCTACCAGCACGCCGGCCGCGTCGACCGCCCATCCGGCCGCGGCGAGGCGACGCTCCAGCACGGCGAGCTCGCGGGCCCGGCCGGACGCCACGTCGAGCGCGGTGCCGGTGGCGCCGAACGCCGCCAGGTCGGCGGCGCCGTGCGTGAGGTCGATGGCGTCGGCGGCCAGGGCGGCGCGCAGCGGGGCGACACGATCGGCGTTGCGCCTGGTCAGGGCGGTCGCGGTGGCGGGCAGCACCACGCCGGCCACGAGCAGGCCAGCGGCCAGGGCCAGCGCCGCCGGCGGCGAGATCGCCGTCGCACCAGCCAGCGCGAGTACGCCGACAGCCGCCGCCGCGGCACCCGGGACGAGCACCCGGAGCAGCAGGTCCTGTACAGCGTCCACATCGGACACGAGCCGGCTGAGCGCGTCGCCGGAACGGGCCTGCTCCCGCCGCGCGGCCAGCGTCGCGAAGACCCGAGCCCGTACGTCCGTGACGATCCGGAGCACCGCGTCGTGCCCGGCGAGCCGTTCGGTGTATCGCAGCACGCCGCGCCCGATGGCCAGCGCGCGCACCGAGACGATCGCGACGGTGAGCGCGGCGACCGGAGGCTGGCCGGCGGCCGTGATCAGGAGCCAGGTGGCGGTGGCCATGAGGGCGAGGCCGGCCAGCTCGGTGCCGGCGGCGAGCACGCCGGCCAGCAGCAGCCGGCCGAGGTAAGGGCGGGCCAGCCGCAGGACGCGGCGCTCGGGACCCGTGAAGATGCTCATGCCGGCGCTCCCACGGGGGAGTCGGCGGTCACCCGGCCGTCCTCGACCCGGATGACCCGGTCGGCCTCGGCGAGCAGCGCCGGCCGGTGCGCGACCAGTAGGGCGGTGCGGCCCGCGACGAGCCGGCGGGTGGCCGCCAATACCGCCGCTTCGGAGGCGGCGTCGAGCCGGGCGGTCGGCTCGTCGAGGAGCAGGATCGGCGCGTCGCGCACGAATGCCCGGGCGAGCGCCAGGCGCTGCCGTTGCCCGCTGGAAAGGCCGTGGCCGCGCTCGCCGAGGACGGTGTCGAGCCCGTCGGGCAGGGCGTCGACGACCTCGTCGAGCACGGCGGCCTTGAGCGCGATCCCCACCTGCTCGTCGGTGGCGTCGGGCGTGCCGAGCCTGATGTTGTCGGCGAGCGACGTGGCGAACAGGTGCGCCCGCTGCGGCACCCAGGCGATCTGCCGCCGCCACCCGTCGAGGTCGGCGGTGGCGAGGTCGACGCCGCCGACCAGTACCCGACCGGAGGTGGGGGTCACGAACCCGAGCACCAGCCCGAGCAGCGTGCTCTTTCCGGCCCCGCTGGGCCCGATCAGCGCGACCCGCTCGCCGGGCCGGATCACGAGCGACACGTCGCGCAGCGCGACGCCCCGTTCGTATTCGACCGTCACCCGCTCCAACCGGATCTCGCCGGCCGGCACGGACACGGCGGCGGTCTGCCTGGCCGGCGGGTCACCGATCAGCCCGAACGATTGGTTGAGGGCGGTGAGACCCTCCATGCTCGCGTGGAACTTGGCGCCGGCCGCCCGCAGCGGCAGATATGCCTCGGGCGCGAGCAGCAGCACCAGCAGCGCCATCTGGAGCGTCAGGCCGCCGGACAGCAGCCGCAACCCGACCGGTACGGCCACGAGCGCCACGGACAGCGTGGCGACCAGCTCCAGCGCGAGCGCGGACAGGAACGCGATCCGCAGCGTGCGCATCGTGGCCACCCGGTGCCCGTCGGCCATCCGCCGGACCACCTCGACCTGGGCGCGCACCCGCCCGAACGCCCGCAGCGTCGGCAGGCCGGCCACCATGTCGAGGAAGTGGCCGCCGAGCATCGACAGGCGCCGCCACTGGCGTTCGGTGGCGGCCTGCGCTTGCCAACCCAGCAGCGCCCCAAAGATCGGGATCAGCGGCAGCGTCACCGCGACGATCAGCGCCGAGCTCCAGTCGGCGAACGTCAGCCGCGCCAGCACCGCGACCGGCACTGTCACGCTGAGGACGAGCTGCGGCAGGTAGCCGGTGAAGTAGGCGTCGAGCGCGTCGAGGCCCCGGCCCGCCAGCGTCGCGATCTCGCCGGCCCGCTGGCCCGCCACCCATGCCGGTCCGCGAGCGCCGACCGAGCCGAGCAACTCGGTGCGCAGCGCCGCCTTGACGGTGGCAGCCGCGCGGGCGGCCACCACACCCTGCCCCCACACCACGCCGGCCCGGGCGGCCACGGCGGCCACGAAGGCCGCGAGCGCGGGGCGGTCGAGCTGCCCGTCGGCGGCCGCGGCGAGCAGCGTCGCGAGGGCGGTGGCCTGGGCGATGACGACCACGCCGGCCGCGATCCCCAGCGCACCGAGTGCGCCGAACTGCCGCCGGGTCGCGGGGACCCGGCGGAGCAGTCGTGGATCGAACGGCCGTCGGCTCACCAGTACACCGGCGCCCGGTCGTCGATCCGGCCTCGGAAAGCCCACCAGCACATCGCCTGGAAGCCTAGTAGGGCCGGGAGCAGGGGGGCGGCGAGCCAGCTCAACAGCCGCAACGTGGGACCGCTCGCCGCGGCGTCGGCGACCGTCAGGCCCGTGACCGGCGAGAACGGCCACAACGTTGCCCCCACCAGCAGCACGGGCACCGCCAGTGTCAGGGACGTCGCCGCGAAGGCGACACCGTTTCGCCGCCCGAGAGTGACGCGGGCCACCATCAGGCCGAGGATGAGCAGCGCCAGTCCGGCGATCACCACTCCTGGGCGGTGCGCGTGTCCGCGTACACGAGATGAAAGCAGGCCCGCGACGGTGGCCGCGCCGACCGCGGCGAGTGCCAGAGGTATCAGGTTGCGGCCGATCTTGTCGAAGCCTTCCTCGGGGAGGCGCAGTGCGAGGAACGCGGCGCCGTGCGTCGCGACCAGGGCGACGAAGGCGAGCCCGGAGACCAGGACGAACGAGGTGAGTACGGGCCCGGGGACGCCTTGGAGCAGCCCGGCGAGCACCGCTCCCCAGGCGAAGGCGGCGACCGTGCTGCTCACGATGATCACGCGATCCCAGGCGTGCTTGGCCCTTTCGCTGGCGGGCCGGCTGCGTAGCTGCACCGAGGCCGTCACGGTGAGCACGGCGGCGAGCGCGACCGCCACGGCGGGGTAGAGGCCGGAGAGCAGCTCGCCCTCAAGCAGCGGGAACGCGCCGAAGAGGATGCCGACGGCGGCGACCAGCCAGACCTCGTTGCCGAGGAAGAACGGGCCGACCGCGGTCAGCATGGCGCGGCGCTCTCGCGCGGTGCGGGCCCGCGCGAGCAGGAGGCCGGTGCCGTAGTCGTAGCCACCGAGCACGAAATAGGTGGCGAAGAAGAGCCCGAGAAGGGTGTACCAGGCGGTGCTCACGCAGACCTCCTCAGGCGGCCAGGACCGGCTCGGGCCGGGGCTCGGGATCGGGGACCGGGCTGCCGTGCTGGCGCCCGAGCGAGGGGTCGGCGGCGCCCGTGTGGGCGTATCGGGCCATCAGGTACCAGTTGGTGACCGCCAGCGTCAGCAGCAGTGCGGTGAAGCCGAGGAAGGAAGCGAGCATCGTCCCGCCGCTTACCGGGCTGACCGCGTCGGACGTCTTCAGCAGCCCGTAGACGACCCACGGCTGCCTGCCGACCTCGCGGAACAGCCAGCCGAAGATCGCCGCGACGAACGGCAGGGGCACGGCGAACAGCAGTATGTAGAGCGGCGCCCGCAGCCGGATGATCCAGTCACGGAAGAAGAGCGGGAGCAGGAAGACCACGAGGCCCAGCAGGTTGCCAATTATGATCATGAAGCCGAGGGGGGCGCCGATCCACTCCGGTGGCAGGTAGTCGGCGGGGCTTCCGCCGAGCCTGGCGGCGAAGTCGGTCGCGGCGGCCATCTTGTCGTATTCGTCGCCAAACTTGGTGGGCTGGATCGCGCCGAGGTAACCGAACTGGGCGAATCCGAAGCCGGTAACCATGACGGTGCCGATGCTGGCCGTGACCACGCCGATCCGCAGCGACTTGCGGAACAGCCCGTAGTCGGCGGTGCGCCGGATGAGGTGCCAGGCGCTGATGCCCGCGACCAGGAAGCCGCCGACTGTCAGTGCGGCGAAGGTCACGTGGCCGAAGGCCATGCCGAACGACTGGTTGCGCAGCAGAGCGCCGAAGTCGGTCAGGTGCGCGATGCCGTCTCGCATCTCGTAGCCGACGGGGTGCTGGAGGAACGAGTTGGCCACCATCACCCAGAACGCCGAGGCGTATGCCGTGATGGCGACGCCCCAGAGCAGCGCCAGGTGCACGCCGCGCCGCAGCCGATGCCACCCGAAGATCCACATGCCGAGGAACGTGGACTCCAGGAAGAACGCGACCAACGTCTCCATCGCCAGTGGGGCGCCGAAGACGTTGCCGGCGTAATGCGAGAGGCCGCTCCAATTCAGCCCGAACTGGAACTCCATGACCAGCCCGGTGGCGATGCCCAGCACGTAGTTGATCAGGTAGAGGGTCCCCCAGAAGCGGGTGAGGCGCTCGTAGACCGGCTTTTTGGTGATCATCCAGGCGGTCTGGAGGTAGACCAGCACGGTGACGAGGCCCAGTGTCACGAGCACGAAAAGGAAGTGGATCGAGGTCGTCGTGGCGAACTGGAGTCGTGCGAGGAGTAGCGGGTCCACAGGTCGGCCCCTCTCGGTGTAGCTAGCCTACGCGTAGCCTAGCTACATATTAACCTACGACAACCTGTAGTAGGCTAACCCCAGGAGGTCAGCTGAGGAACAGCGACACCGGCAGCGCCACCAGCGTCAGGGTCACGGCGAGCGCCAACGCACCCCGCACCCGCGGCGGCCGTCCGGTCGTGAGCAGCCGGCGCACCCGCGCGTCCAACTCCGTATCCGCGATACCCAGCGCCCCAGCGGGCGTGACCCGCGACGGCGCGGTCGCGAAGCGCAGCAGCGCCGCCGCCAGCGGCCCGTCGGCGTGCAGCTGCCGCGCCTTGTCGTCGGCGCGCATCTCGACCAGCAGCGACACCCGCTCTCGGGCCGCCTCGACCCAACCGGCCCACGGCAGCGCCCGGCACAACGCGGTGAACGGCAGCAGCACCAGATCGTGCCGCTCGTCGGCGTGCGCCCGCTCGTGGCTCAGCACCGCCGCGAGCTGCGCCCTGTCGAGCAGGCTCAGGGTGCCGGCGCTGACCACGACCTGCGGGCGCATACCCGGCAGGCAGTAGGCCGCGGCGCTCGGGTGATCGAGCACCAGCGCCCCGGGCGCGGCAGGGTCGTCGCGCCCCACCAGGTTGAGCAGCTCGCGGTGCCGGCGCTGCACCCGGATCGCGCGAATCCCGCAGGTCACCGTCGTGCCCAGCAGCACCGCCGCCACGCCGAGGGCGGCCACGACCTGCAGGGCGTGCACGAGACCGAACCCCGGCGCGAGGTCGCCCCGGACCAGCCGGCCCAGCGCGGTGCTCACGTTCGTGCCGTACGGCGCCAGGCCGAGCGCCAGCGGCAGCCCGATCGCCGACAGGCCCAGCGCGAGGCCCAGCGCCTGCCAGCAGACGATCGCGACCCGGGGAGCCTGATAGGTCCAGGTGGAGCGGGTCAGCACCTGCACGGTGAGGTAGCACGCCATGACCGCGCCAGCGAAATGAGCCGCGTACACCATGGCGGTCAGCTTTTCCCGTCCGCGGCTTCCTCAGCCAACGCCGCCCGCAGCACGTCGGCCTCGGTGCCGCTGACCGAGCGGGCGAACCGGACCAGCGCCGCGTCGCGCGAGCCGGCCAGGTCGAGGGCGTCGAGCATGAGCTGCGCGATGTATGCCTCGCGGCTGGCCGCCGGCCGGTAGCTCCAGGCGCGGCCCGCGCGTTCGCGCTCGACCATGCCCTTGCCGGCGAGGCGGTCGAGCACCGTCATGACGGTTGTGTACGCCAGCTCGCGGTCGTGCAAAGACTCCGCCACCTCGCGGACGGTCAACGGCGTGCGCCGATCCCACAGCACGTCCATCACAGCACGTTCGAGCTCACCCAGGCGCATCACAACATCGATGCTACCGGTCGTAGTAGCTCTCGCGCCCACCTAGCCGCCCGCGCATTCCAACTCGGACAGCCGCCACCGTGATCCGGGCTGATCAGGTGCCCTTGGGGTGCCAGACCGTCTTGGTTTCGAGGAATGCGGTCATGCGGCCCAGGCCCGGGTCGGCGGTCCAGTCGACCGGCTCCGCGGGCGGGCGGACGACGCGCTTGAGGTTGTCGGCCGCGGCTTCCTCCAGCGACCGCGCCAGGTCGGCACCGGGCACCCCGGTGAGGTCGACCGCGTTGACGTCCATGTGCGCCGCGAGCCACGGCCCGGTTTCGGCGACCCGACCGGTCAGGATGTTGACCACGCCGCCGGGCAGGTCGGACGTGGCGAGCACCTCGGCGAGCGTGACCGCCGGCAGCGGCCGACCCTCCGAGGCGAGCACCACCACCGTGTTGCCGGTCACGATGGCGGGCGCCACGACGCTGACCAGGCCCAGCAGGGGTGACTCTGGCGGCGCGACGACGCCGACGACACCGGTGGGCTCGGGCGCGGAGAGGTTGAAGTAGGGGCCGGCGACCGGGTTCGCGCTGCCGTACACCTGGGCGATCTTGTCGGACCAGCCCGCGTACCAGACCCAGCGGTCGATCGCCGCGTCGACGTCGGCGGGTACCTCGCCCAGCCCGATGAACTGGTCGCGGCGGCCTTCCAGCATCTCGGCGACCCGGTAGAGGATCTGCCCCCGGTTGTACGCGGTGGCGCCCGACCAGCCCTTCACGGCCGCGCGGGCGGCGAGCACCGCGTCTCGGACGTCTTTGCGGGATGCCAGCGCCACGTTGGAGTCCTGCACGAGATACGACCGTCCCGACTCGCTGCGCGGGAACTTCCCGCCGACGTACAGCTTGTAGGTCTTCCGGACCGCCAACCGGTCAGACATCGAGGTACGCCTCCAGCCCGTGCCGGCCACCCTCGCGGCCGTAGCCCGACTCCTTGTACCCGCCGAACGGCGCGGTCGGGTCGAACTTGTTGAACGTGTTGGCCCACACCACGCCGGCGCGCAGCCGGTCTGCCGTCCACAGGATGCGCGAGCCCTTGTCGGTCCAGACCCCGGCAGACAGCCCGTACGGCGTGTTGTTGGCCTTTTCGACGGCCTCGGCGGGCGTGCGGAAGGTGAGCACCGACAGCACCGGCCCGAAGATCTCCTCGCGGGCGATCCGGTGCGCCTGGGTGACGCCCGTGAAGATCGTGGGGGCGAACCAGAAGCCCCGCTCGGGCAGCTCGCACGGCGGCGACCACCGCGCGGCGCCTTCTTCGGCGCCGATCTCCGAGAAGGTGCGGATGCGGTCGAGCTGGGCGGCCGAGTTGATGGCGCCGATGTCCGTGTTCTTGTCGAGCGGGTCACCGACGCGCAGCAGCGCCATCCGCCGCTTCAGCGACTCCAGCACCTCGTCGTAGACCGACTCCTGCACGAGCAGGCGGGAGCCGGCGCAGCACACGTGGCCCTGGTTGAAGAAGATGCCGTTGACGATGCCCTCGACCGCCTGGTCGATCGGCGCGTCGTCGAAGACGATGTTGGCTGCCTTGCCGCCCAGTTCGAGCGTGAGCTTCTTGCGAGAGCCGGCGACGGCGCGGGCGATGGCCCGGCCCACGTCGGTCGAGCCGGTGAACGCCACCTTGTCGACCTCGGGGTGCGACACGAGCGCGTGCCCGGTCTCGCCGGCGCCGGTGACGATGTTGACCACGCCCGGAGGCAGGTCGGCCTCCTGGCAGATCTCTGCGAAGAGCAGCGCGGTCAGCGGGGTGGTCTCGGCGGGCTTGAGGACCACGGTGTTGCCGCAGGCCAGCGCAGGTGCGATCTTCCACGCGAGCATGAGCAGCGGGAAGTTCCACGGGATGACCTGGCCGGCGACGCCGAGGGGGCGCGGCGACGGGCCGAACCCGGCGTACGACAGCTTGTCGGCCCAGCCGGCGTAGTAGAAGAAATGCGCCGCCACCAGCGGGACGTCGACGTCGCGCGACTCGCGGATCGGCTTGCCGTTGTCGAGCGACTCCAGCACCGCCAGCTCGCGCGAGCGCTCCTGGATGATCCGGGCGATCCGGTAGAGGTACTTGGCCCGCTCGCGGCCAGAGGTCCGCGACCAGATCCGCTCGTACGCCGTCCGCGCGGCGCGCACAGCGCTGTCGACCTCGGCCTCGGTGGCCCAGGCGACCTCGGCGAGCACCTCTTCGGACGCCGGGTTGACGGTCTTGTTCCGTACCTCGCCGTCGACCCACTCCCCGCCGACGAACAGGCCGTACGACGGTTTGATGTCCACAATCGAGCGGGATTCGGGCGCCGGAGCGTATTCGAACATGGTTCAGTCCACCGTGAAGTAGTCCGGGCCGGAGTAGTGCCCGGTCCTGAGCTTGGTGCGCTGCATCAGCAGGTCGTTGAGCAGCGTCGAGGCGCCGAAGCGGAACCAGTCCGGGTCGAGCCAGTCCGCGCCGGCGGTCTCGTTGACCACGACGAGGTACTTGATCGCGTCTTTGGTGGTGCGGATGCCGCCCGCCGGCTTGACGCCGACCTGCCGACCGGTCGCGGCCCGGAAGTCGCGCACCGCCTCCAGCATCACGAGCGTCACCGGCAGCGTGGCGGCCACCGGGACCTTGCCGGTGGAGGTCTTGATGAAGTCGCCGCCGGCCAGCATGGCGAGCCACGAGGCGCGCCGCACGTTGTCGTACGTCGCGAGCTCGCCGGTCTCCAGGATCACCTTGAGGTGCGCGTCGCCGCAGGCCTCCTTGACGGCCACGATCTCTTCGTGCACCTCGGCGTACCGGCCGGAGAGGAAGGCGCCCCGGCTGATCACCATGTCGATCTCGTCAGCACCGGCCGCGACCGCCGCCCTGGTGTCGGCGATCTTGACGTCGAGCGGGGCCTGGCCGGACGGGAAGGCGGTGGCGACGCTGGCCAGGTGGACGCCGGAGCTGGCCAGCTCCGGCGCCGCTACGGGCACCATCGACGGGTACACGCACACCGCCGCGACCGCGGGCGTCGAGGGGTCGGCCGGATCGGGGCGGCGTGCCTTGGCGCACAGCGCCCGCACCTTGCCGGGGGTGTCGGCACCCTCCAGCGTGGTGAGGTCGACCATCCGGATGGCGAGGTCGATGGCCCACGCCTTGGCGGTCGTCTTGATCGAACGCGTGCCCAGCATCGCGGCGCGCTGCTCGGCGCCGACCTGGTCGACACCGGGCAATCCGTGCAGGAATGTGCGTAACGCCGCGTCTGACCGCCCGATGTCGGCGAACGCCGAGGTAGCTGTCGCCGTCATACCCGCGAGTCTAGACATCGTAATTCTGGCCCGCCCTGCGCGCGGGCGGCTCGCGCGCCTGGAAAGCCGCCCTGTAGACGCCGGTCACTCCGGTCGCTCCGGTCCTTGCGCTTGGCGGCGTCTGCGGACGGCGGCGCGCTCGCAACCGGTAGGTTGACGGCCGTGGACGTACTCGTGGTTGATCATCCCCTTGCCCAGTCGCGGCTGACCGCGATGCGCGATGCCCGCACCGATTCGGCGGCGTTCCGCGCCGCGCTGCACGAACTCACGACCATGCTGGTGTACGAGGCCACCCGCACCACCGCGGTCGAGCACTACCAGATCGACACGCCCGTAGCGCCCACCGAGGGCACCCGGCTGGCCAACCCGCCACTGCTGGTGCCCGTGCTGCGTGCCGGCCTGGGCATGGCCGACTCGGCGCTCGCCCTGCTGCCGGAGTCGTCCATGGGCTTCGTCGGGCTGGCTCGCGACGAGCACACGTTCGAGCCGCGGGCGTACATGGAGTCGCTGCCCGTCGACCTCACGAACCTGCCCGTGCTGGTGCTGGACCCGATGCTTGCCACGGGCGGCTCGCTGGAGCACTGCTGCCGGTTGCTCACCGAGCGCGGCGCGACCGACATCACGGTCCTGTGCGTCCTCGCGGCGCCCGCCGGTATCGAGCGGCTGGAACGATCCGGTCTGCCGTTGCGCCTGGTGACGGCCGCGATCGACGAGAGCCTCAACGACAAGGCGTTCATCGTGCCCGGCCTCGGCGACGCCGGCGACCGCCAGTTCGGCGGCATGCCGCGCTTCTAGATCTCGGTATAGGACCAGCTCAGCGCGCGCTTTAATGCACAGGATGCCGCGAGCGATTACCGTTCCAGGCCATGACCACCGTTGCGCTGCCCGAAGAGCTCCTCCTGCTTGCCTACGACGACGTGTCCGGCAAGGCGGTTGGCTCGCGCATCGGGCTTGATCTGGGCATGGCCGCCGCTGTGCTGGTGGAGCTCGCGCTCGCCGGCAAGGTGGCGTACTCCGACGGAATGATCGTGGTTACCGACGACACGCCGACCGGCGAGCCGATCGCCGACGACGTGCTGCGGCGGATGGCGGAAGACGCGCCGCACACGCCCGCGTCCTGGGTACAGCGGCTCCGGCACGGCCTGCGCGACCGGGTGCTCGCCGACCTGTGCTCCCGCGGCGTGATCCGGGATGTGGACGAGACCGCGCTGGGCTTCATCCACGTGCACCGCTACCCGACCGTGGATGGCAGCGTCGAGGTCGACATCCGCGCCCGGCTCACCAAGGCGCTCGGCGGCGGCGAGCCCCCGGACGAGCGGACGGCGGCGTTGGCCACGCTGGTTGCGGCGGTGCGCATGGAGCCGGCGCTCGGCCTGACCGGTGACGAGCTGCGCGAGGCGCACAACCAGCTCGAGAAGGTCGGCGGCATCGCCGGGTTCACCGGCGAGGTGAGCCTGGAGGAGTCCACGATCCGCCCATCGGTCGCCCTCGTGATCGCGACCCTGGCCCGAGCCATCCACGCTGCCCTGGGCGCCCCCCGCCCGTAACCCGTGTCACCAGATGCCCAATGCGGCGGCGGTCTCGGTGCGGAGGGCGCGGACGGACGCCGCCGCGCGTTCGCGGGCCGCGGGGATGTCGTCCTCCACGACGGGTTCGACCACTTCCAGGTACGCCTTGAGCTTCGGCTCGGTGCCCGATGGCCGGACCACGACCCGGGCCGCGTCGGTGCGCAGGATCACCACGTCGGCGTCGGGCAGCAGGTCTTCGACCGTGGTGACCGGCTCGTCCAGGAGCGCGTCGGGGGTCTTGCCACGCAGGCGAGCCATGATTTCCTGGATCTCGTGTGGCGCGTCGACCCGCACGGAGAGCTGGTCGGTGGCGTACACGCCGAACTCGGCCGCGATCTCGTCCAGCCGGTCGGTGAGGGTGCGCAGTTCCGCCTTCAGGCCCGCGGCGAGCTCGGCCACCAGCAGCGCGGCCGTGATGCCGTCCTTGTCGCGCACGTGCCGCGGCGCCACGCAGTAGCCGAGCGCCTCCTCATACCCGTAGACGAGGTCGTCGCCGGCCCGCACGATCCACTTGAAGCCGGTCAGCGTTTCGCCGTATGGCACGCCGCGGGCCGCGGACATGGCCTTGAGCAGCGACGACGACACGATCGTGGTGGCGTACCGGCCGCGCACGCCCCGGCGCATGAGGTGGTCGGCGATCAGCACGCCGACCTCGTCGCCGCGTAGCATCCGCCACCCGCGCACGGGGTCGGGCACCGCCACCGCGCACCGGTCTGCGTCGGGGTCGTTGGCGATCGCGATGTCGGCACCGTTGGCGGCGGCGAGCGCGATCAGCCGGTCGATCGCGCCCGGCTCCTCGGGGTTGGGGAACGCCACGGTCGGGAAGTCGGGGTCGGGCTCGGCCTGCTCGGCCACCACGGCGGGCTTGGCGAAGCCGGCTCGCGAGAACGCCGCCGCCAACACCACCGCACCGACGCCGTGCAGCGGGGTATACGCCACGGCCAGCTCACGCGGCCCGTCGGGTTCGACGACTGCGGCGGCGCCATCCACATAGGAGGCGATCAGCTCTTCGCCCAGGATCTCGCCCGGCGCGCCGAGCGGCACCTCCGCCAGTGGGCCGACCGCCTGGATGGCCGCTTCGATCTCGCGGTCGGCGGGCGGGACTATCTGGGCGCCGTCGTCCAGGTACACCTTGTACCCGTTGTCCTGGGGCGGGTTGTGGCTGGCGGTCACCATGACGCCGGCGGCCGCGCCCAGGGTGCGGATCGCATAAGCGAGCACCGGGGTCGGCAGCGGCCTGGGCAGTACCAGCGCGGCCCGTCCCGCGCCGGTGGCCACCCGTGCGGTCTGTTCGGCGAACGCCTTCGAGCCGCGCCTGGCGTCGTACCCGATGACGAGCGGACCTGATGTGCCGCGGGCCGAGAGCCACGTGACCAGACCGGCCGCCGCCTGTGTGACCACAGCGAGGTTCATGCCGTTGGGGCCGGCACGCAGCGGGCCGCGAAGCCCGGCGGTGCCGAACGCCAGCCGGCCGGCGAAGCGGTCGGCCAGGTCGGCGGCTGTCTCCGGGAGCCGATCGATGACGCCGCGCAGCTCTTCGCGGGTCACCGGGTCGGGGTCGTCGTGGAGCCAGGCCTCCGCGCGCTCGCGAAGTTCATCCATGTCAGCTTTGATAGCACGTGTCCGTTAGGGTTCGGCGACCGAGGGCGAAATCAGGCCGAGGGCGAAGTCAGCTCGCGCTCACCTGGAACGTGCGGACCATCTCGTCGAAGATCGCCTTGCTCTCCTCGAACCGGCTCTCGGCGGCGGTCAGGTAGAACGAGTACGCCTTGCCGTTCTGGACGATCGCCCGCCACACGCCGTGCCGCATCGTGTCGCCGGAGCCACAGGTGTATTCGAGCTCGCCGGCCGGCTTGCCGCCGACCTCGACCTCGGTAAGCGCCACCTGCTTGTACGGCTTGACGCACGACTTGGTGTTCTTCTTCAGCCCGCTTTCGGCGATCTCCATGAAGCGGGTGGGCGCCGGGTTGGAGTTGGCCTGCTCCACCAGGATGCGCACCCGGCGGCCGCTGTCATCGGGGTCCGTGTAGTCGATGTACAGGGTGGCGCTGCTCTTCTTCCAGCCGTCTGGCACGTTGACGGTGACGCCGCGCTCGGAGTGGGTCTGGGTGGGGAAGCTCGGCGCTGCCTGCTCGGTCGAGCCGACCTGGGCCGGTTTGTTTTCGGCGTCGTCGCCGCTGGCGAGCACGATGACGCCGAGCAGCACGACCGCGGCCAGCCCGGCAGCCGCGCCGATCTGGACCTTGCGTGGCCAGCTCTGGACGGTGGACACCAGGTCGGTGCCGATCCGCTTGGCGGTGTCGAGGGCGGCGGGCTTGGGCGCCCGCTGCGGCTGGGCCCACTGCGGCGCCGGCTGGACCCCGGTGGGCATCTCGTAGGGCGCTGGGGCGGAGTGGATCGGGACGGTGCGGTCCGCTGACGGCCCAGCGGGTGCGGCGGCGGGTGCCGGGAACGCCCCGGTCGGGGGCAACTCGACCGGCGCGGGCCTGGGCTTGTTGCCCAGCTCCTTGAGCCGGTCGGTGAGCGACTCACCCGGCTGGAGCATCGCGCGGCCACCGATCTGGCCACCGGGTGGCGGCGTGGGCGCCGGGGCCGGCACCGGTGGCTGCCAGGTGCTGCGCTGCGCGGGCACGACCGCGTACGGGTCGGTCATCATGTGGCCCGGCGCCTTGCTGGCCAGCGGCCCGGCGAGCAGCTCGCGGAGCATCGTGCGGGCCATCGTGACGTCGTACCGGCGGGCCGGGTCCTTCTCCAGCAGGCCCATGAGTACCTGCGTGAGCGCTCCGGCCCGGGTCGGCGGTGCGGGCGGGTCTTCGACCACGGCGTGCATGGTCTCGATGGGGTCGCCCTTGTCGAACGGCGGCCGTCCCTCCACAGCGGTGTACAGCGTCACGCCGAGCGAGAACAGGTCGCTGGGCGGACCGAAGTCTTGCCCCATGGCCCGCTCGGGGGAGATGAAGTGGGGTGAGCCGAGCACCATGCCGGGCGTGGTGAGCTGCACCTCGGTGGGCATCCGGGCGACGCCGAAATCGGTGAGCACGCAGCGGCCGTCGGAGCAGATCAGCACGTTGGCGGGCTTGACGTCGCGGTGCAGCACACCGATCGCGTGGGCCACCTCCAGCGCGCCGAGCAGGGCGATGCCGATCTTCGCGACGGCACGGAGTGGGACTGGACCGTCCTCAATGATCATGTCGGCGAGACTGCGGGCGTCGAGCAGCTCCATGACGATCCAGGGGCGGCCGCCCTCGTGGACCACGTCGTAGACCTGCACGACCGCCGGGTGCTGCAGGGCGGCCGCGGCGCGTGCCTCGCGGAGAGTGCGCTCGTACATCGCGTCGCGGTCGCTCGGCGCCAAGCCTGGCGGCAGGACGACCTCCTTGACGGCGACGTCGCGGCGGAGCAGCGTGTCGGCCGCGCGCCAGACCGTGCCCATGCCGCCGTGTCCCACGGCCGCACGCAATGTGTACCGTCCGCCGATGGTGGTGCCTGGTGCCGCGCGTCCGTTGGTGGGGCTGACTTGTCCGCCACTCCACGTCGGAATCTGAGTCACTGCTAATGCCACCGAGGGGGGATCGAGGGGCCGAGGAAACCAACCCCCCTATCTTGCGGGGTGCTCGCCTCAGAGAAAAGCCAGACGCAGGAACATGACCCCTCGTGCTTGGCCAACCGCACTGCGTGCGGGAATTGTGTGGTATCCCTCACCCTGCACCGCCCTTCGTGGCCATACGATCCCGCTATGAGTGAACGGCGGTTAAGCGAGTCGGGGTTCCCGATCAAGCCCGTCTATGACGCGGCGGATGTTCCGGAAGACCTCGACTCGCGGCTCGGCGCCCCCGGCACGTACCCGTACACCCGGGGCGTCTACCCGACGATGTACACGTCGCGGCCGTGGACGATGCGCCAGTACGCCGGCTTCGGCACCGCCGCCGAGTCCAACGCCCGGTACCACCAACTGCTCGCCGCCGGCACGATGGGCCTTTCCGTGGCGTTCGACCTGCCCACGCAGATGGGATACGACTCCGACGACCCGGTCGCGCACGGCGAGGTGGGCAAGGTCGGTGTCGCGATCGACTCGCTCGACGACATGCGCCTGCTCTTCGACGGCATCCCGCTCGACCGGGTCTCGACCTCGATGACGATCAACGCGCCGGCGTCCGTGCTGCTGCTGCTCTACCAGCTCGTGGCGGAAGAGTCGGGTGTGCCGGGCAACGCGCTCAACGGCACGATCCAGAACGACATCCTCAAGGAGTACATCGCACGCGGGACGTACATTTTCCCGCCCAAGCCCTCGCTGCGGCTGGTCGCCGACACCTTCGCGTACTGCCGCAAGGAGACTCCGAAATGGAACACCATTTCGATCTCCGGCTACCACATGGCGGAGGCCGGTGCGACGCCCGTGCAGGAGGTGGCGTTCACGCTGGCGAACGGCGCCGAATACGTGCGGGCCGCGCTGGCCGCCGGGCTGGCCGTCGACGACTTCGCGCCACGCCTGTCGTTCTTTTTCGTCGCCCGCACCACGCTGCTGGAAGAGGTCGCCAAGTTCCGCGCGGCGCGGCGCATCTGGGCCCGCCTGATGCGCGAGGAGTTCGGCGCGCGGGACCCGAAGTCGTGGATGCTGCGCTTCCACACCCAGACGGCGGGCGTGCAATTGACCGCCCAGCAGCCCGAGATCAACCTGGTCAGGGTGGCCGTACAGGGTTTGGGTGCCGTCCTGGGTGGTACCCAGTCACTGCACACGAACAGCTACGACGAGGCGATCGCGCTCCCCACCGAGAAGGCGGCCCGGCTCGCGCTGCGCACGCAGCAGGTGCTGGCGTACGAGACCGACCTGACCTCCACTGTGGATCCATTTGCCGGCTCCTATGTGGTCGAGGCGATGACCAGCCAGGTCGAGGAGGAAGCGGTCGCGCTGATGGAGCGGGTCTTCGGGTACGGCTCGGCGGTCGACGCGATCGAGGCCGGGTTCCAGAAGCGGGAGATCGAGACGTCCGCGTACCGGGTGGCCCTCCAGATCGACTCGGGCGAGCGCGTGGTGGTCGGCGTCAACCGCTTCGCCGTGTCCGAGGAGGAGCCCTACGAGCCGCTGCGGGTCGATCCGACGATCGAAAAGGCGCAGGCCGCGCGCTTGGCGGAGCTGCGGGCCACGCGCGACGCGGGCGCCGTCGAGCGCGCGCTCGATGATCTTCGGGCAGCGGCGTCGGGTACCGGCAACGTGCTCTATCCGATGAAGGAGGCGTTGCGGGCCCGTGCCACGGTCGGGGAGGTCAGCGGTGCGCTCCGGGAGATCTGGGGTGTCTACCGCCCGACAGATCGCTTCTAGCGGGCGTAACGGGGTATTGGGTTAACGGACGGGGTGTCCGGCGCTGCGATCACCAGCGTGCCAGGCTTGAAGATCAGGCTGTCGGGCACCTACCCGATGGCAATTTGTCGGGTTTCACGTGTCGCTCGTGACCGACGTGACCGTTACTCGTTGTAGGAGGTGTGGGACACATGTCAGCGTTCGATAACGACGCTAACAGTGTTCCTAGGCTTGCGGAGCGCTCCTACCAGGGCATTCGTGACGCAGCGCGCTCAGACCACTACCAGAACGATGTTGCGCAGCGTCACCGTTTTCGGTCTAGGCTGTCCAAGTCCTATCCCATTCACAGTGATCGAGAATCAGACGTGACGACTGCGTTGACGCTGCCCGAGAGCGGCAGTCCACTGGCATCGTCCTGGCCCGAGACGCCACCCGGGGCAGACCCTTTGCCAGGTCAGCTGGACCGTTGGCTCGCCTCCCGAGGTGCCGAGCTGGTAGCCGTACGCCGTCACATTCACGCCCATCCGGAGCTTTCGGGCCAGGAGTTCGAGACCGCTGCCCTGATCGCCCGCGAGCTGGCGGTCGCCGGTCTGAACCCCCGTTTCCTGCCCAAAGGAAACGGAGTGATCTGTGATATTGGCCACGGCGAGCGGGTGATCGCCCTCCGGGCCGACCTCGACGCGCTCCCGTTGCCGGACGGCAAGGACGTCCCGTACCGATCCACTGTGGAAGGCGTTGCGCACGCCTGCGGGCACGACGTGCACACGACCATCCTGCTCGGCGTCGGGCTGGCGCTGGCGCAGCTGGCCGAGCGCGACGAGCTGCCCGGCCGGGTCCGGCTGATCTTCCAGCCGGCCGAGGAGTGCATCCCGTCCGGCGCCCCCGACGTGATCGACGCGGGCGGCCTGAAGGACGTCGCCGGCATCTACGCTCTGCACTGCGCGCCGCAGCTGCCCGCCGGCCTGGTGGGGGTGCGTTCCGGCCCGTTCACCGCGGCCGCCGACACCGTCGAGGTGAAGCTGATCGGTCCCGGTGGGCACACCGCCCGGCCGCACCTGACCGCCGACCTGATCCACGCGCTCGGCCGCGTGATCGTCGACGTGCCGTCGCTGCTCGACCGGCGGGTCGACCCGCGTGCCGGCGTGTCGATGGTGTGGGGCCGGGTGCACGCGGGTGAGGCCTACAACGCGATCCCGGGCGAGGGCAGCATCAAGGGCACCGTGCGGGTGCTGAACCGCGACGCTTGGCGCGAGGCGCCCGAGCTGATCACCAAGCTCGTGCAGGACGTGGTCGCGGGCACGGGCGCCGACGCCGAGGTGATCTACACGCGCGGCGTGCCGCCGGTGATCAACGACCGGATGGCCTCGGCGATCATCGCGGGTGCGGCCGGCGCCGCGCTCGGCCCCGACCGGGTGGTCGAGGCCGAGATCAGCATGGGCGGCGAAGACTTCGCGTTCTACCTGGAGCAGGTGCCGGGGGCGATGATCCGGCTGGGCACGAGCACGCCCGGTTCGGGCGTCAAGCTCGACATCCACCAGTCCGGCTTCGACGTGGACGAGCGGGCCATCGGGTACGGCGTCCGGGTGATGGTCCACACCGCGCTGGCCGCCCTGTCCACACCCTCGCTGTAGGTCACGATCACGTAGACGGCCGCGGGCGGCGAAGTCGGCGATACAGCCACACGCCGCCCAGGGCCGGCACGCCAATCGCGATCATCCACGGGAGCAGCGCGCCCAGCACCGTCACCAACAGCACGAAGGTCGCGGTCAGGGCCTTCCAGCCGCCCTTGAGGCCGGCCAGGAACCCGGTCGCGTCATCGTCGTCCTCCGGGATCGTCGCGCCCGGCCCGAGCAGCTCCACCGTGATCGTCGAGAGCGCGGTGAGGTCGTCGATCCGGCGCTTCTTGGCCTCCAGCGAAGCGAGGTCGGCCTCGCGCTTGGCCAGCTCGCTCTCCAGCATCACCAGGTCGCTGAGCGTCTTGGCCTGTGCGAGCAGCCGGCGGCCGCTGTCGACCCGCGCGCGCTGGGTGGCGATCCGGGCGTCGAGGTCCAGCGCCTCCTCGGTGACGTCTTCGGTGTTGATGTCCCGGCGCTCCTGCTCGCCGAGCTTGGCCAACTCGTCGACCACGCCGGCGAACTTGTCGGCCGCCACCCGCAGCGTGAGCGTCGCCTGCGTGTACGAGTCGTCGCTGCTGCGCTTGTCGCCACCGACGAACCCGCCGGCTCCGCTGGCGATCGACGTGGCCCGGGTCGCGGCCTGCTCCACGTCGTCGACCCGCACTGCGATCGAGCCCGTGTAGATGATCGCCCGGTCGTCCTGCCGGAACTCTATGGGCGCACCGGCCTGGCCGCCTTCGGCCTTGTCCGCGGGTGCGGCACCCTGCGGGGCCACCGCGGCCTGTTCGTCCGTGGCGCTGCCCGTGCTGCCGCCCCCGTCGTCCCCGCTGCTACAGCCCGCCAGCAACACCGCTGCCGCGACACTCGTCGCACCTATCCACCACCTGATTCGCATGGTTCCTCCGACGGGCCCGCCCGGTTACCGGTTCCGGAAGGCTGGCCCCGGTAGCGTCACGGTTCGGGGACGAGGAGGTCACGATGCAGCAGGACGTCGCGACCCGGCTGTACACGGAGGCGCCGGACCGGTTCGTGGCCGCCCGCGACGAGGCGGTGGCTAAGGCGCGTGCCGCCGGTGACCTCGACGCCGCGCGGCAGATCGCCAAGCTGCGCAAGCCGACCGTGGCCGCCTGGCTGGTCAACCTGCTCGCGCACCGGCGGCCCGAGCTGGTCGACGAGCTCGCCGACCTGTCGGCTGCGCTGCGCGCGGCGCAGCGCAACCTGCGCGGCGCCGAGCTGCGCGACCTGTCCAAGCAGCGGCGGCAGGCGGTCGCGGCACTGGTCGCGGCGGCACGAGCCCTCGCGGTGGCCGAAGACCCCCTGCTCGCCCGCGCGAAGCTCCCGCTCGCCGACGTGGAGAACACCCTGAACGCGGCCATGTCCGACGAGGACATCGCCGCCCAGGTGCGCTCCGGCCGGCTGGTGCGTGCGGCCACGTACGCGGGGTTCGGAGAGGTGCCGAGGCCGCGGTTGCGGCTGGTCGGCGCACGCTCGCACGAGCGACCCGAGCGAGGCGAGGGCATCAGACACAGCGACGACGAACCGTCGCCGGCCAAGCCGGCACCCGAGCGGACCGAAGAGGACCGCCGGGACGCCCTTGCCAAGGAGCTGGCGGTCGCGCGTACCGGAGAGAAACGGGCGGAAAAGGACCTGGCTCGCGCCGTCGACGACGAGCGGCGCGGCGCCGAGGCCCTTGCCGAGATCGTGGCCGCCCTCGCCGACCTAGAACGCCGCCGGGCAGCGGCCGAGCAGGACGTCAGCCAGCGCAAGCTGGCGCGAAAAACGGCCGAGAGAGCCGCGGCGGTGGCCCGGCGGCGCACCGGTGAAGTGGAAGGCGCACTAGAAGCGCTCGACCGGAAAGGGGCGGGAAGGGCACAATCTGGCGCGTGACCCCCGAACAGGCCGCCACCGCCGCCAAGCCCGGTGTGTTGGAGCTGGGTGGGGCGTTCAGCGACGATCCGCGTACGCTGCGCCGCGCCCGGCTCATGGGGCTGTCCGGCTGGGCGTTCTATGTGGCGGGTCGGGGCGGCGCCCTCGGCGACGTGCGCACCGACACAGTGGCCGCAGCGCTGGGCTTCATCGCGCCGGAAGCGGTGGTCGACGGCTGGGAGGCCGCCCGCCGCGTCGTGCCGCCCATGGAGGTCGCCTCCGCCCGGCTCGCCGAGTGCTGCCGGTGGGGCGTGGAAAACCTCGGCGACTTCGCGCGGCTCGACAGGCTGACCGAGCTGGTCCAGCGGCTGGTGGTCTCGGCAGACCCGGCCGGCATGCCCCTGTTCGCCGCGTGGCGGGCGATGCCGGTGCCCGACGACGCACCCGCGGCCCGCGCTGCGGTGCTGCTCCACCTGCTTCGCGAGTACCGGGGCGGCGGTCACCTGCTGGCCGTACGTGCCAGCGGCCTCACGCCGCTGGAGGCGATCATCGCCGGGCCGGACGGGGAAGCCGGGGCGGTGGCGTTCGGCTGGCAGCCGCCCTACCCGCCGATCGGTCCCCTGGTGCGCCGTCGCATGTGGGCCGAGGCGGTCACCGACCGGATCAGCTCCAGCGCGTTCGCGGTGCTGGAGTCGTCGGAGCGGGTCGAGCTCGTCGGCCTGCTCGACAGCGCCCTGCACATGGTGCAGGCGCGCACCGGGGCAGGGCCGAAAGAGGGGATCACCGACGACCTGGGAGCGGCCGCGCGCCGCGTGATGGGGGAGTCGGGCCCGGTAAATGGGGAGCGGGGCAAGCCGCCGGCCGCTTGAATGCGGGGGTGGACCTGCCTACCGGATGGACGACCCGCCGCCCGACGCTCGATGACGATGTCCCGGCGATCCTGGCCATGGTGCACGCCAGCGACATCGCGGCGGTTGGGCACCCGGACTTTACCGCCGACGACGTCCGCGAGGCGCTGACCTCGCCACACGTCGACCCGGCCGTCGACTCCTGGCTAGCAGTGACCCCCGACGGCACGCTGGCCGGCTGGGCGTACCTGGAGAACCCGAACGCCGGCGACCGCGAGTTCATCGAGGTCTACGTGCACCCCGAGTACGGCGTACCCGCGCAGCGCCCGCTGCTCGCGCTGGTCCTGGCCCGGGTCGCGGAGCGGGCCGCCGCGTTCGGCCACCCCGAGGTCACCGTCCGCGGCGGGGGCATACCCAACGAGGAGAGCTGGCTCGCGGCCCTGCGCGAGGCCGGCTTCGGGTTCGTCAAGCGGTACGCCCGGATGCGCCGGACCCTCGCCGACCTGCCGCCGGAGCCGGTGCTGCCCGACGGGGTGACCGTCCGGCTGCTGCGCGCCGAGGACGACGTCGACATGCGCGACTTCCACCGCATCCTGGACACGGCCTTCCGCGACACGCCGGACTACGTGCCGCTCACCTACGAGCAGTGGCGCGAGCGGGTCGCCGCCCTGCCGAGCGTGACGTGGGACGAGTGGTTCGTCGCCTCGGTCGACGGCGTGCCGGCCGGCATCCTGCAATCTGCCGACCAGGCGCTCGACCAGAACGAGGGCTGGGTGAAGCACCTGGCGGTACTGGCCGAGCACCGCCGCCGAGGGCTGGGTGCGGCACTGCTGGCGCGGGCCTTCGCCACGTACGCGGCGAAGGGGCGGGACACCGCCGGGCTGGGCGTCGACCTGACCAACCCGACCCGCGCGGCCAACCTCTACACGGCGATGGGCATGAGCCCGGCGTTCGAGGTCGAGATGTACGAGCGGAAGGTGAGCGCCGCCGGCTACGGCGACGCGGTGCGGGTGGGGCGCGACCGCAGCTCCGCCACGTAGTCGTCGGGAGCGCCCGCCTTCTCCGCCGCGTTGGCGATCTCGGACAGGTACCAGGCGGTCGGCATGCCGCCCTCGTACCCGTCGAAGACGTAGACCCAGGCGGTCATCTCCCCGTCGAGCGTGACCACGCGCACGGTCAGCTTGCGGTAGGTGCCTGCCACCACGCCCTCGACCTCGTCGAGTTGGGAGGCGTCCCACGGGTGGACGTCGTAGATCGACACGAAGACGCGGTCACCTGGTGACTCCACGATCGTCGTGACCGACCCTTCCCATCCGAGCACCCCCTCGCCTGCGAAGGTGAGACGCCAGCCTTCCAGCCAGCCGGTGCCCACCATGGGCGAATGCGGACAGTAAGCACGCATCCGAGCGGGGTCGAGGTTAGAGCCGTACGCGGCGTAATGACGCACGGCGATGACGATAGCCCGGCGGACGGGTAGGGGAGAATACGACGGAGCGTGTCGAGTCCTTCTGGGGGGAAAATGAGCCGCATCGTGATCATCGGCGGGGGTCCGGCTGGGTACGAGGCCGCACTCGTGGCCGCCCAGCTCGACGCCGACGTGACGGTGGTTGAGGCCGAAGGTGCCGGTGGTGCCTGCGTGCTCTCCGACTGTGTCCCATCGAAGACCTTTATTGCCAGCTCAGATGTGGTGACCGGCTACCACGACACGGATGAGTTCGGCGTGCACTCCGGCGGGCTGGAGGCGGTCACCGTCGACGCCACAGCCCTGCACGAGCGGGTCAAGCGGCTCGCGCTGGCCCAGTCCAGCGACATCCAGGCGAAGCTGATCAAGGCGGGTGTGACCTTTGTCCACGGCCGGGCACGCCTGGGCGAAGACACGCTCGGTCACACGCACCGTGTGCTCGTGTCTTCTGAAGGTAACGACGGAGAGTATTCGGTCGACGCCTCAACCGTGCTGATTGCCACCGGGGCGACGCCGCGGGTGCTGCCGAGCGCGGTGCCGGACGGCGAGCGCATCCTGACCTGGCGCCAGGTCTACGACCTGCCTGAGCTGCCCGAGCACCTGATCGTGATCGGCTCCGGCGTGACCGGCGCCGAGTTCGCCAGTGCGTACCTGGCCATGGGTGTCAAGGTCACGCTGGTGTCCAGCCGCGACCGGGTCATGCCCCACGAGGACGCCGACGCCGCCATGGCGATCGAAGAGGTGTTCCGGGCCCGGGGCATGACCATCCTCGGCAACTCCCGGGCCGAAGCGGTTCGCCGCACGGCCCACGGGGTGCTCGTCGAGCTGGCCGGCGGCGCGGCGGTGGCGGGCACGCACGCGCTCATGGCGGTCGGCTCGGTGCCCAACACCGCCGACCTGGGGCTGGAGCAGTACGGCGTCGCCGTCGCCAAGGGTGGCTACCTGACCGTCGACCGCGTCTCGCGTACCAACGTGCCCGGCATCTACGCGGCGGGCGACTGCACCGGGGTGCTGCCGCTCGCGAGCGTCGCGGCCATGCAGGGCCGGATCGCGATGTGGCACGCGCTCGGCGAGGCGGTCCAGCCGCTGCGCCTGCGCACCGTCTCGGCGAACGTCTTCACCGACCCGGAGCTGGCCACCGTCGGCGTCTCGCAGGACGAGGTCGACTCGGGCAAGGTGCCGGCCCGTCAGGTGATGCTGCCGCTGTCAGGCAACGCGCGGGCCAAGATGGCCGGCCTGACGGACGGGTTCGTCAAGCTCTTCTGCCGTCTCGCCACCGGCACGGTGATCGGTGGCGTGGTGGTGGCGCCCAAGGCGAGCGAGTTGATCCTGCCGATCACGATGGCGGTGGAAAACCACATGACAGTGGACCAACTGGCCCACACCATCACGATCTATCCGTCGCTGTCCGGCTCGATCACCGAGGCGGCGCGGCAACTGATGCTTCACGGACTGGAGTAGACCGCCCTTCGGGCAGTGGTTGAGCGCCGTAGTGCTCGCTGTGTCCCTCTCCAGGCCGTGGGCCCGGACGCCAGTGCGAATGGCCAGTGAGGGCCAGCGCCCAGCCCGCCGCCGCGAAGATGGTCGCGGCGGTGGCGGCGACGGCGAAGAGGCGCCAGGCGGACGCGGTCAGGGCCGCGCCGCCCAGGTGCCCCACCAGGCCGCCGTACGCGGCCCAGGCCAGCGCGGCGGCGCCCTCGTAGGGCAGGAACAGCCGGTACGGGTAGCGCATCCGGCCGGCGTGGAAGCAGGCGGCCATCCGGCCACCGGGCACGAACCGGCACAGGAAGATCGTCACCGGACCGGGCCGGCGCAGCCCGCGGGTGAGCCGCTCAGCCGTGGCGCGTACCCGGCCCGCACCCATCTGCGGCCTGGACGAGCGGGACTGCCGGGTCAGCCGACCAAGGAGATAGCACGCCAGATCACCGCAGAACACGCCGAGCGCGCCAACCGCCACGATCAAGGGCAAGTTGAGGCCCCCGTACACCGTCAATGCCCCACCGGTGATCATCACCGCCTGGGTAGGCACGATCGGGACGAAAGCGTCGATCCACAACAGGGCCATGAGCAGCAGATACGCGGCTACGGGCGAGGCGACGCCGCTCAGCAGCTCGAGCACGCCGGACCTCCCTCCACCCGCGGTCAGAATAGTTTCCCGGACCCCTGTCAAGCTGGGAATTCTCGCTCAGCCATATCTCAGTAAGCGTCTTGCGCCGCCGCCGCCCGCCGGGGGCGTACCGTTGCATATGAGCGCGTTGAGGCCGGGTCCCCCGTTCCTGGTCTCCCGAAGCGCTCACGGACCGGCGGCAGGTCCCGTGCCGCCGGTCCACCATGTAACTCGCGTTACGCGTGCGCAACGAGATCGGCGTAGCGTCGGGCCATGGCGGATCTTTTCGAGGACTATCGCCTCGGCCCAGGCTGGGACGAGATGTTCGGCGAGGCCAGCATGCCGCGCGCGTCGTACGAGGCGCTGCACGCGACTCTCCAGCCGCTGTCCAGTGCCGAGCTGGGTGTCCGCGCCGAGGTCCTGGCGCGCGCCTTCCTCGATCAGGGCATCACGTTCGCGCTGAAGGGCGTCGAGCGGCCCTTTCCGCTCGACATCGTGCCCCGCATCATCGCCGCCGAGGAGTGGCGCACCGTCGAGGCGGGGGTGGGGCAGCGCATCCGCGCGCTGGAGGCGTTCCTCGCCGACGTGTACGGCGCCGCGCAGGTGCTCGCCGACGGGGTGGTGCCCCGGAAAGTCGTGGTCACCAGCGCGCACTTCCATCGCGAGGCCGCGGGCATCACGCCGCACAACGGGGTCCGCATCCACGTGGCGGGCGTCGACCTGATCCGCGACGAGCAGGGCACGTTCCGGGTGCTGGAAGACAACGTCCGGGTGCCCTCCGGGGTCAGCTACGTGATGGAGAACCGGCGGGCCATGGCGCACGTGCTGCCCGAGGTGTTCGCGTCGACCCGGGTCCAGCCCGTCGACTCGTACCCGGGGCAGCTCCTGCGCGCGCTGCGCGCCGCCGCACCGGTCGGCGTGAACGAGCCCACCGTCGTGGTCCTCACGCCTGGCGTCTACAACTCGGCCTACTTCGAGCACGCCCTGCTCGCCCGCGAGATGGGCGTCGAACTGGTGGAGGGGCGCGACCTGATCTGCGTGGGCAACGAGGTGGCCATGCGCACCACGGCGGGCGAGCGGCGGGTCGACGTGATCTACCGCCGGATCGACGACGAGTTTCTCGATCCGGTGCACTTCCGAGCCGACTCGGTGGTCGGCTGCGCGGGCCTGCTCAACGCCGCCCGCGCCGGCCGGGTCACGGTCGCCAACGCGATCGGCAACGGGGTCGCCGACGACAAGCTGCTCTACACGTACGTCCCCGACCTGATCCGGTACTACCTCAACGAGGAGTCGCTCCTGCCCAACGTCGAGACGTACCGCCTCGACGGCGACGCGGACGTCCTGGCCCACGTGCTCGACCGCCTCGACCAGCTCGTGCTCAAGCCCGTCGACGGCTCGGGCGGCGCCGGCATCGTCATCGGCTCCCAGGCCACCGACGAGCAGCTGACCCGGCTGCGCGAGCGGGTCGAGAAAGACCCGCGCGGCTGGATCGCCCAGCGCGAGGTGGCCCTGTCGATGGTGCCTACGCTGATCGGCAACCGGCTGCGGGCCAGGCACGTCGACCTGCGCCCGTTCGCGGTCAACGACGGCGAGAACGTGTGGGTGCTGCCCGGCGGGCTCACCCGCGTCGCGCTGCCCGAGGGCGCCCTGGTCGTCAACTCCAGCCAGGGCGGCGGCTCCAAGGACACCTGGGTGCTGACCGACAGCCCGACCGACCCGGCGGTGCTCCAAGAGGCCCTCGATCCGCCGATCACGGTCACGCCCACCTCGCAAGGGCCCGACCCCGGTCCCGACCTCGGGCCGGTCACCGCCCAGCAACAGCAACAGCAACAGGCCGCAAGGAGTGTGCCGTGCTGAGTCGGATCGCCGAGTCCCTGTACTGGATCGGCCGCTACGTCGAGCGCGCCGAAGACACCGCCCGCATCCTCGACGTGCACCTGCACCGGATGCTCGCCGACCCGTGGGTCGACGAGAAGACCGCCTGCCGGTCGCTGCTCGGCGTCATGGGCGTATCCAATGTGGAGCAGCCAATGTCGGCCGCGCGCGTCGTGGGCCTGTTGGGGCTCGACGAGAGTAACCCCAGCTCGGTCGTCGGCGCGCTGGCCGCCGCCCGGGAAAACGCCCGCGGCGCGCGCGAGACCGTCTCGTCGGAGATGTGGGAAACGCTGAACGCCACGTGGCACGGGCTGCCGGACGCGCGGCGGCGGGTCGAGCAGCAGGGCGTCCACGCGTTCTTCCGGTGGGTACGGGAGCGCTGCGCGGTGATGGCCGGGCTCACCGACGCCACCATGAGCCGCGACGAGGGCTGGCTCTTTCTGGTACTCGGACGCAGCATCGAACGGGTCGACATGACCGCGCGGCTGCTGTCGACCCACGTGCGTGCCGGGGGCAGCATCCCGTCATGGCTGACGCTGCTGCGCTCCTGCGGCGCCTGGGAAACCTACCTCCGCACCTACCGTGGCTCCCTCGACGACCGCCACGCCGCCGAGTTCCTGCTGCTCGACCGGCTCTTCCCGCGCTCGGTGTTCGCCGTGCTGTCGGCTGCCGAGTCGTGCCTCGCCGAGCTGGAACCAGACCAGGGCCGCGCCGGCGTCGTCACCGACGCGCAGCGGATCGTCGGCCGGTCCCGCACCAACCTGGAGTTTCGCGGCGCCGACGAGCTGATCGCCGACCTGGGCTCGGTGCTGGGCGGCCTGGAACGCACGTGTTCGCAGGTCAACGACGCGGTGTCGCGGCGGTACTTCCGCCAGACGTCAGCGGTCATGTGGGTGTCTGAGGCGGTGGCATAAGTGGTGCAGAGTTGGCGGCTGCGGGTGCAGCACAAGACCGGGTTCACGTACGCGGGCAAGGTCAGCTCGTCGTACAACGAGGCCCGGATGTCGCCTCGCAACGAGCCGCACCAGGCGGTGCTCGACGCGCGCGTGGAGGTGTGGCCGCCGGCCCGCACCTACCGGTACGAGGACTACTGGGGCACGGCGGTCACCGCTTTCGACGTTCACGCCGCGCACGAGGCGCTCCAGGTCACGGCGACCGCCACGGTCGAGGCGCTTCCGGCGGGTGACCGGCTGACCGGTGACGGTGCGGGCTGGGCCGACCTGGCGATGCCCGACAATGTCGACCGCTGGCACGAGTTGCTGCTGCCCACCCCGCGCACCGCGCTCGACGAAGAACTGACCGAGCTGGCCGAGTCGATCAAGGGTGCGCACGCCACCCCGCAGGCGGCCGCCATGGCCATCTGCGAGCGGGTGCGCGCCGAGGTCGAGTACGAGCCCGGTGCGACGGGGGTGCAGACCGACGCGGTACACGCCTGGCGGCAGCGCAAGGGCGTCTGCCAGGACATCAGCCACCTCGTCGTCGGGCTGCTGCGGTCGGTCGGGGTGCCGACGCGGTACGTGTCCGGGTACCTGCACCCCTCGTCCAACGCGGCCATCGGCGAGACCGTCGTCGGGCAGAGCCACGCCTGGGCCGAGTGGTGGGTCGGCCGGTGGATGGCCTTCGACGCCACCAACGGCATCCCCGTTCGCGAGCAGCACGTCGTGATAGGGCGGGGCCGCGAGTACGGCGACGTGCCGCCCCTCAAGGGCGTCTACTCGGGCCCGGCGAACACCGGCCAGGGCGTCGAGGTCGCCATTACACGCTTGCGGTGAGGAGTATCGTTGATTCATGCGCAGCGCATTCGTCACGACAACGCCGGGTCACCCCGGCGCCGAATCGTGATGCGCTGACCACGACATCCAAAGGCCCCGGGGCAATCCGCTCCGGGGCCTTTGTCGTGCCTCGCGGCGGGTCGCCCCACGCACCCGTCAGGGGGAGAAATGATCGACCACCGCAAGCTCGGCCGCGAGCTCGACCTGTTCCGTTCCGACCCGCTCGCCGGCGCCGGCCTGCCGATCTGGCTGCCCGACGGCGCCGCCGCGCGGCACGCCGTCGAGGAGTACATACGGGAGGAGGAGCGGCGCGCCGGATACCAGCACGTGTATTCGCCGCCGCTCGGTAAACGGCAGCTCTTCGAGCTCTCGGGCCATCTGCCGCACTTCGAAGACGACATGTTCCCCTCGATGCGCCTGTCGGAGGACGACGAGTTCGTGCTGCGGCCGGCCATGTGTCCGTACCATGCCCTGGTCTTCCGGTCCAGAGGACGCTCCTATCGCGACCTGCCGCTGCGGATCGCCGAACTGGGCGGCATGTACCGCGCGGAGCGCTCCGGCGTGCTCGGCGGCTTGAGCCGGGTGCGCAGCATCTGGCTCAACGACGCGCACAACTTCTGCGCGATCGACCAGGCCGGCGACGAGGTCGCCGCGATCCTTCAGATGATCCAGCGGGCGCACGCCGCGCTTGGCGTACGGCCGGCCGGGTTCCGGCTGTCGCTGCGTGGTGAGGGCGGCAAGTACGTCGACAACCCGCCGATGTGGGACCGTGCCTCGGCGGTGCTCCGTTCGGCACTCGACCGGCTCGGACTGCCCTATGTGGACGCGCCGGGTGAGGCTGCGTTCTACGGTCCGAAAATCGACGTGCAGGTGCTCGACGCGGCCGGTCGGGAGATGAGCCTGTCGACCGTGCAACTCGACTTCCACCAGCCGGCCCAGTTCGACTTGTCCTATGTGGACCGCGATGGCGAGCGGCGCCGGCCGGTCATCGTGCACCGCAGCATCGTGGGCAGTATGGAGCGGCTGTTCGCGTACCTCATCGAGGTGCACGAGGGCGCGTTTCCGGTGTGGTACGCCCCGGTGCAGGTGGAAGTCCTGCCTGTGGGAAACCGCTCGGCGATTGGAGGGTCGGTGGACGGTTTTGTCCAGGAGGCCATCGCGGCAGGGCTGCGCGTCCGGGTGAACGCCGAAGGCAGCCTCGGTTCCCGGATCCGCGAGGTGGCCGGCCGCCGCATCCCGTATGCGGCAGTGATCGGCGCCCGCGACCCCGACCGGGTGTCCCTGCGCCCGAGGTCCGCGGACCCCCTCCCGCCGGTCCCGTTCCGCGAGGCCATCGCCGAGATCGCCGCCGCGGCCTCGGTCCACTGACCGCGCGTGACCAGCCGCAGCCCCATGCCTGGGGCTGCGGCTGGAGGTGGTGCTAGGACAGGGCGCGGCGCATGAAGCCGCGGATGCCCACTGCCGTGAACAAGGCGCCGGACAGCACCAGGACGAGGAGGCAGATCCACGGCGCGATGTGCGGCACGTCGGGCACGACCGCGGCCCGCACGACCTCGGACAGGTACGTCAGTGGGTTGAATGCGGTCACCACCTGGAACCAGCGCATCGAGTCCAGCGACTTCCACGGGTACTGGGTGGCGCCGGTGAACATCAACGGTGTCAGGATCACCGCGAAGATCACGCTGATCTTGCTGGGCGGCACCATCGTGCCGAGCGTCAACCCGATGCCCGCGCCCACCCAGCTGCCGAGAATCAGGCTGACGATCAGCAGGAGCAGACCGTCGGGGTGCCATGGCGCCGAGCCGAGCACCAGGGCGCCGACTGGAAACATCACCACGGCCGACGCGAGCGCCCGCACCACGGCCAGCGTCAGCTTCTCGACCGCCACCAGGTATGTCGGGAGCGGTGCGAGCAGCCGGTCTTCGATCTCACGGGTGAAGCTGAACTCCATGATCAGTGGGAACGACACGGTTTGCAGCGCGGTCAGGAACGCGGTCAGCGCCACGATCCCGGGCAGTAGCAGGTGCGCGTAGTCGTCGCTGACGTATCCGCCGGCGTTGAGCACCTTGGCGAACACGAAGAGCATGAACAGCGGCTGGAGCGCCACCTGGGCCAGGAACACCCAGAACTCCTTGCCGGTCACGAACACGTCGCGCCAGAGGATCGCGCGGAACGCCCGTCCGGCGGAGGGGCGAATGTCCACATCGGTCATCGCAGTGCCCTCCCGGTGAGCTCGATGAACACGTCTTCGAGGGTGGCGGAGCCCATGTGCACGTCGGTGACGGTGGCGCAGCGCGCGGTCAGCACGGTCACCGCCGGCCCGATCAGCGTCTCGGGCTCCGCGGTCAGGTACAGCCGGATGGAGCCGTTATCCACCGATTCGCCGCGCTCCACCCCGGCCACGTCGGTGAGTGCCGCGATCAGCTTGTCGAGGTCGTCGCCGGGTGCGGGGGTGACGCTGAGGTCGAGCACGCCCTGCCCGGCGAGGCGGCGGGTGAGGCCCGCCGGTGTGTCCAACGCCAGCAGCTTGCCGTGGTCGACGATGCCGACCCGGTCGGCCATCTCCGCCGCCTCGTCCATGTCGTGCGTGGTCAGCACCACGGTGACGCCGCGGGAGCGCAGGTCGCGCACTCGCTCCCACATGAAGATGCGTGACTGCGGGTCGAGCCCGGTCGTGGGCTCGTCGAGAAACAACACCTTGGGCTCGTGCATCATCGCGCGGGCGATCATGAGGCGCTGCGCCATGCCGCCCGAATACCAGTCGACCTTGACGTCGGCCTGCTCGGCGAGGCCGAACTCGTCGAGCAGGGTTGTCGCGCGGGCGTTGCGTTCCGCGCGCGGATAGCCGTGGTACGCCGCGTGAAACGCCAGGTTCTGGCGGGGCGTGAGCGACCGGTCCAGGTTGCTCTGCTGGGGCACGACTGCGAGAAGCCGCCGCGCGGGGACCGGGTCGCGCACCACGTCGACACCGGCGACCATCGCGTCGCCACTGGTGGCCCGGACGCGGGTGGTGAGCACCCCGATCGTCGTGGACTTGCCAGCGCCGTTCGGGCCGAGCAGCCCGAAGATCTCTCCCGGCTTGACCGTGAAGCTCAGCCCGTCGACGGCGTTGACGTCGCGTTTCGGGTATCGCTTCACCAGGTCGCGCACCTCAACGGCTGCGCTCATCTGATTCCTCCCCCGTGTGTAGTTTGCGGATGAGTTCGAGGAGAAACTCGCGAACCACGGCGGCCTTGGCGGGATCGGCGTCCACAGTGGTCAGCGGCAGGCCCCGGTGCGTGTAGGCGACCAGTAGCCGCCCGGATTTTCCAGCGTGTCCACGATGCCGGTGAGCGTGGCGGGCCGGACGAGGCAGTGCTCGGCCACCTGACCGTGGCTAGGTTAGCCCCCTGACAGTTAGGTGCCAAACAAGATTGCCACGGCCGCGCCAACGAAGAGAGCCTGTTCTGCCGTGCGGGGCCCCAACGGCGTTGCCGGGCGGTCGCCGAACGGCACCTTGCGGCGCGCGGCGGAGACGTTGGCCGGAAACATCGCGAGCATCAACAGGGCCAACCCCGCCGCCGCCCAGGGTGCGGTCGCGGGGATCAGCAGGCCGATCGCCCCGGCGATTTCGAGTACGCCGGTGGCGGTGACCAGCAGGTCGGGGCGGGGCAGCGCGGGCGGGACCATCGCGATCAGGTCACTTCGCATCTTCGGTGCGAAGTGTGCGTACCCCGTGAGCAGGAACATCAGTGCCAACCCCACCCGCAGGGCCGGCTGCCAGCCGTCGAGCGCGTCGACACCGGCGAAGCCGGCTATGCGCGCCAGGAGCGAGCCGGCGATCAGAGCGATCAGTGGTGCCATGCGGCGGTACCTCCCTAACTTGTCGCTGACAAGATTGCCCTCGCGAGTGTCATCTTGTCAATGACAAGTTAGAGTGATGGACATGACGGAGTTTGCTAGCGCTCACCTTCGCTCGCGCGGCGCATGAACAGGCGCTCGTACCACCACGGCGACCTGCGGCGCACGCTGCTGTCGGCCGCGGTCGCCGCGATCAACGAATCCGGGCCGGCTGCGCTCAGCCTGCGCGACCTCGCGCGCCGGGCGGGCGTATCGCACGCGGCGCCGGCGCACCACTTCGGCGACAAGTCCGGGCTGCTCACCGCGCTCGCCACCGAAGGGTTCGACCTGCTGGCGGCCGCACTGTCCGAGGCGCGCGAACGCACCGGCGACCTGCTGGAGGTCGGCGTGGCATACGTGCGGTTCGCCGTCGACCACCGGGCGCACTTCGAGGTGATGTTCCGCCCAGACCTCTACGACGCCGACGACCCGGCGCTCCAGGCCGCCCGCGACCGGTCCGGGGAAGGACTGAGCCTCGGTGTGGCGACCCTGCCGAAGGAACGGGTGGGCGGCGACGCGCTGCCCGCCCAGATCGCCGCCTGGTCGATCGTGCACGGCTTCGCGACACTTTGGCTCGGCGGCGCGCTGCCACCCGAGGTGGGCACCGATCCGGAGGCCGCCGTACGAACTATGGCCCGCTTCCTGTTCAGCGACCGAGGAGCTACCAGCTCGTCGGCACCGGCATCCCCTCGGTGAAGCCGGCGGACGTCTGCACACCCACGACCGCTCGCTCGTGGAGTTCGGCCAGCGAGCGGGCGCCGGCGTACGTGCACGCGCTGCGCACCCCGGCCACGATCTCGTCGAGCACGTCTTCCACGCCGGGGCGCTCGGGATCCAGGTACATGCGGGCGGTCGAGATGCCCTCCTCGAAGACCGCCTTGCGAGCCCGGTCGAACGGGGTGTCGTCGGCGGTGCGGGCGCTCACCGCCCGAGCCGACGCCATCCCGAAGTTCTCCTTGTACCGCCGGCCGTCCGCGTCGGTGTACAGGTCGCCGGGCGACTCGTAGGTGCCGGCGAACCACGAACCGATCATCACGTTGGACGCGCCCGCCGCCAGCGCCAGCGCCACATCGCGCGGGTGCCGCACCCCGCCGTCCGCCCACACGTGCCGGCCCAGCTCACGCGCGGCGGCGGCGCATTCGAGTACCGCCGAGAACTGCGGCCGCCCCACACCGGTCATCATGCGCGTGGTGCACATCGCGCCCGGTCCGACGCCCACCTTGACGATGTCGGCGCCCGCCTCGACAAGCTCGCGCACGCCCTCGGCGGTCACCACGTTGCCGCCCACGATCGGCACCGCCGGGTCGAGCGAGCGCACCGCCCGCAGCGCCGCGATCATCCGCTCCTGGTGACCGTGCGCGGTGTCGATGACCAGCGTGTCGACGCCCGCCTCCAGCAGCGCGGCCGCCTTGCGGGCCACGTCGCCGTTGATGCCGATCGCGGCGGCGGTGCGCAGGCGCCCCTTGTCGTCGAGCGCCGGCCGGTACAGCGTGGCCCGCAGGGCACCCTGCCGGGTCAGTACGCCGACCAGCCGCCCCTCGATGTCGACGACAGGGGCGAGCCGGCGCCGCCCCGCCGACAGCCGCTCGAACCCTTCCCGGGGATCGGCCTCGGCCCGCACGGTGTGCAGCTCCGTGGACATCACGTGCCGCAGCTGCGCGAACCGGTCGACGCTCACGCAGTCTGCCTCGGTGACCACGCCGACCGGCCGCTCGTCGTCGTCGACCACGACCACCGCGCCGTGAGCACGCTTCGGCAGCAGGTGAATCGCGTCGCCCACGGTGTCGGTGGGGCGCAGCGTGATCGCCGTGTCGTGTACGAGGTGCCGCTGCTTGACCCACGAGATCACCTCGGCGACCACGTCGATCGGGATGTCCTGCGGGATCACGGCGACCGCACCCCGCCGGGCCACCGTCTCGGCCATCCGGCGGCCGGCCACCGCGGTCATGTTCGCCACCACGATGGGGACGGTCGTGCCGGTGCCGTCGGTGGTGGCGAGGTCGACGTCGAGCCGCGACCCGATCTCGGACCGGGTCGGCACCATGAAGACGTCGCTGTAGGTCAGATCGTGCGCGTAGGACGCGCCGGAGAGAAACCGCACTTAGCTCATGTTATTTGAGCTGGCAGATCGCCGCTCCCGCGGTGACGACGTCGCCAACTGAGGCTGTGAGATCCGTCACTACGCCGGCCTTGTGTGCGGTGAGCGGCTGCTCCATCTTCATGGCTTCGAGGACCACGATCGTGTCGCCTTCGGCCACGGTGTCACCGTCGGCAACGGCGATCTTCACGATCGTGCCCTGCATCGGGGACGTGAGCGCGTCACCACCGGCAGCCGCTGCAGCGGGGCGGCCACGACCGCGGCGCGGAGCGGCGCCTCGGGCGGCCGCCCCACCTGCCGTACCGCCGAAGCCGGCTGGAAAGGAGACCTCGAGGCGCTTGCCGCCGACCTCGACCACGACGGTGTCGCGTTCTTCGGGGCCGCTCGCGGCGGCCCCGGCGCCGAACGGGGGCACGCCCTGCGACCACTCGGTTTCGATCCAGCGGGTGTGGACGGTGAAGGGTTCGCTGGTGAAGGCGGGGTCGCGGACGATCAGGCGGTGGAACGGCAGGACCGTCGCCATCCCTTCGACGACCATCTCGTCGAGGGCGCGGCGGGCGCGTTCGATGGCTTCGGTGCGGGTCTCGCCCGTGATGACCACCTTGGCGAGCAGCGAGTCGAAGTTGCCGCCGATCACGTCGCCGGCGCTCACGCCGCTGTCGACGCGGACGCCCGGCCCGGACGGCAGGCGCAGTTCGGTGACGGTGCCGGGGGCGGGCAGGAAGTTGCGGCCGGCGTCCTCACCGTTGATGCGGAACTCGATCGAGTGCCCGCGCGGCGTCGGGTCGGCCAGCAGCCGGAGTTTGTCGCCGTCCGCGATCCGGAACTGCTCGCGCACCAGGTCGACGCCGGCGGTCTCCTCGGTGACCGGGTGCTCGACCTGGAGGCGCGTGTTGACCTCCAGGAACGAGATGGTGCCGTCCTGCCCGACGAGGTACTCGACCGTGCCGGCGCCGTGGTAGCCGGCCTCGCGGCAGATCGCCTTGGCCGACTCGTGGATCTGCTTGCGTTGGTCGTCGCTGAGGAAGGGAGCAGGGGCCTCCTCGACGAGCTTCTGGTGGCGACGCTGGAGCGAGCAGTCGCGCGTGCCGACGACGATCACGTTGCCGTGCTGGTCGGCGAGGACCTGGGCCTCGACGTGCCGGGGCTTGTCGAGGTAACGCTCGACGAAGCACTCGCCGCGCCCGAACGCGGCGACCGCCTCGCGGGTGGCCGACTCGAACAGTGCGGGGATCTCCTCGATGGTGCGGGCGACCTTGAGGCCGCGCCCGCCGCCGCCGAACGCCGCCTTGATCGCCACCGGAAGGCCGTGCTGCTCGGCGAACGCGACCACCTCGTCCGGCCCACCGACCGGGTCGGGGGTGCCGGGCACGAGCGGCGCGCCTGCCCGCTGCGCGATGTGGCGGGCCGTCACCTTGTCGCCGAGGTCGCGGATGGCCTGCGGGGTGGGGCCGATCCAGGTGAGTCCCGCTGCGAGGACGGCCTCCGCGAAGTCCGCGTTTTCGGCCAGGAAGCCGTATCCGGGGTGGACGGCGTCGGCATCCGCCTTACGAGCCACGTCGATGAGCTTGTCGATGCGCAGGTACGTCTCGGCGGCCGTGTCACCCCCGAGCGCGTAGGCCTCGTCGGCGAGCGTCGCGTGCAGCGCGTCGCGGTCGGAATCGGCATAAACCGCCACGCTGCCAAGCCCGGCGTCGCGGCACGCGCGGATGACCCGCACGGCGATCTCGCCACGGTTGGCGATGAGGACCTTGCGCATGGTGGGGAGTGTATAGCGACGTTCTTGAGCCGATGTTACTCGTTGGTTAGTCAAATTTGTCTATTACGCTTGTGGGGTGTCGACAACGCGCATGTTAATCCTGGGCCTCGTCAACTGGATGCAGCCTGTGCACGGCTACGACGTGCGTCGTGAGCTGCTCAGCTGGAGCGCCGATAAATGGGGGAACGTTCAGCCCGGTTCCATCTACCATGCCCTGCGCAAGCTGACCGAGGAAGAGCTGCTGCGCGAGGTCAGGACCGAGCAGGTCGGATCGCGCCCAGCCCGGACGACGTACGAGATCACGCCGAAGGGTGTGGACGAGTTCGAAAACCTGCTGCGGAGCTACTGGTGGGAGGTAAAGCCGGCTCCTGACCCGTTCTTCGCGGCGCTGGCGTTCCTGCCGGCGATGCCTCGCGACGAGGCGGCGGCGGCGCTGCGCAACCGGGCCGCCCAGCTGCGCGCCGGTAACGACAGCCTCGAGGTGGCCGCCGAAAAGGGCTGGCTGCGCGAGAAGCCGCCGCACGTGACCTGGATGTGGGAGCTGGCCGTGGCGCGCAACGAGGGTGAGATCGCCTGGTGCGAGTGGGTGGCGGGGCTGATCGAGTCCGGAACGTCGTACCTGCCGGGCAGGATGCCCCCGCATCCGGGTTGGCAGCAGTGGCGAGACAAGGTCGAGTAATAATCAAGCTTGACTAGTTGCGTTATATCGCGTTAGCGTGGCGCGTGACAGTCAACCGTGTCACGGGGAGCGGGGCATGATCGAAACCAAGGGCCTACGGAAGTCGTTCAAATCCAGGCAAGGCCGCGAGACCAAGACCGTCGAGGCGGTGCGCGGCGTCGACCTGTTCGTTCAGCCGGGGGAGATCTTCGGCTTCCTCGGGCCGAACGGCGCCGGCAAGACCACCACGCTGCGCATGCTGGCGACGCTCATCGAGCCCGACGATGGCGAGGCCACCGTCGCGGGGGCCGACCTCCGCAAAGACCCGGGCGAGGTGCGCCGGCGCATCGGGTACGTCGCGCAGGGCGGCACGACGTGGGACGAGGTCAGCGCCCGCGAAGAGCTGGTGCTGCACGCCCGCATGTACGGCATCAGCAAGGTGGAGGCGCAGCGCCGCGCGGTGCGCGCGCTGGACGCGTTCCAGCTGACCGAGTACGCCGACCGCAAGTGCAAGACCTACTCCGGCGGCCAGCGTCGCCGCGTCGACATCGCGCTCGGCATCATCCACGAGCCCAAGGTGCTCTTCCTCGACGAGCCCACCACCGGCCTCGACCCGCAAAGCCGCGCGCACATGTGGGACGAGATCCGCCGGCTGCGCGCCGAGGGCATAACGATCTTCGTGACCACGCACTACCTCGAAGAGGCCGATGCGCTCTGCGACCGGATGGCGATCATGGACCACGGCCTAATCGTCGCCGAGGGCACGCCCGCCGAGCTCAAGCGCGAGATCTCCGGCGACGTGGTCACCGTCGGGCTCAACGGATCGACGCCGAAGGTGGCCGAGCTGTTCGACACCGAGCCGTACATCAAAAAGCTGGAGACCGTTGACGACGGCCTGCGGCTGTACGTCGACGAGGGCGCCACCGTCATCCCGCTGATCCTGCGCAAGCTCGACGGCGCCGGCATCGCGCTGGGCTCGATTGAGCTGCACCGCCCGAGCCTCGACGACGTGTTCCTGGAGAAGACCGGCCGATCCCTGCGGGAGAGCTGACGATGAAACCGTTCCGTGACACCTGGCTGATCTTCCAGCGCCAGACGCTGCTCATCCTGCGCAACCCGGTGTGGCTGATCATCGGGGTGCTCCAGCCGCTCTACTTCCTGCTGCTCTTCGGTCCGCTGCTCAAGGACGCGCTCCCGGTCAGCAACGCCGCCGAGGCGTACCGAATCTTCGTACCCGGCCTGCTGGTGATGCTGGCGATGTTCGGCGCGATGTTCACCGGGTTCGGGCTGATCGCGGAGCTGCGGGCCGGCGTGATCGAACGCAGCCGGGTCACCCCGATCAGCCGCATTGCGCTCATGCTCGGCCGCGCCCTGCGCGACGTGGCCACGCTGCTCGTCCAGGCGCTGCTCATCACGCTGCTGGCCATCCCGTTCGGGCTGACCGTCCACATTGGTAACCTGCTGCTGGCGTTCCTCATGCTCGGCTTGATCGGCGTGATGATGTCGGCGGCGTCCAACGCGCTCGCGCTCAAGCTGAAGACCGAAGACGCGCTGGCACCGTTCATGAACGGGCTCGCGCAGCCGCTCCTGCTCCTCTCCGGCATCCTGCTGCCGCTGACCGGCTGGCTGGCGACGGTCGCCAAGTTCAACCCGTTCGCGTGGGCGGTCGACGCCAGCCGGGCGCTTTTCGCCGGCAACGCCGGCGACCCGAAGGTGTGGCAGTCGCTGCTGATTCTCGGCGTGCTCACCGTGGCTGCGCTCATGTGGGCGGGCCGCTCGTTCGCCCGCGGCGTTCGATAGAAGCTAGCTGTTACAGCCGGGCACGGTCCGTACGGTAGGACCGTGCCCCGGCTCGTGCATGACCGCGTGACCTGATTGATCTAGGCGCAGCTCGGCACGTGGGGCTTCTTCCTCTACGGCTTCGGTCCAGTTGGTGCCACTGTTGCGCGACGAGGCTGGCGGCCCGGCCCCGCCGTCGTGGTCGTCCTGATCGCGCTGGTCGCGCTCGCGTCGTTGATTCTTCGAGCCTGCGTCTGCTACCGGCGACGGGCTAGCGTCAGGCCGTCCGCGACTGGCAGCAACACCTGGTCGACCCGGTCGTCGCCCAGCACCTGCTCGTTGAACTTCACGATCGCGTGGTCGCCGGCGTCGTTCGGGGCGAGGACCCGGCCGTGCCGCAGCACGTTGTCGACGAGGATCAGGCCACCCGGGCGCATGCGTGGCACGATCTCCGCCCAGTACGTCGGGTACCCCGTCTTGTCGGCGTCGATGAACGCCAAGTCCAGGTGCGGCTCGGCGGGCAACTCCGTGAGCCGCTCGGCAGCTGGCCCGATGAGCAGCTCGATCCGATCGGCCACCCCGGCCCGCTCCCAGTACCGCCGGGCCACCGAGGTGAACTCGTCAGAGATGTCGAAGCAGGTCAGCTTGCCGTCGGCGGGCAGCCCGCGCGCAATAGACAGCGATGACAACCCGGTGAACGTGCCCACCTCGACGGCCTGGCGCGCACCGACCAGCCTGGTCAGAAACGTCAGCAGCGCCGCCTGGTCCGGCGCGACCTGCATCTCCGCGTTTGCCGGCAGCGCCGCCTGTGTCTCGTCGATCAGATCCTGGATGATCTCGTCGGGCGGCGCGCCATGGGCGACGACGTACGCCTGCAGATCCGCAGTCATCGGCAGCGTCTTGAGCGTCATCATCGCCTCCACAGATCGGTGATCGAATATCCGAGTTCGCCGAGCAGCCTACGCAATAGCGGCAGCGACAAGCCGATCACATTGCCATGATCGCCCTCAAGCCGTTCGATGAACGCCGCGCCAATCCCATCGATCGTGAACGCTCCCGCCACCCGCAGCGGCTCACCCGTCGCCACGTACGCCGCGATCTCCGCGTCGCTGACGTCGGCGAAGTAGACGGTGGTCTTCGCGACGGCTTCGGCCCTGCTTTCACCGCCGATGAGGCAGTGGCCGGTGTGCAGGATCCCGCTCCGGCCGCGCATCCGCAGCCAGCGCTTGGTGGCCTCGTCGGCGTCGGCGGGCTTGCCGAGGATCTCGCCCTCGAAGGCCAGCACGGAGTCGCAGCCGAGCACTAGCGCATCCGGATCTTTGATGGCCTCTGCCTTCAGACGGGCCAGCGTGAGGCAGAGCTCTTCGGCGGTGGCCGCCTCAACTGCCGACTCGTCGACGCCGCTCACCAGGACTTCCGGCTCGATGCCGGCGGCTTGAAGCAACTTGCGCCGCGCCGGACTCGCCGACGCGAGCACCAGCCGCGGCCCGTTGTGGGTACGCACGGCTCCGACGCTACCGGGCAGATCGCGGGCCTTGGGGGCGGCCGGTTGGTCTTCCCCAATTCATGCAACCTTCTGGCCTCGGCGGGCGTGACTAGGGTCGGATCAGCGATCCTGGGGGAGCGGTTGTGGCAGATAATGACGGTTTTGATGCTTTTTATGCGGAGAGTCGCCAGCGGCTCTTCGAGTGCCTGTACGCCCTGACCAGCAACGCAGCCGAAGCCCAGGACGTCATCCAGGAGGCGTACGCCCGCGCGTGGCAACGCTGGTCAACTGTGCGCGGGTACGGCGACCCCGAAGCCTGGGTGCGCACCGTCGCCCGCCGGATCGCCATCAGCCGCTGGCGCCGCGCCCGAAACGCCGTCTTCGCCCACCGCCGCGCCGGGCCACCGCCCCCGATCCCCGGCCCCAACCCCGACACCGTCCTCCTGATCTCAGCCCTCAGCCGCCTGCCGTTACCCCAGCGCGAAGCGATCGTGCTCCACCACCTGGTGGGCCTGCCAGTTGCCGAGGTGGCCCGCGAAACCGGCGTAGCGCCCGGCACAGTCAAGGCCCGTCTCTCCCGCGGCCGCCGCGCGCTCGCCGAACTGCTATCCCTGGACCCGTCGGAGGACTCGCATGTCTGACAAGCTTTCGACGCTCTTCGAGCAGATGCACGGCGCCCAACCACCGGCCCCGTTCGCGTCCTCGGACCAGGTCCGCAGCCGCGGCCGCCAGCGCAGCCGCCGCCAGGTCATGGCGGCAGCGTGCGCGATACTCGCTGTCGCCGGCGCGGGCGCCGGCTGGGCCGCAATCCGTCCGTCCGCCGCCCCACCCCGCCCCGGCACCTCGGTCTCCCCATCAGCGCCGCCCTCCGCGGTGCCGACCGGAATCCCAACGTCCGCCCTCCTGAGAGGGCCCGACTTCTCCTCCGTCGAAGTCGAGGTCGGCGAGCTCGACGACCAAGGCGCGGACGGCCCAGACTGGCCCTTCGCCGAAAAGTCCTGTCCCGAGTACCGCCCGGCCGACTATCCGTCGCTGTCACAACGCCGCAGCGCACGCGCAGCCACCTATACGAGCGCCGACGGCTGGCAGGCCGTGCAGATCGTCGAGCGCTACCCGGACGCGCAAGCGAACATCCTGGACATCGGCCGCGTTCTCATCAATTGCCGCGCTTACGCCGTCCCGGATGGAGTCGAAATTAAGCAGACGGTGGTCGACCAGGGCTTCGCTGGCGACAATTCCCTGCTGATCCGCAAGCAGTCAGGCAGAAACGTCGCCTACCTCGTCGTCGTCCGCGTCGGATCCCTGGTCAGCACGCTGAGCCTGCCAGGCGACATCGAGAACCAGGCCCGATCGATGGCCGAGACAATGGCCTCCCGCCTTCGCACGTAGACCCCGTTAGGCAGCCGAGTCGCTGTCAGGGCAACGGAAACGGTCAAGATAACTTCGTGGCAGCCCCGCCCGCAGCGTCGCGCCCGCCTCGCTCTACTTCACCGCGCCTTCCCGGCGCCGATACCGCATCCACAAGAACAAAGGAAGCGCAAGACCCGCCGCCACGAGAACCACCACCACCGCCCAAGGAAGCCGCCCACCGCCTTCGTGCTCGGGGGTAGCAGCAGACGACGTCGCCGGCGGTGCGGCGCTCGCCGAAAGCGGCGGCACATCGGCGGTCAGCGCCGCGACAAGATTGAGCACTCCGTACCCGTACTGCTCGTCCCGCCCAGGCGCCCCTTTGTCGGTGGCCGTGGCAGTAAGCCTATGAACCACCTCGGGCGCCGACAACTCCGGATACTTACTCCGCACCAGCGCAGCCGCCCCCGCCACGATCGCCGTAGCCGCCGACGTGCCGCTGCCTTTCGAATAGTTGTTGTTCGTACTCGTGCTGTAGATGTCTACACCCGGCGCCGTGATCGCAACAGCCTCCCCGGTGACAGACAACTCAGCATGCTCCCCGTCCCGCCCCACAGCCCCAACCGCCAAAACCCCATCCAACGCCGCCGGGAATCCCACCGCTAGGCTCTCCGGTCTGTTTCCGGCAGCCGCAACAACAATGGTGTCTTCTCTTGCCGCACGATCTACTGACATCCTGAGCCTGGCCGACGAAGCACCCGCATACGAAACGCTTATAACCTTTGCCTCATGCTCAATGGCCCAATCGATTCCTGCGGCGACGTCGTCGGGTGTGCCACGACCGTCTTGGGCAGCTATTCGCACGGGTAGAATTCGCGACCTCGGCGCAATTCCAAGAGCGCCACCGCTGCCATTCCCATGCGCTGCAATCAGGCCGGCCATGCTGGTCCCGTGCGAGTTTATGTCTTGCTGCCCGTTGCCGCCCGTGATTAGGTCCGTCCCAGATGTGAGGTTCTTCCGCAGGTCGCTGTGAGGTGATACGCCGGTGTCAACGGTGGCAACCGTCACACCTTCTCCCAAATTTTGCTTGTGCGCGCTATCAATGCTTAGAAAACGCAAATGCCACTGATCGTCTCGGATGCGATCCGCATGGAATAGGGGGACGATAAGGTTGATTGCCGCAGCCAGCGATGCAGCGCGCTTCAGTACAATCGAGTTCAACGCCACAAGCCGATCGCGGGACCGGGATCAGTCAGGTCTCGGCGCTTCGACGGTTGTAGGACCGGTGGAACACCTTCTGCGACATCCCACGGCTCGTCGTTGATGCCTCTACGTCGATGTTTTTCGCCCGCCGTCGGGTCGGTGGGCCGGCTAACTGCGAGCATCCCGGGTGGCGGCGGGGTTGGCGTTTCGCCGATCACACCGCCGATCGGATTGACGCGGGATGGCGGCCGCCGTGGGGCCGGAGAATTCGTTACGCTGCGCACCGCGCCGATGATTTCACCCGCTGGTAATCCTCTCCGTGTCGCGGTTTGCGTATCGTCGAGGTGGCTGCGTCTCGTCGCTCCAGGCGTTGTCGGTTGGGAGCGTCCCAGGCCTGGCGCCGGTAATGTCGAGTTCGTTGCCCTGGTAGGCGTGGGTTCTGTGCGTGGCCTTGTCCGCATGCTGCCGGCGGCGGGTCTATTGTTGACCGATTGTGCAGCTGGCGATGGACTGCTGAAGTCCCAGGTGGCTGCGGTCACCGACGGCCGGTGACGACCGACTGACTGAGTCGTGCTTGGACCGTAGATGTCAGGATCAAGATTCTCGCGTGGAATCTGCGATGGGTAGGTCGGGGGGTGTTTTAGGGCGGCTTCGGCCTCGATTATGGTTTGGCTCAGGGAGAACATGATGGCGCGGGCTCGGTTGTTCAGCACCTCGATGTCGCGCTGGGTCGCGGGCGGGCGCCACACCGTGCTTACCGCTTCCGACGCGCCGTTGTGGGCCATCATCGTCTCGTGGTCGCGGATCGCCTGCCGCGTCCGCAGGTACTCGTCGTAGAGCGGCTTCAGCTCCCGTTGTGCCCCCGCTAGTGCCCCAACGGTCGCGCCGAACGTCGTGTAGTTGGCCACCGCGACTTCGTGTGTCGTGCGGACATTTTGGATGAGGAAGTCGAGGCGGGACACGTATGCGGCCGCTGCTGCGTTGCGGTCGGGTGGCCAGGCGGCGATGAGGTTGGCGCGGTACTGCTCGAGCCGGCTCAGGTGAGTTGAGGTCAGTTCGGCGGTGCGGCGCCAGCCGGATACGAGTTTCCAATGGTTGTCGGTGTGCTGGTCTTGGACGGCTTGCCACATTGTCGCTACGTCGTGGCGGTGCCAGTCGGTGCCGGTGTAGCCGCCCGGGATTCCGCTTCGCTCCCAGGACATTGTCAGGCCTCGGTCGGAGGCGGCTTGGCGGCCGCGGTCCGGTCGAGTGCATCCTCCACTTCGGACACTCGGGCGGCGGAGAACGCGTCGGCTTCGCCGTATCGTGCGCTGATGTCGGATGCGGCGGTGGCGAGGCCCCAGGTGGCTTCCTGGTAGAAGTACACGAGGTCGGACGTGTTGAGCTGAGAGTCTCGGTGGGTGCGCGCGAAGTTTGCCAGCTCGGGAAATGACGCGGGTGGGTCGGGCAGCTCGGCGGCGAGCTCGTCGGAGACGTGGAGTGCGCGCGGCGCGTAGTTGTCGACGACTTCGGAGCGCAGGACGGCGGCGAACTCGGCCATCTGGCCGATATCAGCCTCGATTTGGGCGTAGTCGCTTAGCCACCCCGGTGTGGGGTCGTCGAACGGTCGCGCCACCACATCACGATGCTAGTCGATTCCATCGCCTCAACGCGCCCCCACCGGGACGAGCACTGCGAGCCCACTGGGAGACAGCGGGCGGCGCCGGGACGGCGGTTCGGGAGCGCGAGAGGACCGCACCGACCAGGGCGGCCAGCTCTTCCGCGGTGGGCGTGCCGCGAACCACTCGAAACAGCGGCTCAGACTCCGACATGACAAGCAGCCTACGTCACAGCGACGGACTCCCTGACGTGTAGCTGGTGTGCTGGCAGGGTAAAGTCCACGGGTGTCTGCCACCCCCCAACTCGTCGCCGATCGTTACCGGCTGATCGAACCGCTCGGCCAGGGCGGCATGGGGCGCGTGTGGAAGGCCCGCGACGAGGTGTTGCACCGTGACGTCGCCATCAAGGAGCTGGTGCCGCCGCCGGGATTGACGCCCGAGGAGCGGCAAGAGATGCGGGAGCGCTCCTTGCGCGAGGCGCGCGCGATCGCCCGGCTCAACAACGTCAACGTGGTCCGCATCTTCGACGTGCTGCGCACCGACGGTGATCCCTGGATCGTCATGGAGTATGTGGCTTCGCGGTCGTTGCAGGACGTGCTCGCGAGTGACGGGCCAGTGACGCCGGTGCGGGCGGCGGAGATCGGGCTGGGCGTGCTGGGTGCGCTGGGTGCCGCGCACCGGTCCGGGGTCGTTCACCGCGATGTCAAGCCGGGCAACGTGTTGCTGGCCGACGACGGTCGGGTGGTGCTCACCGACTTCGGCTTGGCCACGGTGCCGGGTGACCCCAACGTGACGCGCACCGGACTGGTGCTCGGTTCGCCGGCGTACATCGCTCCGGAGCGTGCCCGCGACGGCACAGCCGGTCCCGAGGCCGACCTGTGGTCGCTGGGCGCCACGCTTTTCGCCGCTGTGGAGGGCCAATCGCCGTACGCGCGCCCGTCCGCGATCGGCACGCTGGCCGCGCTGGCGACCGAGCCGCCGCCACCGCCGCGCCGCGCGGGTCCGCTGAAGCCGGTGCTCAACGGTCTGCTGCGCAAGGATCCCCGGGCGCGGATCACGGCGGACGAGGCGGAGAAGCTGTTGCGGCGCGCGACCGGCCGCCGGCCCCGCGCGGGGCGTCCACTTCTTGATGGGGTACGCCGGCCAAGCGTGTTCGGTCCTCGCGAGAGTGAGCCCGCTACCAAGGTCGTGCCGGCACCGCGGCAGTCGGCTGAGATGGCGATCCCTGTCATTCCGGGCAAAACGGCGAAGATTGCAATGCCGTCCACGGCACCGACTCCGGAGCCTCCGGCCGCCGAGACGACGGTCGTGGAGCCGGCTGAGGTCGTCGAGACGACATCGAAGCAGCCGGCCGTGCCGAGTGAGCCTGCGCCGGTCAACCGGTTGCCATGGCTTGCGGCGGTGGCAGCGCTGCTGGTCGTGGTGCTCGCGGTGGTGCTCATCTCGGTGCTGAACGACGATGAGCAGGTGTCGGGCGGCCCGGCGGCAGGCACGTCAGCGCCGACCACGCCGGCTGCCGCGCCGACGACGGCGGCGCCGGCACCGACGACGGCCGCGCCGACCACGCCGGCGCCCAGCGCGACCGCCGCTCCCAGTGGCCTGACTCTGCCAGCCGGCTGGCACATCTACACCGACCGCACCGGCTTCTCCGTGGCGGTGCCTGAGAGCTGGACGGTGAGCCGCAGCCGCACGATGGTCTACTTCCGCGAGCAGGGCGGTGAGTACCGCATCCTCGGGATCGACCAGACCGACCAGCCGAAGTCGGACCCCGTGGCCGACTGGACCAGGCAAGAGCAGCAGCGTCGCAACGACTACCGCAGCTACCAGCGCGTGAAGATCGCCGCGGTGGACTACTTCGACAAGGCCGCCGACTGGGAGTGGGTCTACACCAGCCTGGCCGGCAACAGGATCCACGTCGTCAACCGCGGCTTCGTCACCGCTCCCGACAAGGCGTACGCGATCTACTGGTCCACGCCGGACGCCAGTTGGGCGGCCAACCAAGACGAGTTTGCCCTGATAGCGAGCAGTTTCAGGCCCGTACGGGACTAGCTGGCATGGTTGGTTCCCATCGGGGGTACCACTTCCTCGTGAGATACCGACGACATGCGACGAAGCCGACGATGGCGCTGTGGGCGCTGATCGCGGCGGGTGACGCGGCCCTGCTGGTCTCGGGCGTGAGCGTCGCCGTCATGCTCTTCGTTCTCGCGGTGGCCGCGGTCGTGGCGCTTGGCGTAGTCGCCGCCGCCTGGATGGTCCTGCGGCGCCCTGAGCCCCAGCCTGTGCGGCACGGCCCGCAGCGTCGACTCGCCCGTTAGGGCGGCCGAGCGAGCGCGAAAATTTCCGTGCTAACCATTGTGATCTTGGGCAGTTTTCTTCAAAGATGGGCTCAGGTCAGTCCTGATCCTGGGGAGGCGAGACGGCCACGAGATGGGGCGGCGCCAACGGCGCCGTCCCATCCGGAAGTCTCACCATCACACCAGGGACCCCCGCGGAACCAGCCGTGATGGTCCTTGTACTCGTGCTCGTACTCGTGTTTGCCCTTGTGGTCGCAGAAGTCCCACCAGAGCCACTCAGGGCAGCGATCCCCGTCCTCCTGGTCGCCGTCGTCTGCTAGCGCCGACTGGGTAGTCGTGCCGGGCGCCGCAGACGCTGCCGCCGCGCCACCGGTGGCAAGGCCGCCCGTGACCAGCGTGGCGGCGATGGCAAGGGCGGCGAGCCGGCGATGCGTGATCCTCATCTGTCCCCCATGAATGACTGCACCGATCCGGTGTTGACCGGGAGTAGGCGAGTTGCCCACCCGTTGGCAGCCTGCGCAGTGCGTCACAGCCGCCGGGGGAGAATCCGGTAATTCGTCCGTAACCGCATGAGCGTGCGAGAGAATATCCCGCTAGGCTCGCGGGCTGTGTTGTCTCTCGACGGCGTGACCGACCTCTGGGACCGGCTCTTCGGTGCCCAGCCTGATCCGCCCGTGCTGCTCGTCGCCATCACCGGCGTCGTGGCGCTCGTGGTGGTGCTGACCCGCCTGCCGTGGCGAATAGCCCGCAACGCCATCACCATCGCCCACGAAGGCGGGCACGCTCTGGTGGCCCTGCTGACCGGGCGCAAGCTGCGCGGCATCCGCCTGCACTCCGACACCTCCGGTCTCACTCTGTCGGCTGGCCGCCCGACCGGGCTGGGCATGGTGTTCACGCTGCTCGCCGGGTACCTCGCGCCGTCGCTGATCGGCCTGGCGGGTGCCTGGCTGCTCGGCGGAAACCGCATCACGCTGTTGCTCTGGGTGGCCATCGCGTTGCTGCTGGCCATGCTCGTGATGATCCGGAACGTCTTCGGGATCATCTCGCTCGTGGTGACGGGCGGCGTCGTCTTCTGCGTCTCCTGGTTCACGCCTGCTGACGTACAGGCGGCGTTCGCGTACGCGGGCGTGTGGTTCCTGCTGATCGGCGGTGTACGGCCGGTGGGTGAGCTGCAGACGCTGCGCTCACGTGGGCGCCTGCCGGACTCGGACGCGGACCAGTTGGCCGGGCTGACGCGCGTTCCCGGCCTGTTCTGGGTGGGCTTCTTCGGCTTGGTGAACCTGGCCGCCCTGCTAGCCGGCGCGGCCCTGCTCGCAAGCCCGTTCCTGTAACCGCCGCAGCTACAGCGGGATGTTGCCGTGCTTCTTCGGCGGCAGCGTCTCGCGCTTGGTGCGCAGCGTTCGCAGCGCCCGCACGATCTGCACCCGCGTCTGCGACGGCCGGATCACCGCGTCCACATAGCCGCGTTCCGCTGCGACGTACGGGTTGGCGAGCGTGTCCTCGTACTCGGTGACGAGGTCGGCGCGCAGCGCGGCCGGGTCGTCGGCGGCGGCCAGCGCGGCCCGGTGCAGGATGTTTACCGCGCCCTGCGCGCCCATGACCGCGATCTGCGCGGTGGGCCAGGCGAAGTTCAGGTCGGCGCCGAGGTGCTTGGAACCCATGACGTCGTACGCGCCGCCGTACGCCTTGCGCGTGATGACGGTGACCTTCGGGACGGTGGCTTCGGCGTACGCGTAGATGAGCTTCGCGCCGCGCCGGATGATGCCGTCCCACTCCTGGCCGGTCCCGGGCAGGAACCCGGGAACGTCCACAAAGGTCAGTACGGGCAGGTTGAAGGCGTCGCAGGTGCGCACGAACCGGGCCGCCTTTTCGGACGCCGCGATGTCGAGGCAGCCGGCGAAGTGCATGGGCTGGTTGGCGACGACGCCGACCGGCCGGCCCTCGACGCGACCGAAGCCGACGACGATGTTCTGCGCGTACAACGGCTGTACTTCGAGGAACTCACCGTCGTCGAGCACGTGCTCGATCACACGGTGGATGTCGTACGGCTGGTTGGCTGAGTCGGGGATCAGCGTGTCGAGAGCCAGGTCGTCGTCGGTGACGTCCACAGAGGAGTCAACTGGGACCAGCGGTGGGTCGTCCATGTTGTTGGACGGCAGATACGACAGCAACGCCTTGACGTAGTCGATGGCGTCTTCCTCGTCGGCGCCGAGGTAGTGCGCGTTGCCGCTGCGGGTGTTGTGGGTGCGCGCGCCGCCGAGCTCCTCGAAACCAACGTCTTCGCCGGTGACCGTCTTGATTACGTCGGGACCGGTGATGAACATGTGCGAGGTCTGGTCGACCATCACGGTGAAGTCGGTGACGGCGGGGGAGTACACCGCGCCGCCCGCGCACGGGCCCATGACGAGCGAGATCTGCGGGATCACGCCGCTGGCGCGCACGTTGCGGAAGAAGATCTCGCCGTACAGGCCAAGGCTGACCACGCCCTCCTGGATGCGGGCGCCGCCGGAGTCGTTGATGCCGATGACCGGGCAGCCGGTCTTCATCGCCAGGTCCATGACCTTGACGATCTTTTCGCCGAAGACCTCGCCGAGCGAGCCGCCGAAGATCGTGAAGTCCTGCGCGAAGATGCACACCGGCCGGCCGTCGACCGTGCCGTATCCGGTGACCACCCCGTCGCCGTACGGGCGGGTCTTGTCGAGCCCGAAGTTGGTCGACCGGTGCCGGGCCAGCTCGTCCATCTCCACGAACGAGCCGGGGTCGAGCAGCATCTCGATCCGCTCGCGGGCCGTCTTCTTGCCGCGGGCGTGCTGCTTCTCCACCGCCCGGGCGGAGCCGGCGTGCACTGCGTCGTCGACCCGGCGCTCCAGGTCGGCCAGCTTGCCGGCGGTCGTGTGGATATTGATCTCGGCGGTGGTCATGCCTGGATCGTATCGACGGCGGGGAGGCGGCAGGGGTTCACAGCCTGTGCGGTTCGCCTCAACGTTTCGTCGGTATTGCCCTGTTCGTTGACATAACGTGATGCTGTTGGGTCTGGCGCTCATCCTGCTAGGGGCTGGCGTGCTGGTGGCGATGCGCCACTCGCGATGGTGGCGGGACGTCCGTGACGAGGATCCCGAGCCCGCCGCCGAGCCGCCGGCGATCGACTACGAGGCGCAACCGATCTATGTACCGGCCGACCGGGGCACCATCTACGTCTCCGGCATACCCCAGGTGGAGGACGACTAGGTTGGGTTGGTGAGCTCCCCGTACACCGATATCGACCGGCCGCCACTTCACGGGCGCAACCTGGAGCGGGCGCTGGTGCGACCCGGTGGGCTCTGGACCCGCCTGGACCTGCGGGCCGAGACCGCCTCGACCAACGCCGACGCGGCCGAGGCGGCGCAGCGCGGCGAGCCCGAGGGCCTGGTCGTTGTCGCCGAGCGCCAGACCGCCGGCCGTGGGCGCCGCGACCGCACATGGGTCTCCCCGGCGCGCGCCGGGATCGCCGCCAGCGTCCTGCTGCGGCCCGGCCAGCCCAACGTCGACCGGGCGTGGCCCGCGGCGCCCGTGGCGGCGTACGGCTGGCTGCCGCTGATGGCCGGCGTGGCCCTGGTCGAGACCGCGACCCGGGTGGCCGAGGTCCCGGCGGTGCTCAAGTGGCCAAACGATCTGATGATCGGCGATGCGAAGTGCGCGGGCATCCTCGCCGAAGGGGTGGCCGGCGCGGTCGTCGTCGGCATCGGGCTCAACGTCACCTTGCGCGCGCACGAGCTTCCCACCGACCGCCCGGCGACCTCACTCCAGCTCGCCGGCGCCGAGCTGACCGACCGCGACCCGCTGTTGCGGTCGCTGCTGCGTGCCTTCGCGACCTGGTACGACCGGTGGCGGCTCGCGGCCGGCGACGCCGAGGCGAGCGGGCTGCGGGAGGCGTATCGGCACCACTGCGGCACGCTTGGCCGCGAGGTGCGGGTGCAGCTGCCTGGGGGTGCTGAGCTATCCGGCACGGCCACCGGGATCGACGCGGACGGCCAGCTGGTCGTGAGCGGCGCCGGCGGCGAACACTCGATAGCGGCCGGAGACGTGCTCCACGTGCGCTGAACGCACCCCACAAAAAACGCTCCGCTGGCGCTCCACGTTTCCGCGGGGACCGCGCAGACGCTACCGTCAGCCCGTCATAAACGGTATGAGGAGGTTGGCGTGGCTTTCCCCGATGACGTGCTCACCAAGGATGAGCATGTCGTTCTCCATATGCACCCGCACTGGAAAGAAGCGATCCGGCCGGCGTTCGTGCTGGTCCTTGCTCTGGCCGCGCTCATCACCGGATGGGTGCTGCTGCCGTCAGGCACGGGCGGGATGATCGCGCTGTACGCGATCGCCGCCGCGGCGGTGGTCCTGGTGCTCTGGCAGACACTCTGGCCGGTACTGCTCTGGCGCACCACCCACCACGTCTTCACGAACGAGCGGGTGATCCTCCAGCACGGTGTCTTCTCCCGCGACCGGCGCGACATCCCGCTGGGGCGGGTCAACGACCACGCCATGAGCCAGACGTTCATCGAGCGGATGCTCGGCTGCGGCACGCTTACCATCGAGTCGGCCGGCGAACGTGGCCAGTCGGTGTTGCGCGACATGCCACAGGTCGAGAAGGTTCAGACCACGCTCTACGAGCTGATCGAAGCCAACCAGGACAAGCACTCCCTCGGTGACGATGAGATGCGGCAGATCATGAAGGAAACGCAGCTGTAACGCGGTCAGGCGCCCGCTACGGCGGGCGCCGCCCCGCGCCGCCGGAACCAGCCGCGGAACCGCAGACGCAGCACCTCGCGTTCGTCGCGCAGCATCACGCCCTGCAGCGTCACCGTGCCGAGGTGCGGCTTCGCGGTGGATGGCCGCTGATCGAGTACTTCGAGCCGCACCACCAGCCGATCGCCGGCGCGCACCGCGGCAAGCCACCGCAGCTCCTCCAGCCCTGGCGAGGCGTCCGCGGCGGCCCTGGCGAGCACGTGGTCGACGTACGCCCGCATGAACAGGCTGACCGTGTAGAACCCACTGGCGATCAGGCCGCCGTACTCGCTCTCCGCGGCCAGCGCGGCGTCGACGTGGTACCACTGTGGGTCGTACCGCTCGGCGAACGCCACCATCTCGGTGCCATCGACGGTGATGGCGCCCAGGTCGAACCACCGGCCGGGCACGAGGTCTTCGAAGAAGAGCTCCGCTTTCGCCCCGGTGCCCGACCGCACGGCCGGGCTCAGGAGGTGGTGGACCGCTGCGCGGCGTCCAGTTCGGCCGCCAGCTCCATGTCGAGCTCGTCGATGCCGTCCTGCGCCTCCGCGGAGCGCGGCTGCGGTGGCACGACGGTGGGGGTCTCTTCCAGCTCGGCGACCGCCTCGACCAGCTCGCCAACCGGGTCGAAGTGGTGCGGGTGCTCGGCACCGGCGGGCACCGGACGGAAGACGAACGTGCGGTACGACCAGAAGCGGAAGACCATGCCGAGCACCAGCCCGAAGGTCTTGACGAGGTTGATGGCGAGCAGGCCGGTGATGGCCAGGCCGTACTTCGCGATCGCCAGGATGCCCAGCTCGATCAGCAGGCCGGTGGCGTTGAAGACGAAGAACAGCAGGTACTCGCGGCGCATCGCCGACTTGGACCGGTCGCGATAGGTCCAGTGCCGGTTCATGAAGTACGACGATGTGGTGGCAACCACAGTCGCGATCACAGTCGCCTTGAGCTGACCGTCTTTGAGGACGGTGAGCACCAGAACGTTGAACAATCCGTAGTTGAGGATCGTGTTGATGCCGCCTACGGCACCGAACTTGAACGCCTCGCGGATGAACTTTTGCCAACGCTCGGGTAGCAGGCGGACAAGACGCATTGGGCCACCTTACGGCAGTTCGGCGGCCGCGTCCTGGCGACCGGCAACGGTTTGGCTAACGTCACTCCGAGCTACTCGCTCTCCGTGACGACCGCTGGCACGCGCTGTGTATCTGGCTGGACAGCTGGGTTCAGGAATACCCAACGGCGGTACGACCAGAAACGGAACGTGGTGCCCATCGCAGCGCCAATAAAGTTTGCGGAAATGTTATCGACGACCGGGGTTTGAAATACCGGCCACACACTCCCCAGGCCGTAGTGCGAAATCGCGAGCGTTATCAAGCTGAAGCCCAGGCCGATCGCGTTGAGTACGAAGTAGAGGACGTACTCGCGGGCGAGGTTGGAGCGGGCGCGGTGCCGCCACGTCCAGAACCGGTTGCCGACAAAGGCAACCGAGGCGGCGATCGCCGTGGAGAAGACCTTGGCGGTCAATGACTCCATATCGAGGACGGCCAACGCGATATTGAACAGGATCAGATCGACGATGAACGCTATGATCCCGACGATCCCGAACTTGCCCAACTCGTGCACCAGGTGGCCAAACCGCTCCCACAGGCGACGCAGGAAGCCGGGTCGTGGCGTGGGTGTGGAGGGCTCGCCTGTGACGGTCGCGGACACGGAGTCGAGAGTACCGGCTGCGGTCACCCGGCACCTGCCGCCTCCCGTTCGTATATCTGACGCAGCCGCTCCCTGGCCCGGAACGCCAGCGCCGCGACCCCGCCGGGCGTGAGGCCGAGCAGGGGCGCGACCTGCGCGTGCGGCTCGCCCTCGATGGCGGTGTGCCACAGCACGGTGCGCCATCGCTCGGGCAGCTTGGCGAACGCCCGGGCGGCGTGCAGCCGTTCGAGCCGGGCGATCGTCGTGTCGTGGAAGGGCACCACCTGTTCGTACCGCGACAGGTCATCGGTGAACTCGATGCGGCGGTCGCGGCGCACCCGGTCGTACCGGACGTGCCGCAGGGTGGTGTGCAGGTACGCCCGGAACGCGACGTGCGGGCCGCGACCGGCGCGCAGCACCGCGAGCACCTTGGCGAACGTCTCGGCGACGAGGTCGTCGGCGTCGGCCGGGCAGTGGACGAGCGTGTATGCGAGCCGCCGAGCGGCTCCGGCGTGCCGTGCGTAGAGCGCGCCGTACGCGGTTAGGTCGCCGCCGCGTACGGCGGCGAGCAGATGGGCGTCACTCAACTCCTGGGTCGTCAACTCCGCCTCCTGGGGGACTAATCGGGCGGTTCACCAGATAGCTGTCACCCTAGGGCAATACGGGCGAGTAGCGAAGGGGTGATTTTCACCAGGGCCGGAACGTGATCCGTCTGAAAATCTTGCGCGAAGTTGCGCATGGGAGCGTGGAAAAGGCCGTCAGAGTGCAGGTCGGCCGCAGCTTGTGCACATTTTCACAACCGCTCACGCTGCCCCGAACGGCGGCTCGGTTTACGCTGACTGGAAATCCTGTGACCTCGTACGGCGTGGCGGTTTTTCCGGTACGTCCGTACTACGCATTTCCAATTTCGGTCAACGACGACCACCAAGGAGAACAGGTCATGACGGCTCCTCCGGCTACCGTCCCCGGGCTCGACAGCGCCCCTACCCGCCACCCGAAGCTTCTCGCATGGGTAGGTGAGGTCGCCGACCTGACCACCCCCGATCGGATCGTCTGGTGCGACGGCTCCGAAGCAGAGTGGCGGCGGCTCACCGACGAACTGGTCGACGCCGGCACCCTCGTCCGGCTCAACGCGGAGCGCAAGCCCAACTCGTTCTGGGCCCGCACCGACCCGTCCGACGTGGCGCGGGTGGAGGAGCGCACGTTCATCTGCTCGGTCGACGAGGCCGACGCCGGTCCCACCAACAACTGGATGGCACCGGCCGAGATGAAGCGCACGATGACCGGCCTGTACCGGGGCAGCATGCGGGGCCGGACGATGTACGTGATCCCGTTCTGCATGGGCTCGCTGGAGGCGGCCGAGCCGATGTTCGGCGTGGAGCTGACCGACAGCCCCTACGTCGTAGCGTCGATGCGGATCATGACGCGAATGGGAAGCGATGTGCTCGAAGCCATGGGCGACGATGCCTGGTTCGTGCACGCGCTGCACTCGGTCGGCGCGCCTCTCGATAACGACGAGGCCGACACGGCCTGGCCCTGCAACCAGACCAAGTACATCTCGCACTTCCCGGAGACCCGCGAAATCTGGTCGTACGGGTCCGGGTACGGCGGCAACTCGCTGCTCGGCAAGAAGTGCTACTCCCTGCGTATCGCCAGCGTCATGGCCCGCGACGAGGGCTGGCTGGCCGAGCACATGCTGATCCTCAAGCTGACCTCGCCCGAAGGGCGCGTGCACTACGTGGCGGGCGCATTCCCGTCGGCGTGCGGCAAGACCAACCTCGCGATGCTCCAACCCACGATCCCCGGCTGGAAGGTCGAGACGATCGGCGACGACATCGCGTGGATGCGCTTCGGTGACGACGGCCGCCTGTACGCCACGAACCCCGAATACGGGCTGTTCGGCGTGGCGCCGGGCACCGACTGGAAGACCAACCCCAACGCCATGCGCACGCTGGACCGGGGCAACTCCGTCTTCACCAACGTCGCCCTCACCGACGACGGCGACATCTGGTGGGAGGGCATGGGCGAGCCGCCCGCGCACCTCACCGACTGGAAGGCCAACGACTGGACACCCGACTCGGACGAGCTGTCCAGCCACCCCAACTCGCGTTTCTGCACGCCGATCACGCAGTGCCCGATCCTCGCCGACGAGTACTACGACCCGCGCGGCGTGCCGATCGACGCGATCCTCTTCGGCGGTCGCCGCAAGACCACGATCCCGCTGGTCACGGAGGCCCGTGACTGGGTGCACGGCGTGTACATGGGCGCGACGCTCTCGTCCGAGACGACCGCTGCGGCGGTGGGCCAGGTCGGCGTCGTGCGGCGCGATCCGATGGCGATGCTGCCCTTCATCGGGTACCACGGCGGCGACTACTTCCGGCACTGGATCGAGATGGGCAAGGGCGCGGGTGCCGGTGCCGGCGACGCCAGCAAGCTTCCCAAGATCTTCTATGTGAACTGGTTCCGCCGCGGCGACGACGGCCGCTTCCTGTGGCCAGGCTTCGGCGAGAACTCGCGGGTCCTCAAGTGGATCGTCGAGCGGCTGGAAGGCAGCGGCGCGGCCGTCGAGACGCCGATCGGCTTCGTGCCGACCGCCGACGCGCTCGACGTCTCCGGCCTCGACCTCACCCGTGACGACCTCGAAGAGGTGCTGCGGGTCGACGCCGAGGAGTGGAAGGCCGAGATCCCACAGGTCACCGAGTGGTTCGAGAAGTTCGGCGACAAGCTCCCTGGCGTCCTGTGGGCGGAACTAGACGCGCTGAAGGCTCGCCTGGACGCCGCGTAGCTCAGTGACAAGGCAGTGAATGGTCCGAGTCGCATACGACGTCGTGCGAAGGCGCCGCGCAGCGACTCGGACCATTCGTCCTTCAAGTCGCTCCTACAACTTGAAGGACGCGTTGATCACGGGGAAGCTGAGCGGCATGAGGCCGCCTGCCGTTCGCGCGCTCACGGCGCTGCTGTATCTCGCGGCGGTCGCGACCGCGGCGGTGGAGGCCCTCAACTGGTGGCACGCCGACGAGCAGGGTTTCACGCTCGGCGTGCGCACCGGATGGGCTCTGCTGCGGTCGCTCGGCTTCCTGATCCTGGTGTGGCACGTGCGCCGCGGGCGCGCCGGCGCCAAGCCGTTCGGGCTGATCCTCGCGGTCACCACGGTCTTCGCGGTCGGCCGCCTGCTGGTGCCGCGCAACGGCATGCCACCGCTGCCCGGCGTCCTCGCGTTCGCGGCGCTCGCCCTGCTGTGCGCCACGATCGTCGTGCTGCTCTACCGCTGGCCGTCGATCCAGGAGTACCTGGTTCGCCACCCGAACCGGCTGGTAGCAGACCGCAAGGGCATCAAGTGGCAGGAGGCGGCGCCGCGCCGCCCGCAGGCCACCGGCTGGCTGCTCACCGCCCGGGTCGCTTCCTTCACGTACGCGCCGCTGATGCTGGTGCCGTGCCTGGTGTCGATCGGCGTGGCCTTCGACGACAGGGTGTACGCGCTGCCGGTGATCGTGGTGTGGTTTCTGGTCGCGATCGGTGTGAGCTACGCAGTGCTGTTCGCCTCGATCTTCCTGCTGCGGGGGCAGGGGTGGGCACGGTGGATGATGGCGGGTATCACGCTGGGCGTGCTCGTCTTCGACCTGCCGCTGTGCTGGTGGCTGCTCGGCGTCGACGGACTGATCCGCGACGGCGGCCCGCTCGTGGTCGCCGCCGGGCTCGCCCTGTACGGCATGGGTCGGGCGCGATGACGGTGTACGACGTCGCGGTCGTCGGTGCCGGGCCGGCGGGGTCGTGTGCGGCGATCGCCGCCCGGCGCGCCGGTGCACGGGTGCTGCTACTGGACCGTGCCGAGTTCCCGCGCGACAAGGCGTGTGGCGACGGGATCGCGGCCCATGCGCTCGACGTGTTGGCGGAGCTTGGCGTGCCCGATCCGGTGAACGGGTACGCGCCGGTGCCGGTGCTGCGGATGGTGGGTCCGGGAGGCGGTGCGGTCGCCCGGGCGCTGCCTCGCCCGGCGTACACGGTGCCCCGCAAGGTCTTCGACGCACGCCTGCTCGCGACGGCGGTGGCCATCGGTGCCGAGGTGCACACTCACGGCGTACGCCATCTTGAGGTGCGCGATGACCTGGTGGCCATCGACGGAGAATTCGTGGCGCGGGCGGTGGTTGGCGCCGACGGCGCCGGGTCCGTCGTGCGGCGGACACTGGGCTTCGCGCCCAACCCGCCCGGCCATCTCGCGCTCGCGATCCGCGGCTACGCGCCGGCTCGACCGGAGGTCGAGCAGCTCATCGTGACATCGGCGGCGGGATGGCCGGCCTACGCGTGGTCGTTTCCGGTGGGCGACGGGTCGGCCAACATCGGGTACGGCGAACTGCTGCGCGGTCGTCCGGTGAGCCGCGCGCACCTGCTCGACCGGCTGGCGAGGCTGCTGCCCGACGTGGATCCGGCGGCGGTGACGGGGCTGCGCGCGCACCACCTGCCGCTGTCGACGCGCCGTCCGCCGCCGGGCCGGGGCCGGATCGTGCTGGCCGGTGACGCGCTTTCGCTGATCAATCCGTTCACCGGCGAGGGGATCTTCTACGCGGTGCTGTCCGGAGCGCTCGCCGGCACCGCGTCGACCTCCGGGCCCGAGGCGGCCATCCGGTACGCGGACGCGCTGGGCCGGCGGCTGGGAAAGCACCTGCGGCACAGCCGCGTGGCGGCATCGCTGGCGAGCCGCCGGTGGGTGGTCGACCGGGCCATCCGCGCGGCCGACCGGGATCAACGGGTGTTCGCGTCCCTGGTGGATCTGGGTCTGGGAGACGGGCTGCTCGATCGCCGTACTCTTGGTCGGATTGCGGCCGGCAGGTAGTTGTTTGTCGCTGTAAGCCCTACTCTGCATAGGTGAATCTGCGAAGCCTGATCTACTCGGTGTACGAGCGGCGGCTGACCAAGAAGCTCACTGGCAAGCCGGTGCCGCAGCACGTGGGCGTCATGTGTGACGGGAATCGCCGGTGGGCGCGGGAAATGGGGTACGTCGACCCCAACGACGGTCACCGCGTCGGCGCCGAAAAGATCAAGCACATGCTCGGTTGGTGCGACCAGGCGGGTGTTGGCATCGTCACGCTGTACCTGCTGGCGACCGACAACCTGCGGCGGCCAGCGAGTGAGCTCGACCCGCTGTTGCGGATCATCGAAGATCTCGTGACGGAGCTGGCCGAAGACGGCAACCCGTGGCAGCTGCGCGTGGTCGGCGCGCTCGACGTGCTGCCGACCGAGACGGCGACCACGCTGAAGGCAGCCCAGGAGCGCACGCTCGGGCGCACCGGTGGCGTCGAGATCAACCTGGCAGTTGGGTACGGAGGCCGGCGGGAGATCGCCGACGCGGTGCGGTCGCTGCTGCACGAGCACGCCAAGGCGGGCGGCACGATCGAAGAGCTGGTCGAGGTGCTCGACGTCGACCACATCGCGGAGCACCTGTACACGCGCGGCCAGCCGGACCCCGACCTGATCATCCGGACCAGTGGCGAGCAGCGCCTGTCCGGGTTCCTGCTGTGGCAGTCGGCACAGTCCGAGTTCTACTTCTGCGACATGAACTGGCCGGACTTCCGGCACATCGACTTCCTGCGGGCGCTGCGGTCGTACGGCAACCGCCAGCGCCGCTACGGCGCCTAGGCCACGCACAGGGCCGCGAGCCGCTCAAGCGGAGCGAGGGCCAACATTTCAGCGCAGGCTTTGCAGGGCCGACGCCAGGAATTTGCCTAGCGCCTGCGGCGAGTCGATGGTCAGGTCGGCGGCGCCGGCCACCTCCTGGCCGGTCTCCGGGTTGGCGACGGCCACGCACACTCCGAAGAAGTCGGGGTCTTCGGCCTCCCGGGCGCGCAACGCGTTGAACGCCTTGATGTCCGAGACGTCGTCGCCGAAGTACCAGGCGATGCGGGCGTCACCGACCGCATCCCGGGTCACCATGCCCTTGTCGCGGTCGACCGGCGGCTTCAGCTCGATGACCATGCGGCCACCCTGCACCTTGAGGCCCAGCCGGCTGGCTTCTGCCATACCCCACGCCTCGACCTCGGACGCCAGGTGCGGGCCCGTGCGGTAGTGCAGGGCGACGGAGAGCCGCTTGTACTCCACCAGCGCGCCCTCGGGAAGCTCGGCCCTGGCCCGCTCGGCCAGCTCTGCCATGGCAGGCACCCAGGGCAGAGCGTCCGGCTCTGTGACCGTCTCACCCATGCCGCGACTGTGCTCCAGGCCGTAGAGCCCGTGGAAGTCCACGTTGTCCAGCGTCGGGAACCGGTCGCGCAGGAAGTCGACCGGACGGGCCGACACCAGCGATACCTGCCGCACGTGCTCGGCCAAACCGGCGACGGCGGCCGTCACCTCGGGCACCGGCTGCGCGGCATTCGGGTCGTCTTCGACCGGCGCGAGCACCCCGTCGAAGTCGAAGAACAGGACGCATTCCGCGGCTCGCGTAGCGGTGTGATGCCACGCCTGATCCGCGGTGAAGGGACGGGACGGGCGGGCTCCGCCCAGGTCGTTCGGCCGCACGGGCGCCAGCGTACCCGCTTGTCACCGGCGCGTCCGTTGAGCTGAGTAAGGAGTCAGGCCGCTCGGCGCGCCGTGACCTACGTACTACCCAAGCTGGCTTTGGACGGTTAGCTTCTATTCCATGGCGCGGGGTCATCCCAAGCCATCCGGCCGGCCCGGACCTGCGATTTTGCCACGGGGCCCGCATCCGACCCCGTGTCCACCGGGTGCCGGAAGCGGCGCGACGCGGGTGTCCGGGTGCACGCCCGCCAGGAGCTGGCCTGTGACGACTCGCCGTACCAATCCCCGAGCCGATCAGGAATCCACCGCGATCAAGACCTATGTGCTTGACACCTCCGTGCTTCTGTCCGACCCGGCTGGTTTCTACCGGTTCGCAGAGCACGAAGTGGTGCTACCGCTGGTGGTCATCTCTGAGTTGGAGGGGAAGCGCCACCACCCTGAGCTCGGCTGGTTCGCCCGACAGTGCCTGCGCATGCTCGACGAGCTGCGCATCAAGCACGGCCGCCTGGACGCGCCGCTGCCGGTCAACGACGTCGGGGGCACGCTGCGCGTAGAGCTCAACCACGCCGACTTCGACGTGTTGCCGCAGGGCTTTCGCAACGACTCGAACGACGCGCGCATCCTGTCGGTCGCGCTCGGCCTCGCGGCCGAAGGGCGCGACGTCACGCTCGTGAGCAAGGACATGCCGCTGCGGGTCAAGGCGGCGTCCGTCGGCTTGGACGCCGACGAATACCGCCACGGGCAGGCCAGTGACCCGACCTGGACCGGTATGTCCGATCTGGAGCTAGGCGAAGAAGAGATCAATCAGCTGTACGCGGGCGAGGCACTGAGCCTCGACGACGCCGCGGGTCTGCCCTGCCACACCGGCTTGGTGCTGCACTCGCCGCGCGGCTCGGCCCTCGGCAGAGTCCTGCCCGACAAGACCGTCCGGCTGGTCCGCGGCGACCGCGACGCGTTCGGCCTTCGCGGCCGCTCCGCCGAGCAGCGGGTCGCGCTCGACCTGCTGCTCGACGAGTCGATCGGCATCGTCTCGCTCGGTGGCCGGGCGGGCACCGGCAAGTCGGCGCTCGCGCTCTGCGCCGGCCTCGAAGCGACGATGGAACGCCGCAAGCACAAGAGGGTCATCGTCTTCCGGCCGCTATACGCCGTGGGTGGCCAGGAACTCGGCTACCTGCCCGGCTCGGAGGCGGAGAAGATGTCGCCGTGGGCACAGGCGGTCTTCGACACCCTGGGCGCTGTCGTGCACGAGAACGTCATGGAAGAGGTCATGTCGCGCGGCATGCTCGAAGTGCTGCCGCTGACCCACATCCGCGGCCGGAGCCTGCACGACGCGTTCGTCATCGTCGACGAGGCGCAGTCGCTCGAACGAGGCGTGCTGCTCACCGTGCTCTCGCGGATCGGGCAGGGCTCGCGGGTGGTGCTCACCCACGACGTGGCCCAGCGCGACAACCTGCGGGTTGGCCGCCACGACGGTGTGACCGCGGTGATCGAGGCCCTGAAGGGCCATCCGATCTTCGCCCATGTCACACTGACGCGGTCCGAGCGGTCACCGATCGCTGAGGTGGTCACCGATCTCCTCGAAGACATCCCGCGTTAGGTCCGATTTCGCCCCGATAAATGGCGTGGCGCAAGTCACAATAGCGGCCTGCGGTTTCCCTTCGGCCTCACGGTGCGCAATGGTGTCCTGCGGGCGCTCGCGCATCACCGGCACCATTCGTCGGGGGTGCGAGGCGCCCACGGCATGGACCGCTGGTCTCCAGCCACGGTTGGCACCCCCAGCCACGGTCCGCGCCGGGACCTTGCCCCCGACGAAGGGACCGCTTCGTGAGTCGGCTGTGGAGCCGGTTCGGTATCCGGGCACTCGCTGTCGTTCTGCTCCTCGTGGGCGTGGTTGGCGGGTACTACCTGGGTCAGGATCGGGAAGTCCAGCAGCAAGGCATCAGCGCGCAGCTCGCCGCCAACGCCGATCAGCAGGAGAAGGAGCTGATCAAGGAGCGGCACCGGCAAAACATGATCGCCACCGCTCAGCAGCGGGAGGCGGAGCGGGTCGCCCGCGAGAAGGCTCTGGCCGCCGCCAAGGCGGAGGCCGAGCGGGCGCAGAAGGCCGAAGACGCCGCGAGCCGCAAGAAGCGCGAGGAAGCCAAGAACAACGCCGCGCCGAAGCCCTACACGGGCCCGATTCCCGCGTCGTGCAACGAGTTCAGCGGCAACCGTAAGACCGGGTGTGCGTTGATGATCGCGGCCGGCTTCAAGATCGACCAGTTCCCGTGCCTGAACAAGCTGTGGGACAAGGAGAGCGGCTGGAACCACAAGGCCCGCAACCCTTCGTCCGGCGCCTACGGCATCGCGCAGGCGCTGCCGCCGGGCAAGATGAGTTCGGTCGCGGACGACTGGCAGACCAACCCGGCCACACAGATCAAGTGGGGCCTCGGGTACATCAAGGGCCGGTACAAGAACCCCTGTGGCGCCTGGGCGCATTCGCAGGACGTGGGCTGGTACTGAGTCACTGACCGTCGGGAAAGGGCGCGCACCGGTTCGGTGCGTGCCCTTCCTGGCGTTTGCTTCCGGGTGGCCGACGAGTATCCGTCCATAATGGGCAAACCTGGCGGAATCGGGAGGAGCGCATATGAGGTCGTGGCGGTGGATCGGCGTGTTGGCGGTAGCGGCGGCGGTGGGGTCACTCGTGGCTGGCCCTGTGATGGCTGGCCCTGTGATGGCTGGCCCTGTGATGGCTGGCCCTGTGATGGCTGGCCCTGTGATGGCTGGCCCTGTGATGGCTGGCCCTGTGATGGCTGGCCCTGTGATGGCTGGCCCGGCATACGCGCAGCGGGGCGACCGCGAGGAGATCGTCGGCGGCACCACCGCACCGGCTGACGCGTACCCCTGGATGGTCCGCCTCTCGATGGGCTGCGCGGGTGCGTTGACCGCGCCGCGCGTCGTGCTCACCGCCGCGCACTGCGTCAAGGGCACCGGGTACGACAGCAGCATCACGGTCACGGCGGGCAGCACCGACCTGCACGCGCGGGACGCCATCCGGGTCAAGTCGCGGTACGTCATGCGGGCCCCCGGCTTCCGGGACGCCACCGAGGGCGACGACTGGGCGCTCGTACAACTGGCCGAGGATCTCGACCTGCCGCTGCTCCGGATCGCCACCGACCGCACCTACGACCGCGGCACCTTCACCGTGATGGGCTGGGGCGCCACCCGCGAGGGAGGGGTCAGGCAGCAGTGGCACCTGCGCGAGGTTGACGTGCCCTTCGTGTCCGACAAGACCTGTGGGCGTCCCTACCGGGACCTCGGGTACGGCTTCGTGGCCAAGAAGATGCTCTGCGCCGGTGACCCCAGGCGGGGCGGCATCGACGCGTGCCAGGGCGACTCTGGCGGGCCGCTAGTGCGCCGCGACGGCTCCGGCAGGTGGATCCAGGTCGGCATCGTCAGCTGGGGGTATGGCTGCGCGCGCAAGGGATACGCGGGCGTGTACACGCAGGTGTCCACGGTCGCCCGGACAATCGCGCGTAAATCGGTTGACCTGTCGGAGGCGCGCCTCGCTACGGTGGCGGGTACGCCGCTGACCTGATAGCAACTTGAGCGTGGCCTACGACCGGACCGACGCCAACCGCTTTGGCACCGAGGCGTTCTACGCCTCCATCGGACGGGCGTTCGTCGCGATGTGCGCCGCGATTCCGGTGCTCTTCGCGATCGAGGCCATCGACGGGTGGCTCGACAACCCGTTCGACACGGCAGCCGGCATCGTGCCGCGCCGCATCGAGGGGCTCGACGGCGTGTTCTTCGCGCCGTTGTTGCACCACGGCTTCGAGCACCTGTACAGCAACAGCGTGCCGCTGATCCTGCTTGGCACGTTCGTGCTGGCCGCGGGGGTGCGCCGGTTCCTGTACTCGACGCTGTTGATCATTTTTGTGAGCGGCCTGGGGGTCTGGTTCACCGGCAGCCCCAACACGATCGTGGTCGGCGCCAGCGGGGTCATCTTCGGATACTTCGGCCTGCTGCTCATGCGCGGGATCGTCGAGCGCAGCTGGTGGAACTTCGGTGTGGTGCTGCTGGTGGGCCTGCTGTACGGCTGGCAGCTGATCGGCCTCCTGCCCACCGACCCGCGGGTCTCCTGGCAAGGTCACCTGTTCGGCTTTCTGGGCGGAATGATCGCCGCCGTCATCTTTCGGGCACGACGCCCGGTCTCAGGGGTCCCCTATTGACCGCGATGTGCTTGCCGGCTGGTCATGACTGTGCCTACCGTCTGCTCAGCAGCCGTGGATACCGCGAGCGAAAGCGACGGTGACAAATGCGGGAGATCGATGTCGCGATAATCGGTGCCGGCCCGACCGGCCTGTTCGCGGCCTACTACGCAGGCTTCCGCGGGCTCTCCGTGGCGGTGCTCGACGCGCTGCCCGAGCCGGGCGGTCAGGTCACCGCCATGTACCCGGAGAAGGCCATCTTCGACGTCGCCGGGTTTCCGACGATCAAGGGCCGCGACCTGGTCGCCAACCTCGTCGCCCAGGCCGACCAGTTCACGCCGGAGTACATACTGGGCGTACGCGCCGAAGAGCTCTCCTATCTGGACGATCGACCGGTGCTCGCGCTGTCGCAGGGTGACAAGCTGCACTGCGGCGCGGTGATCATCACCGCGGGACTGGGCAGCTTCAGCCCGCGACCGTTGCCGGCTGCTGACGCGTTCGACGGCGAGGGCGTGATGTTCTTCGTGCCCCGCCTCGCCGAACTCGCCGGGCAAGACGTGCTGATCGTGGGTGGCGGCGACTCGGCGTTCGACTGGGCGCTCGCGCTGGAGCCGCTCGCCCGCTCGGTGACGCTCGTGCACCGCCGCGAGAAGTTCCGCGCCCACGCTTCCACCGTCGCCCGGGTCCAGCAGCTCCCCGTACGCATCGTGGTGAACGCCGAAGTCACCAAGCTGCACGGCGCCGAGCGGGTCACCGGTGCGGACATCAGCATCAAGGGCGGCGGCACCGAGACCGTGCCGGTCGACACCGTCGTGGCCGCGCTCGGCTTCACCGCCGACCTCGGCCCGCTCGTCGAGTGGGGGCTGGAGCTCGACAAGCGACACATTCGCGTCGACTCCACAATGGCCACCAACCGGCCGCGGATCTTCGCCGCCGGCGACATCACCGAGTACCCGGGCAAGGTGCGCCTCATCGCGACCGGATTCGGCGAGGCCGCCACCGCCGTCAACAACGCCGCCATCGTCATCGACCCGGCCGCACATCTCTTCCCCGGGCATTCCTCCGACGCTGGCTGAGAATTTGCCGTCCCCCCATAGGGTCGATGCGTCCTGGACTTCGATGCCACAGGGGAGGACTAAGCATGTTCCATCGAAAACTGGCCGCACTGGCGCTGGCAGGTGCGATGGTCGGCGCCTTGGTCGGCGCCGCTCCGGCACAGGCGGGCGGCCGCCACCGGCCCGCGCCGCTGCCCAACGCCCACGCACACAACGACTACCTGCACGAGCGCCCGCTGTACGACGCGCTCAGCCACGGCTTCACCAGCGTCGAGGCCGACATCTTCCTCGTCGACGGGGAGCTGCTGGTCGCACACAGCCCAGAAGAGCTGGTGCCCGGCCGGACGCTCCAGAAGCTCTACCTCGACCCGCTGGCCCGCATCGTGAAAGCCAACAAGGGCAAGGTCTTCCGGGGCAGCAAGCAGCAGCTTCAGCTCCTGGTCGACATCAAGTACGACGGGGTGAACGCGTACACCGAGCTCGACCGGGTGCTGCGCAAGTACCGCAAGATGCTGACCACGTACGCGCACGGCGAGGTCAAGCAGGACGCGATCACCGTCGTGATCAGCGGTGACCGGCCGCGCGATTTGATGGCGTCGCAGGAGGTCCGGTACGCGTTCTACGACGGGCGCGGCCCGGACCTGGGTACGGGCGTACCGGCGTCGTTCATGCCGCTGCTCAGCGAGAACTGGACCGGCGTCTTCACGTGGCAGGGCGTCGGCGAGATGCCGGCCGGCGAGCGGCAGTTCCTGCACCAGGCCGTCGCCATCGCGCACGCCAGCGGGCAGCGGGTGCGCTTCTGGGCCACTCCGGACGCGCCCGGCCCCGCCCGCGAAGCGGTATGGCACGAGCTGCTTGCGGCAGGCGTAGACCACATCAACACCGACGACCTGGCCGGCCTGGAGAAGTTCCTCCGCTCTCAGCCGCGCTAGCGCCCCTCGTGCCAGGGCGCCCTTCGTCGGACGCCCGCGGCCTCCGGCGCCCTCTCCCCGTCGATCAAGGGCATTCGCATCGATCAAGGGCAAATGCACGTGGAAATGAGGTCAAACCACGTGCATTTGCCCTTGATCGACGGAGAAGGGGCTCAGTCGAGGTCGACCAGAGGGGTGCCGTCGAAGTCGACCATGGAGTAGCGGGCCAGCTTTTCCAGGCGGTGGTAGGAGTCGATGACGCGGATCGTGCCGCTCTTCGAGCGCATGACGATCGACTGGGTGTATGCGCCGCCGGACCGGTAGCGCACACCGCGAAGCAGGTCACCCGTCGTGATGCCCGTGGCGACGAAGAAGGCGTTGTCACCGGTTACCAGGTCGTCTGTCGACAGTACGCGATCAAGATCGTGGCCGGCGGCGAGCGCCTTTTCGCGCTCGGCCTCGTCGCGCGGCCATAGCTTGGTCTGGATCGCGCCGCCCATGCACTTGAGCGCGCACGCCGCGGTGATGCCCTCGGGTGTGCCGCCGATGCCCATCAGAACGTCTACATCGGACTGCTCGCTCGCGGCGGAGATGGCGCCGGCGATGTCGCCGTCGGAGATGAAGCGGATGCGCGCGCCGGACTTGCGGACCTCCTGCACGAGCTGCTGGTGCCTGGGGCGGTCGAGGATGCACACGGTGACGTCGGAGACGGTGGAGTTCTTCACCTTGGCGATGCGGCGCAGATTTTCCGCCACGCCCGCGTTGATATCGATGACGTCGGCGCAGTCGGGGCCGACGGCGAGCTTTTCCATGTAGAAGACCGCGCTCGGGTCGAACATCGCGCCGCGCTCGGCGACCGCGAGCACCGCGAGCGCGTTCGGCATGCCCTTGCTCATCAGCGTCGTGCCGTCGATCGGGTCGACCGCCACGTCGACGTCTGGGCCCGTGCCGTCGCCCACCTCTTCGCCGTTGAAGAGCATCGGCGCGTTGTCTTTTTCACCCTCGCCGATGACGACGACGCCGCGCATCTGGATCGAGTTGATGAGTTTGCGCATGGCGTCTACCGCAGCGCCGTCGCCGCCTTCCTTGTCGCCGCGGCCGACCCACCGTCCTGCGGCCATGGCGGCTGCCTCGGTGACCCGTACCAGGTCCAGGGCCAGGTTGCGGTCGAGATCCTGCGGGGTGCGGGCGGTGCTCATGCCGGGTCCTCCTCGCGGCGCTGCGGGCAGTCCTTACACAGATACTGTCATGAGCTGCCCCAAGGGCCGATATCGGAGCAGATGATCGGGCTGTGGCGGACCCAGACTTCGACCGGCGCTGCCGGACGACCCCCGGGCCTCGCCTGGCTCCGGCCCCACTCCGATACAGGCCCTAGCCGGGGCTGCCAAGATGGTCACATGGAGGCTGAGACCGAGGTGCCGCGCCCGACGCGAAGCGAGCGGCGACCCCGCGACATGGCACTGTCGCTCGTGGTGCTGCTGGTGCCGGTTCTAGTCGTGGTGCTCATCTATCGGGTGGTGCAGGGCGGTGACCAGCCTGTCGAGGTCGACACCGCGTCGGTGATCGCCCAGGCGCGAGCCGCGGGCGAGTTCCCGGTGAGCGACATGGCCGGGCTCGACGACGAATGGCTGCCGATCAGCGCGGCGTTTCAGCAGGGCGACGGCGGCCGGACGCTGCGGATCGGGTACGTGACGCCGGACGACGGTGGCGTGCAGCTCATCCAGAGCAGCGTGCCGGTCGAGCGACTGCTGCCCGCCGAGCTGTCCGAGGGCGGCGCGCCGGAGGGGTCGGCCGAGGTCGACGGGGAGACCTGGCAGCGGTACAGCGCGCGGAAGGGCGAATCGGCGCTGGTGCTGCTTCAACCGGACCGGACGGTGATCGTGGTCGGCCACGCCGACGAAGACGAGCTGCGGGAGCTGGCGGCGGCGGTGTGACCCGCTAACCCGCGTCGCGGGCGGCCCGCGCGGCGTCCAGACGCTCGCGGGCGCCGTCGAGCCACCGCTGGCACACGTCGGCGAGCTGCTCGCCGCGCTCCCAGAGCGCGAGCGACTCTTCCAGCGTCCCGCCGCCGGCCTCCAGCCGCTCGACCACGGACGCCAGCTCGGCGCGGGCCTGCTCGTAGCTCAACTGCGCCTCACCCATGACCAACCACCCTAGCGGCCAGCTCCCCCTCGGACAGGCGCACCCGCAGCGGGTCGTCCTCCGCGACATCGCCCGCCGCTCGCACCACGTGGCCGTCGGCGCGTTGCACGATCGCGTACCCCCGCTGGAGCGTCGCCGCCGGGGAGAGCGCACGGAGCCGGGCGAGCGTGTGCCGCAGTTCCTCGCCCGCGCCCCTGAGTCGGTGGTCGAGGCAGCGGGTGGCCCGGTCGCGCAGCGCGGTCACGTCGGTGGCGCGCTGGTCGACCATCACGTCCGGCCGGGCGAGCACGGGGCGGGACCGGATGGCGTCGAGGCGGTGCTGCTCGCGGTCGAGCAGGCCGGTGACCGCGCGGTCGAGGCGGTGCCGCGCGAGCTTGATGAGGCGCAGCTCCTCGGCCAGATCAGGCACGATCCGCTTGGCGGCGTCGGTGGGGGTGGACGCGCGGACGTCGGCGACGTAGTCGACCAGTGGCGTGTCGGTCTCGTGCCCGATGGCGCTCACGACCGGGGTGCGGCAGTGGAAAACCGCACGGCACAGCGCCTCGTCCGAGAACGGCAGCAGGTCTTCGACGCTGCCGCCGCCCCGGGCCAGGATGATCACGTCGATCGTGTCGTCGCCGTCGAGCACCTTGAGCGCGTCGATCATCTGCGGCACCGCCGTCGGCCCCTGCACCGCCACGTTGATCACCCGGAACTCCACTGCCGGCCAGCGCCGCTTGGCGTTGGTGAGCACGTCGCGCTCGGCGGCGGAGGACCGACCGGTGATCAGCCCGATGCGGCTCGGCAGGAAGGGCGGGCGGCGCTTGCGCTCGCGGGCGAAGAGCCCCTCGGCGGCCAGCAGCTTCTTGAGCTTTTCCAGGCGCGCCAGCAGCTCGCCGAGCCCCACCTGGCGGACCTCGTCGGCGCGCAGGCTGAGGGTGCCCCGGGCGGCGTAGAACTCCGGCTTGGCGTGCATGACCACCCGGGCTCCCTCTTCGAGAGAGGGGGCGCCCAAGTCGAGGACGTCACGGTTCGTGGTGACGGTCAGGCTCAGGTCGGCGGACGGGTCACGGAGCGTGAGGAAGACGGTGCTCGCGCCGGGGCGCCGGCTGATCTGGGCGACCTGGCCATCGACCCACACCCAGCCGAGCTTCGCGATCCACGCGCTCAGCTTCTGGCTGACCACCCGTACGGGCCACGGCTCCTCGGGCGTACTGCGAGGTATCTCCGGCTGCGTCACTCTGTGAGCCTAAGTGTGGCCCTAGTCGCAGCATCATCTGGCGCTCGCCTTCGCTCGCGCCGGCCCGGTCCACGTGGGCCACGTACCATAGCGGGGTGACCGAGACCCGCAAGCGTGTGCTGCTGGCCAAGCCGCGCGGCTACTGCGCCGGCGTCGATCGTGCGGTTCAGACCGTCGAGGAGGCGCTCAAGCTCTACGGGGCGCCGATCTACGTTCGTAAGCAGATCGTGCACAACAAGCACGTGGTCTCGACGCTGGAGGCGCGCGGCGCGATCTTCGTGGAGGAAAACGAAGAGGTGCCGGAGGGGTCCACCGTGATCTTCTCGGCGCACGGCGTGGCGCCCGAGGTGTACGAGCAGGCGAAGGAGCGGTCGCTGAAGGCGATCGACGCCACCTGCCCGCTGGTCACGAAGGTGCACCATGAGGCCCGCCGGTTCGCGGCGGAGGACTACGACATTCTGCTCATCGGTCACGAAGGGCACGAAGAGGTCATCGGTACGGCCGGCGAGGCGCCCGCCCACATCCAGCTCGTCGACGGTCCCGACGGGGTCGACAAGGTGACCGTCCGTGACCCGAGCAAGGTCGTCTGGCTCTCGCAGACCACGCTCTCCGTCGACGAGACCATGGAGACTGTCGCCCGGCTCAAGACCCGGCTGCCGTTGCTCCAGTCGCCGCCCAGCGACGACATCTGCTACGCCACGCAGAACCGCCAGCACGTCGTCAAGGAGATCGCCCCGGAGTGCGACGTGGTGCTCGTGGTCGGCTCCCGCAACTCGTCCAACTCGGTACGCCTCGTCGAGGTGGCCCTCGACGGCGGCGCCCGCGGCGGATACCTGATCGACTACGCCTCCGAGATCCAGGACGAGTGGCTGGCGGGCGCCACGACGGTCGGGGTGACCTCGGGCGCGAGCGTCCCCGACGACCTGGTGACGCAGGTGCTCGACCACCTGGCCGAGCGCGGCTTCGCCGACGTCACCGAGGTCACCACGGCCGAGGAGCGGCTGACGTTCTCGCTCCCGCAGGAGCTCAAGCGCGACATGAAGGCAGCCGCCGCCCGCAACGCCTAGCGCATTCGGGTTACCGCGCGGAAGCGTTCCTGGGTGCGGCGCCGGCTTTCGTTCGTGGCGCCGAAGAGCATCAGCAGCAGCCCGACCGGGATCAGCATCAGCCACGACAGCCCCACCAGCGTCAGCGCGTGCAGCGCGGTGATCACCGTGACCACCGTGCCGACCACCAGCGGCGCCTGCTGCCGGGTGAACGCCCCGAAGATCAACGTAGCCACCGCGCCGAGCAGCAGCCCCACCTCGCGGATCGCGGTCGCCTCGGTGGTCAGCGCGATCACCAGCGTCGGCACGAACGCGGCCACCAGCGCCGGCCCGTACGCCGTCCAGCTGCTCAGATCGGGCCGCTGACGCAGCTCGATCACGCCGATGAGCAGCGCCAACGCCGCGAACGGCAGGGTGTATACCTCGGGCACGCCCACATTGGACAGGCCCATCAGCAGCCACCAGGCGATCAGCTCACACAGCACCGCTGACCAGAAGAGGATGCGCCGCTCGAACGTCCGGCGGCCGGGCCGGGTGGACGCGATACCCAACACCGCGCCCCAGGCGGCCAGCAGTGCCGCCACGTGCCGCGGCGAGTCGAACGCCAGCGCCAGCGCGATCAGCGCGGCGGCGTACCCGCTCCACTCCACGGTGGCGGCCTCGCGGTAGGACTCCGGCCGGCGCAGGCGCGGCAGCACCGCGGCGACCACGAGTAGGGCGGCGCCAACGGCCAGTACGCCGAACGCGGACCACTCGGGCTCCAGCCCGGCGATCAGCGCGCTGGTGAGCACGAAGCCTTCCGCCGACACGGCCGCGAACAGCCAGCCCAGGATGCGGGCCTTCTGGGTCTGCCCGACGATCGCCGCTGTGGCGCCCACCGCGACCGCCCCGCCGAGGGTGACGAGGGTGAGCGGCTTTTCGGCCAGGCTGCCGGCGAGCCCGGCGCCACCCGCGGCCAGCCCGATCGCGAACACCACGAGCCGCGTCACGCGCAGCGGACGGGCACGCTCGGACGGTGGTGGCGGCGGAGTGACCGCGAGCCCGAGCATCGACAGCGTGAAGACGGCCAGGGCGGCCATCGTGGCGGCCGGCCACTCGGCGCCCAGCGACAGCGGCGCGATCAGCAGCGTGATCGCCGCGCCGGGCAGCACGACCGGGATCGCGCGCGAGATCCGCCGCCCGCCGAACCCGATGGCCGCCAGCGCCGCGGCGATCGTCAGTAGCAGCGCGGCCAGCACGTCGGTCGGGTCGGCGCCCGGCCGCACCTGGGTGAGCACGGCCGGCGGCCCCTCCCAGATGTGGTACACGGTCTGGTGCGGGTCGATCAGCGAGTCGACCAGGATCGGGGCGATGCCGGCGAGAGCCAGCGCGGTCGGCACCGCCGCGACCAGCACCGCGCCCATCGCGGGGCTGACCGCCCAGCGGCCGCGGAAACCCTCGAAGCCCTCGATGCGCCGCCACACCCCGCCGAGCCGCACCGACCAGCGCTGGGTCGGCTCGACCACGGTGTCGGGGGCCGGGGTGGCACTGCGCAGCAGTTCGGCCACCACACCGAGGAGGGCGGCGGCGGCCGCGTACACGCCGGTGGACAGGCCGGTGGGCAGCGACGCGATCGCCGTGATCGTGGCACCGCCGGCTATGCCAACGGTGGCGTAGGGCAGGTATCGCGGTACCTGCCGGCGCGCCAGCGCGACCAGCCCCAGCCCGATCGTGGAGCCCGCCACGGCGGCGGCCAGCACGAGCGAGGCGGGGCGGCCGGCCTCGGCGGCGCCCGCCGCGAGCATGCCGGGCAGCGCAAGCAGCGCTCCACCCGCCGCGAGCCCGCCGATCTGCCCCAGGTGCGGCGGCATGTCTTCGTCGGCCTGCAACCGGGCCAGCACCGCGACCAGCAGCCCAACGAGGGTCACCACGCCCAGGGCGGCCGCGGTGGTCCAGGGGCGCACGAGGCTCGCGCCCACGGCGTGCAGCGCCACCGCGGCAGCCACCGCCGTGCGGGCCAGCCCGGCGCGCGGGTCCTTCGCCATCACGGCCGCCACGCCGTACGCCGTCGCCACCGCGCCGCCGACCAGCATGGGCGACCACCAGGGCAGGCCAAGCGCCACCGGGGCACCGACGGTCGCCAGGCCGACGCAGACGCCGGCCACGTCGTACGCCCACGGCCTGGGTAGCACGACCGCCGCCGCCGCGGCGAGCAGGGCCAGCGCGACCGGCGCCTGCCAGCCCACCCCGCCGGGCGTAGCGGGCCAAGCGTTCAGGTCGGCCTCCCACAGCGCGCCCGGCGTGGCCAGCACCCGCAGGCCGCCGCTGAGTGCGGTGTATCCGGCGATCACCGCGATCACCGCACCGCTGGCCGCAACGCCGAGCACCGGCCCGCGCCGCCAATCTGACGGCATCGCGCGGACACCGACCGCGACCAGCAGGACGATCAGGGCGCTCACCGCGAGGACGGCGTCGGGGAAGAGGATCGCGGAGATCCGTGCGAACGTACCGATCACGCCAGCGGTGGCCGCCGCCGCGGCGAAGTCCGCGCCGTCCAGGACCCGGTCGGCCCGCCGGCCCGCGTCGATCGAGGGCGCCATGACCAGCAGCACCGCGCCGACGAGCAGCAGCGCTCCGACCCACGCGTCGGAGACCGTGGCGCCCGGCGCGCCGAACGCCGCCGCCGTCACCGCGAGCGCGCCGAGGCCGGTGCCGAGCGTGAGCGGCAGGCTGATGTGACGCCGCGCGACCTGGGACAGCGCCGCGTACCCGAGCGTCGCGCACACCGCCACGAAGGCCGCCGCCAGCACGGCGGTCGCCGTCATGCCGGCCATCGCCGCCACGCCCGCCGCGACCGCGCCGGGGAGCGCGAACGCCGCGCCGCCGGCCGCCCACTCGCCGACCTCGTGCGCGTCTGGGCCGGCCCGCACGAGTTGCGCCGGCACCGGCTCGTCGCGCAGGACGTCGGTCTGCTCGGAGAGCCACGGCGCGGCAATCGCGATCATTGCCCCCGCGAGCGCCAGCACAGCGAGCACCCCGGCGGTCAGCGCGGGCCGGGCGAGCGCCGCGCCGGCACCCACGAGACCGACCACGGCCGCCCCGGCGATGTGAGCTCGCGCGGCGCCGGTGGTGCGCGCGTACAGGCCGGTCGCGCCGATGCCGATCGCCGCTAGAACGGGCAGCCACGGCGCGGCGGCCCAGGGCAGCCCCAACGATGCCGGCGCGGCCACCGCGGTCAGCGCCGCGCCAGCCACCGCGGACGCCCGCCGCCCTTCGGGCGGCAGCGACAGCACAGCGGCGATGGTCAGGAGCAGCGCGCTCACCGCCAGCTGCCAGCCCATGTCACCCACCGCGTCGGCGAGCTTGTCCGGGTACGCCGACAGATCCGCCTTCCACACCGGCAGCGCGGCCTGCACCGGGGCGAGTGCGGCGCGGATCGCCGAGCCGGCGACCACCAGGCCCATGACGATGAGCGCGCCCGCCGAGGCGAGCTGCGGCCCGCGCCGCGCGTCTTCCGGCAGTGCCCGCACGCCGAACCCGGTCAACACGATGACGATGGCCATCAGCAGGAGCGCCCGTCCCGGTACCGCGACCGAGACGACGCGTCCAGCCGCGCCGATGACGGCGAGCGTGACGATGCCGGCCGCGAGGTCCGGCAGTTGGAACCGGTCGACGCTGCGCGCACCGGCCAGCCCGAGCACGGCTGCCAGCACCAGGGCAAGCCCGGCGCTCACCGCACCCGGCACGGTGCCGGTGTCGACCGTGGCGATGGTCGCGTACGCCAGCGCGATGGCTACCGCCACGCCGTGCAGACCCCACGTCACCTGTCGCAGCCAGATCGCTGGCACCGGTGCGGCTGTGCGGGCGGGCTGTCCGGCGGGGGAGACCACCGCGTCGGCCTCTTCCGGCGCGCTCTCCGGCCGGTCCGGCTCGCTCGTCTCGCCGTTCTGCGAGGTCTGTCCGTTTGTGGGTGGGCCGGCCGGCTTCGCCGGTGCTGCGGGTGCCGCCGTGCTCAGCAGCGGCGCAGTGCCCAGGCCGCGCTGGTCGAACTGCCGCGCGAGCGCCAGGTCGAGCCCGGCGACGGCGGTGAAGGCCAGCGCCCAGCCGGTCGGCCCCGAGATCCACTCGTACGCCAGCAGCGGCACGATCGGTTGGAGGGCGAGCACGGTCGCGTACCGCGGCACGCTGAACCCGGTCACGCCCGCGTACCAGCCGGCGGCGAGCGCGGTGATGGCGAAGATGACCCCTGCGGCGACGGCGTCCGGCACCGTCTCCGAGTGGAGCGCGTCGACCGTCCACAGCGCATACCCGTCGAGCGGGATCAGCATGAGCCCGACGGCGGCGATCGTCTCGGCGGTCGAGGTGAGGCCCCGGCGGGCGACGGCGGGCGGCGCGACCAGCATCAGCGCGGTGGCCCCGAGCAGGATTCCGACGCGGCTGACATCGTCGAACGAGCTGAGCGCCACCAGCGCGAACACGACCGCGGCGACGGCGAGCAGCAGCGCGCCCAGCCCGAGGAAGATGTTTTGCACCTCGCGGGTCGACGCCTCCGGTTGGGCGGCCGGCTCGGCGACGGGCCCAGCGGCGGCACCGGGCGGTGGTGGCGGCGGTGGCGGCGCGGCCGTCGGCGGCTGCCG
>NZ_JBAKHX010000020.1:0-106577 GCF_036906915.1 Micromonospora sp. CPCC 206061
GCGCCCGCCCGCTGCGCCCGCCCGCTGCGCCCGGCCGCGGCGCCCGGCCGCGGCGCGCCCCGCCCCTGGCCCGCCGATCAAGGGCAACCCCATGGATCAAGGGCAAATGCACGTGGATCGGAGATCCAACCACGTGCATTTGCCCTTGATCGACGGACCCGGAGCGCCCGCGCGCTGGCGCGCGAGGCGCGCCGCCACGCGGCGGCCAGGCGCGCCGTGGACCAAACGCCACGGACCAAGCACCACGGACCAAGCACCACGGACCGGGCGCCGCGTGAGGCGGTGACCGGGTCGGAAGCCCGGGCTCAGGGGGCGGCCAGGGCCTCCGTCGGCGATAGGCGGGCGGCTCGCACAGCCGGGTACAGGCCGGCCACGGCGCCGATGAACAGGGTCGCCGCCAGGCCACCTCCCATGGCCCACACGGGTACCACGGTCGGCCAGCCTTGGGTCGTGGCGTACGCCGCTGTCACGGCTGTGCCCACCGCCACGCCGCCCGCCCCGCCGAGCAGCGACAGCAGCAGGGACTCGGCAAGGAACTGCACCCGCACCTGACCTCGTGTCGCGCCCAGTGAGCGCCGCAAACCGATCTCCGCGCGCCGCTCCAGCACCGAGATGACCATGGTGTTGGCCACCCCGACGCCGCCGACGAGCAGCGCCACCGCGCCCAGGCCCAGCAACAGCCCGGTGAACGCCCGGTCGGCGGCCTGTTTGGCGGCCAGCGCGTCGGACGGGCGGGACACCTTGACCTCGCTGGGCGCCTCGGGGTTGGCGGTCGCTGCCAGCACGTCTCGCACGGCTGGCACCGCCGACTCGCGCGCCCGGGTGTAGATGGTGGTGGGGAGCCCATCGAAGTCTACATAGGACTCCGCAGCCGGCCATCCGATGAGGGCGGCCACATCGAGCTCCGGGGCCAGCGGCACCGGCGCCAGGATGCCCACCACCGTGAACCACTCGTCGCCTACGAGTACCCGCACGTCCTCGCCAGCTGTGCCGATCCCGAGTCGTTGCGCGGCGGCGCTGCCGAGCACCACGGCCGGGTACCGTGAGGTGGCCTCGTTCAGCCACGTGCCGCGGGCCACTGTGGCGCCCACAGTGGACAGCAGGTCGAGGCGGGTCGCAAGCGCCAGCAAGCCGTTCGTCTCCACCTCGGGGATCTGGTCTGAGCGGTACACGCGGGCGTCGGCCACCCGTCCGGTCGCCGAGACGTCGGTGACCGGGCCGATCCGCTCGACCATCGCGACCGATTCGGTGGGCAGCGTCGCGGGCGCGCCGAACAGATCGTTGCCCGGGCCGGCGGTGAGCAGGTTGGTGCCGAGGGCTTCGAGGGTGCGTTCCAGGTCGGCGCGGCTCGACGTGGACACGCCGACCACCGCCACCATCGCCGCGATGCCGATCGCGATTCCCAGCGCGGACAGGAACGCCCGCATAGGCCGGGTCCGCAGCCCGGCGCCACCCACACGCACCAGATCAGCCGCGCCCAGCCGTGCCGGTACCAACGCGTTCACCCGGAGACCTGCCCATCGCGCATTCGCACCTGCCGCGGCAGGGCCGCGGCGATCTCGCGGTCGTGGGTGATGACCACGATCGTGGTACCGGACGCGTGCAGCTCGTGGAGCAGCTCCATCACGGCGGCGCCCGATGCGGTGTCGAGGTTGCCGGTCGGCTCGTCGGCGAGCAGCAGGGCGGGCTCGCCGACCACCGCACGGGCGATCGCCACCCGCTGCCGTTCGCCGCCGGACAACTGGTGCGGCCGGTGGTCGAGCCGGTGCTCCAGCCCGACCCGGGTCAGCGCGGCCGCGGCCCGGCGCCGCCGTTCGCGCTGCCGGATGCCGGAGTAGAGCAGCCCGTCTGCGACGTTGTCGACGGCGGGTACCCCGGATGCCAGGTGGAACTGCTGGAACACGAAACCGATCCGGGACGCCCGCAGCGCCGACAGTTGCCGGTCGGACAGGCGGGACACGTCGTGCCCGTCGACCCGCACCGTGCCCGTGGACGGCCGGTCGAGTGTGCCGATGACGTGCAGCATCGTCGACTTGCCCGACCCGGATGGCCCGACGATCGCGACCATCTCGCCGCGCTCCACCGCCATGGAGACACCGCGCAGCGCGGCAACCCCACCCGGATACGCCTTGGTGACGTCCTCCAGGACCAAGACACTCATCCTGCCACCCCAATGGACGCGCCTTCGACCAGGCCGTCGCCGGTCACCTCGACCCGGCCGCCGGAGAACAGGCCCAGCTCCACCGGGACGATCCGGGTGCCGGTGCCCTCGACGACCTGTACGCCGTAACCGCCCTCGGCCAGCGCGAGCAGCGCCGCCACCGGCACGCTCAAGACGTTTTCCCGCTTCGACGCCACGAACGTGACCTCGACCGTGGCCCGGTCCAGCGTGCCGAGACCCTTCTGGTCGGTGAGCGCGAGCGTCACCTCCAGCCGAGTCTCCGGTTCCTGGTTCTGGCCGCCCGGGTCGATGATGGTGTCCACCGCGGACACCGTGCCCGGCACCGCCTTTCCGTCGGGCAGCTCCACCGAAGCCGCGGCGCCCTTGCCCGCCAGCCGCTGCTGGTCGATGTCGAGCTCCACCGTGACCACCCGGGTCGTGCCGGTGTAGGAGAGCACCTGCCGGCCCGGTCCCGTGGCGTCACCGACCTGCGCCTGGAGGTCGTACACCCGCACGTCTCCGGGCGCGTACACGACCTGCCCGGCCCGCACCCGCCCGGTCTCGGGCAGCCCCAGGTCCTCCTGCCACTGCTCGACGGCCGCGGCGGTCGACGACGTGTACTCGTCGTCCACAGTGAACCCGTCGTAGCCGAGGGCGGCGAGGTTCTCCTCGAAGAGCTTGATGTCGGCGCCTTCGACACCGGTGCGAAGGTCGCGGTACATCGGCAACCGCCCCCGCATCAGCACCACCGGTTCGTTGTCCACTGTGTACAGGCGCTGGCCGCGCTTGACGGTGGCGCCCTCGGTGGGGAGCCACGTGACAGTGCCCGGGAGCTTGCCGCTCACCGCTGTCTCGGTGCCGTACCCGAGCGTGCCGTCCACCGTCTCCGAGTCGGTCAGCGTCGACCGGGTCACCTGCGCCGTAGTGGGCGGGAGGCTACTGGTGCCGGCCGCGCCGCCACTGGTACCGCCGAAGCCGACCGCCGCGGCGGTGCCACCCGCCGCGGCGACTGCGACCCCGGCGGCGACCAGGACCTTGGCGCGTCGCCGCCGGCTCATCCGGCCCCTCCGGCGCGCTGCGGCCGCAGGCTCTCGCAGGTCTTCTGCGCGGCCTGGAAGGTCGCGCTGTTCGGGTCGAGCCCGCTGTCCGGACCACCGCGCAGCATGATGCCGCCGGTCTCCGGGTCGGGGTCGGGGAAGGCCGTCACCCCGTTGTCCCGCATGCACTTCGAGTACTGCCGTGCCTTCTCCATGTCGGCCGCGTTCATCCGGCGCATCTCGCCGCCGTTCGGCAGCAACTGCCGGCATTTGGCCATCGCGGCGTCGGTCTTCGCCGGGTCGCTGCCCTGGATGCGGATGCCGCCGCCCGGCTCGGGGTCGGGCATGTCGACGCCCTCGCCACGCATGCACGCGGTGAACTTGAGCATCTGTTCCTCGCGGTCACCCGATGCCGAGCCCGCCGGCGCGGACGCGCTCGGACTCGCCGCCGAGCCGTTACCCGCCGTCGCGATGCCGCCATCCTCGGTTTCGCCGCCGCACGCGGTCAGCGCGAAAGCGAGCGCCGCGACCGCCAACACCAGTCTCATCAAGAAACTCCTTCAACACAGGGAAACCGACCGAAGGCAGTGAACGCGGGCGGCGGTTACCTAACGGTTTCTTCCGGCGTTAACGCCGGAACAACATCGCGGCCGGTAATCATTGGACGATGCGTGTACTGGTCGTCGAAGACGAGCGACTGCTGGCCGACCTGATCGCGAGGTGGCTGCGGGGCGAGGCACACGCGGTCGACGTCGCGTACGACGGAGACGCCGCCCTGGAACGGCTGGGCGTCAACGACTACGACGTGGTGGTACTGGACCGCGACCTGCCCGTCGTGCACGGCGACGACGTCTGCCGCGCCCTCGTCGACTCGGGAGCCGAGGCCCGGGTACTCATGCTTACCGCCGCCGCCGAGATCGGTGACCGGGTCGCGGGCCTGTCGCTCGGCGCCGACGACTACCTGCCGAAGCCGTTCGCCTTTCCGGAGTTGGGCGCCCGGGTGCTGGCGCTCGGCCGGCGCAGCCGGCCCGCGGCGCCGCCGGTGTTGGACCGCGCGGGCATCAGGCTCGACATGCCGCGCCGCGAGGTGTACCGGAATGGCCGGTACATCGCGCTGTCCCGCAAGGAGTTCGCGATGCTCGCCGAGCTGATGCGCGCCGACGGGGCGGTGGTCAGCGCCGAGCACCTGTTGGAGAAGGTGTGGGACGAGCACGCCGACCCGTTCACCGCCTCGGTGCGGGTCACGGTGCTCAAGCTGCGCCGCAAGCTCGGCGACCCGCCGGTCATCGAGACCGTGCCCGGCGAGGGGTACCAGATCCGATGAGGCGTCTGCCGATCCGCGCCCGCTTGACCGTCCTCTATGGAGCGTTGGTGTTCGCCGCCGGCGTCGTCATACTCGCCCTGACCTACGTCCTGCTGGGCCAACGGCTCGGGGTCAAGGTCCTCGCGACATACAACCGGCCGCCCGGCTCAGAGCTGCCGAACGTGACGTACGGCACCGAGATGTCGGACCAGCTCCGGGATGCCGCGCTTACCAATCTGCTCACCCAGGGCGGCATCGCGCTCGCGGTGGTGACCGCGGTCGCGGTCGCGCTTGGCTGGCTGCTGGCCGACCGGGCGCTGCGACCGTTGCATCGCATCACCGAGACCGCGCACCGGATCGCGGACGCGCCCGTCGCCGACCGGAGCCTGCACGAGCGGATCGCGCTCACCGGCCCGCGCGACGAGATCAAGGTGCTGGCGGACGCGTTCGACACCATGCTGGAACGCCTCGATCGCTCGTTCGACGTGCAGCGCCGCTTCGTCGCGAACGCCTCGCACGAGCTGCGCACGCCGCTCACGCTCAGCCGGGCGGTGCTGGAGTACACCGCGCACCGGGAGGCGGTCACGCCCGAGGTCCGGCAGCTCACCGACCTGCTGCTCGACATCAACGCGCGGCACGAGCGGCTCATCAACGGCCTGCTGCTGCTCGCCCGCTCGGAAAACGAGATGGTCGACCAGACGCTGGTGGACCTCGCCGACGTCGTCGAGCACACGATCGGCCTCCTCGGGCCGGAGGCTGACAAGGACGGCATCACGGTCGGCTGTCCGGACCCCGCCGAGGCGTTCACGCTCGGCGACCCGGTGCTGCTCGAACGCCTCGTGCAGAACCTCGTCGAGAACGGCATCCGGCACAACACCGGAGACGGCGGCTGGGTGCGCGCCGCCTGCCGGACCCTGCCCGAGGGCCAGGTCGAGCTGACCGTCAGCAACTCGGGGCCGGTGGTGCCCCGGTACGAGATCCCGGGACTGTTCGAGCCGTTCCGCCGGTTCGGCAGGGAGCGGACGAGCCACGCCCGTGGCGCGGGCCTCGGCCTGTCGATCGTGCGGTCGGTAGCCCGCGCGCACGGCGGCGACGTCACCGCCGACCCCCGCGAGGGCGGCGGCCTGACCGTCCGCGTCACCCTCCCCGCCGCTCCCCCTCTGTGAGGATCGCCGCCAATAGCGTCGCGGTGTGCGCTGTTGTCGCGCGGTACAAGCCGGCGCCGTGGCTGATGCGGGCCACACCCAGGGCGGCCAGGTCCGCGACGGCCGGCCCGCCGAGGCGGGCCAGGACGTTCACGCGGCCGGCGGTGGCCTCGACCAGTGCGGGGACGTCCGCGTCGCGGGCGGCGATCGGGTACACGCAGTCGGCGCCCGCCGCCAGGTAGCGGCGCGACCGTGCGACCGCCTCGTCGAGCGGGCCGGCCACCCCGGCGATGTACGCGTCGACCCGCGCGTTGACGACAAGGTCGACGCCCGCCTCGACGGCCGCGGCGCGCACGGCCGCGAGGAGGTCGGCCTGCTCGCCGGCGTCCACCAATTCTCCGGTACGGGGATCCGAGTCTTCGAGGTTGCAGCCCACCGCCCCCGTGGCGGCGAGCCGCTCGACCAGTTCGGCTGGGCGCATCCGGTACCCGCGCTCCAGGTCGGCGGTGACCGGTACCTCGACAGCCCGGACCATCCGCGCGACCGCGTCGAGCATCTCCCCCGCCGGGGTGGTCTCGCCGTCGGCGTACCCGAGCACCTCCGCGACCGCGGCGCTGCTGGTCGCGACGGCCGCGAACCCCGCAGCCTGGGTGGCGCGCGCGGACGCCGCGTCCCACGCGTTGGCCAGTATGAGCGGGTCTCCCGGGCGGTGCAGCACGCGCAGCGCCGCCGCGCGGGCGGCGAGCCCCGGCCCCGGATCGCGAGCGAAGGCGCCGACAGCGGACTTCATGACAGCGGCCACGGGTGCGCGACGGCGCCGAGCCGGTTCCAGGCGTTGATGACCGTGATCGTCCAGATCAGCTCGGCTAGCTCCTTCTCGGAGAACTCGGCCGCCGCCCGCCCGTACACCTCGTCGCTGACGGGGCCGTCAGTCAGCCGGGTGGCGGCTTCGGTCAGCTCCAGGGCGGCCCGCTCGCGCGCGGTGAAGAACGGCGTCTCCCGCCACACCGCCAGCGCGTAGATGCGGCGCTCGGGCTCGCCGGCCTCGCGCAGGTCGCGGCTGTGCGTGTCGACGCAGTACGCGCAGCCGTTGAGCTGCGAGGCACGGGCGCGCACGAGGTCGAGCAGGACGGGCTCGAGGTCGGTTTTGCGGGACGCCGCGTCGAGGCTGTTCATGGCGCGGTTGATGTGCGGGGCGAGCGTGTCCACCGCCAGGCGGACGGTGCCGGTCGTCGTTGTCATGCCCATGACGCTACGGAGTAAGTGGCTCCGCGCTAAGGTCCAACATCGTGCCGCAAAATTGGGCCACTTTCGGTGGCGACCTGCATCTTGACCTGGCCGTCGGCGGTGGCAGCCGGCGGGCCGGGCTGGAGCGCGCGCTGCGTGACGCGATCCGGGCCGGACGGCTCACGCCGGGCACCCGGCTCCCCTCCACCCGCGGCCTGGCCACCGAGCTCGGCCTCGCCCGCAACACCGTCAGCGCGGCCTACGACCAGCTCGTCGCCGAGGGCTACCTCGCCGCCCGGCACGGCTCGGGCACGGTGGTCGCGGGGCTGCCGCACCCGCCGCACCCGACCTCGCCTCCGGCGCCGCCGGAGGCGGCAGCGCCGCGCTACGACCTGCGGCCCGGCAGCCCCGACGTGTCGACGTTCCCCACCACGGCGTGGGTCCGGTCGCTGCGGCGCGCGCTCGCCACGGCGCCCGCCAGCCGGTACGACTACGGCGCGCCCGCCGGCACGCGCGAGCTGCGCACGGTTCTTTCCGAGTACCTGGGCCGCGCCCGCGGCGTGCTCGCGAGCCCGGAGCGCATCGTGGTGACGTCCGGGTACGTGCAGGCGCTGGCACTGCTGGCCGGGGTGGTCGAAGGTCAGATCGCCACCGAGGATCCGGGCCTGCCCTTCCATCGGGAGCTGATCCGCCGCCACGGGCGCGGGGTGGCGCCGATTCCCGTGGACCGTCACGGCGTGCGCGCCGATCTGCTGTCCACAAAGGAGCGAGCGGTCCTGGTCACGCCGGCGCACCAGTACCCGACCGGGGCCACCCTGGCACCCGGCCGCCGCAACTCGCTCACCGAGTGGGCCCGCGCCACGGGCGGGTTGATCGTCGAAGACGACTACGACGGCGAGTTCCGGTACGACCGGCAGCCCGTCGGGGCGCTGCAGGGCATGGCGCCCGACCACGTCGTCTACATCGGCACCGCCTCGAAGACCCTCGGCCCGGCGCTGCGGCTGGCCTGGATGGTGCTGCCCGCACACCTCGTCGAACCGGTCACCGACGCCAAACGGTACGCCGACGCCCACACCGAAAGCCTCGGGCAACTCGCTCTTGCCGACCTGATCGCCACACACGGGTACGACCGGCACGTGCGGGCCTGCCGCCTCCGGTACCGTCGGCGCCGTGACCTGCTGGTTGCCCGCCTTGGCCGGCGGCACCCGCTGGGTGGGATCGCAGCTGGTCTCCATGCGATGATCACCCTGCCCGCTGGCGGGCCCACGGAAGGCGAGGTGCTTGCCACCGCCGCCGACCGCGGACTCGCCGTCGGCGAGCTGGGCAGCCACTGGCACACCGTCGGCACCGGGGCCGGCGAGCGCCCGCAGGGCATCATCGTGGGCTACGGCACGCCGCCGGAGCGCGGATACCTCGCGGCGCTCGACACCCTCGCAAGGGTGCTGCGGGGCGTCTAGCGGGCACACCACGACGGCGTGGGCACCATGAAGGCGGCGCGGGCACACCAGGGCGGCGCCGGGGCGGCAGACTTAGGCGGCACGCCCCACCAGGCAGAGGAGCTTTCGTTGAGCACAAGCATCATCCCGGATCTGTCCGGGTACGAGGTCTGGTTCCTGACCGGCAGCCAGGGGCTGTACGGCGAGGAGACCCTGCGTCAGGTGGCCGACCAGTCGCGGGAGATCGCCCGCGTGCTCGGTGAGGCCAGCGACATCCCTGTCACCCTCACGTGGAAGCCGGTCCTCAAGGACACCGCGTCGATCCGGCGGGCCATGCTCGACGCCAACGCCGACGACAAGGTCATCGGCGTTGTGGCCTGGATGCACACCTTCTCGCCGGCCAAGATGTGGATCGCCGGGCTCGACGCCCTCGACAAGCCGCTGCTGCACCTGCACACGCAGGCCAACGTGGCGCTGCCATGGGCAGAGATCGACATGGACTTCATGAACCTCAACCAGGCCGCCCATGGCGACCGGGAGTTCGGATACATCCAGACGCGGCTCGGCGTCGCCCGCAAGACCGTCGTCGGCCACGCCACGGACCCGCGCGTCACCGCCGCGATCGGCACCTGGTCGCGCGCCGCCGCCGGCTGGCGGGCCGCGCACGAGCTGAAGCTGGCCAGATTCGGCGACAACATGCGCTATGTGGCGGTCACCGAGGGCGACAAGACCGAGGCTGAGTTGCGCCTCGGTGTTCAGGTTAACACTTGGGGCGTCAACGACCTGGCCGACGCCGTGCAGGCCGCTTCCGACTCCGACATCGACGCGCTGATCAGCGAATACCTGGACCTGTACGACGTGATGCCCGCCCTGCGGCCCGGCGGCGACCGGCACGAGTCGCTGCGGTACGGCGCCGCCATCGAGGTGGGCCTGCGCAGCTTCCTGACCGGGGGCGACTTCAGCGCGTTCACTACAACGTTCGAAGACCTGGGTGCGCTGCGCCAGCTGCCCGGCCTCGCTGTGCAGCGGCTCATGGCCGACGGATACGGGTTCGGTGCCGAGGGCGACTGGAAGACGGCCGTTCTGGTGCGCATCGCGACCGTCATGGGAGCGGGACTGCCCGGCGGCGCCTCCCTGATGGAGGACTACACCTACCACATGGTGCCCGGCGAGGAGAAAATCCTGGGCGCGCACATGCTGGAGGTCAGCCCCGGCCTGACCACCTCCCGGCCCTCGCTGGAGATCCACCCGCTCGGCATCGGCGGGCGCGAAGACCCGGTGCGTCTGGTCTTCAACGCCGACTCCGGGCCCGCGCTGGTGGTGGCGCTCAGCGACATGCGCGACCGGTTCCGCCTGACCGCGAACGTCGTCGAGGTCATCCAGCCCGACGCGCCGCTGCCGAAGCTGCCGGTGGCCCGCGCGGTGTGGAAGCCCCAGCCCGACTTCCACACGTCGGCGGCGGCGTGGCTGACGGCCGGCGCCGCGCATCACACCGTGATGACCACGGCGGTCGGTATCGAGGCGTTCCAGGACTTCGCCGACATGGCCGGCATCGAACTCCTGACCATCGACGCGGAGACCGACCTGAGGTCCTTCACCCGCGAGATCCGTCTAAACGCGGCGTACTACCGGCTCGCCCAGGGCCTGTAGCGCCCGCTACGCGGGCCGCGTGGCCTTCCATTCCGTCGATCAAGGGCAAACGCACGTGGGTTGATCTTTTTCCGCGTGCGTTTGCCCTTGATCCATGAGATCTTCCTTGATCGACGAGCGAAAGGAGATCACGTTGGTCACCGTCCGAGCCGCCACACAGGCGGACGTCGACGCGGTGCTCGCGTTCTGGCGCGTCGGGGCGGAAGGCACCAGCATCAGCGACGACCCCGACGGCGTCGCCGCGCTGATCGCGCGGGATCCCGAGGCGCTGCTGCTCGCCGAGGCCGGCGGGCAGATCGTGGGTACGGTCATCGCCGGCTGGGACGGCTGGCGCGCACACCTGTACCGGCTCGCCGTGCACCCCCACCACCGTCGCCGTGGCATCGGCACCGCGCTGCTGGAAGCGGCCGAGCGGCGGCTGCTCGCGCTGGGCGCCCGGCGCCTCGACGCGATGGTCCTCGACCGCAACGAACTCGCCCACCACGCGTGGCAGGCAGCCGGATACAGGCGCGACCCCGAATGGACCCGCTGGATCAAGAAGTAGGCGCTACGGCACAGCGTGGCGCGTCGCGCTCCCCGCATGGCGCCCGTGGCGCTCCGCGATCAAGGACATCTGCATGGATCAAGGGCAAACGCACGTCGAAAAGAGATCAAACCACGTGCGTTCGGCCTTGATCGGCGGAAGAGACGGGGCGGCGGAGGGGCGGGGGCGGGAGGGCGGGGGCGGGAGGACGGGGCGGGAGGGCATGTCAGGCGCTCTCCCGCAGGACCAGTTCGGAGGCGTACGCGGTCTGCGGCGGTACCCGCGACTGTGCCAGCAGGGCCGTGACGGCCCCGGCGGCGATCTCTTCGACGGGGTGGGTGGCGGTGGTGAGCGCCGGCGCGCTCAGCGCCGCGAACGGGACGTCGTCGAAGCCCGCGACGGCGATGTCGGACGGCACGTCGATGCCGCGCTCGCGGAGCACGGCGAGGGCGCCCAGCGCCATGGCGTCGCTGCCGGCGAACACCGCGTCGGTGTCGGGCCAGCGGTGCAGCACCTCGGCCATGCCGGCCCGCCCGCTCGCGGCGGTGAAGTCGCCGGGCACCGACCGCACGGGCAGGCCGGCGGCGTGCATCGCGGCGACGTACGCCTCGACGGGCCGATGCGTGCAGGGCATCCACTGTGGACCGGTCACCATCGCGATCCGGCGCCGGCCGGAGGCGTACAGGTGGGCGAGGGTGGCCGCGGCGGCGCCGCCGTTGTCGACGTCGAAACCGGGCACCTGCGGCGAGCCGATGCCGATCGACACCACCCGCCCGAGCAGGCGCGTGGGGACGGCGTCGATGATCGACTGGGTGGTGTTGACGAGCAGCACGCTGTGCACGCTGGGGTCGTCGGCCATCTTGTCCAGGTCGCCGGGCGCGTGCAGTGACAGCCAGCGCAGCGACACGCCGACGTCGTGCGGGGCGCACAGGGTGGCGGCGGCGCTGACCACCCGGTCGACGTACGGGTCGTGCAGCACGTCCGGGGTCGCGCCGATCACCGCCACGACGAGCCGGAAGCCGGCGCCGGTCACCAGCGCGCGGGCGGCGGGGTTCGGCGCGTACCCGAGCCGGCCGGCTGCCTCGACGACCCGGTCGCGCGTCGCGGCCGAGGCCGGCCCGTAGCCGGCGATCACGCGGGAGGCGGTCGAGCGCGACACGCCAGCCGCGCGGGCCACGTCGTCCAGCGTGGCGCGGTGTACCACCGGTCTACTCATGTGAGCAATCATGCACCACCAGCCGCTTGTTCTGAGAGCGCTTTCAGGGGTGGTATCGACGACATGGTCACGACCACCACCCCGCCACGGTACTTACTAACCGCCCGCAACGGCGTGGCGGTGGTCTTCGGGCTCAACGGGCTCGGCGTCGCCTCGTGGTTCGCCCGCGTGCCGGCCGCGCGCGACGCTCTCGACCTGTCCGCGGGGCGACTGGGCATGCTGCTGCTCGCGATGTCGGCGGGCGCGATCCTGGCCATGCCGACGTCCGGCGTGGTCACCCACCGGCTCGGCACGCGCCGCACGGTCGCGGTCGCGGCGACCATCGCGGCCGGCGGCCTCGCGCTCGCCGGCCTCGGCGGCGCCATGGCGTCGATCCTCGTGGTCGGCATGGGGATCTTCGCGCTCGGGTACGGCTCGGGCACGTGCGATGTCGCCATGAACGTCGAGGGCGCGGCCGTGGAGCGCCGGCTCGACCGCACGATCATGCCGCGCTTCCACGCGGCGTGGAGCCTCGGCACGGTCGCGGGCGCGGGCATCGGCGCCGGCGGGGCGCGCCTCGGGCTTCCCCTCGCCGCGCACCTCATCCTCGCGGCGGGCATCATGCTCGCCGGTACCCTCGTCGCCGTCCGCTCCTTCCTGGCGGTCGACCCGGACACCCCGCGCGAGAAGTCGGGCGGCGTCCTCGCCGCTTGGCGCGAGCCGCGCACGCTGTTGATCGGCCTTCTGGTACTGATCATGGCGTTCACCGAGGGCACGGCGAACGACTGGCTGGCGGTGGCGTTCGTCGACGGTCACGACGTCACCGAGGCGGCGGGCGCGGCGACGTTCGGCGTGTTCGTGGCCGCGATGACGGCCGGGCGCACCGCCGGCACGGTCGCCATCGACCGCTGGGGCCGGGTCCGCACGCTGGCCGTCACGATCCTCGTCGCGGGCGCCGGCGCGCTGATCGCGATACTCGCCAGCTCGTGGGCGGTCGCGCTCGTGGGCGTCGCGCTGTGGGGCGTGGGAGCGTCGCTCGGCTTCCCCGTGGGCATGAGCGCGGCGGCCGACGAGGAACACCGCGCGCCCGCGCGGGTCAGCGTGGTCGCGGTGATCGGGTACACGGCGTTCCTGGCCGGCCCGCCCTTGGTGGGCCTGCTCGGCGACCGCGTGGGCACCCTGAAGGCGCTCTTGATCGTCCCCTTGATCCTGCTGCCCGCGCTCGCGCTCGTGCCCGCTACACGCCGCCGGCAGTGAGGGCCTGCGCGGCCAGGGCGGCGCCGCGCGCGCCGGCCATGTCCAGGTCGGGTACCAATGAGAAGGTCACGGTCTCGGACTGTTCCCGCCGCAGGACGGTGTGCTCGCGGACCTTGCCGAGGAACCAGTCGCGGAACTCCGGCACCGTCTCGACGACCCCGCCGCCGACGAAGAACGCGTGCGGGTCGGTGAAGTTGGCCGCGATCGTGAAGAGCCGCCCCAGCGCCATCGCCTGCTGCTCGAAGATCGCCCGCGCGAGGGGGTCGCCCCGCTCGCCGTACGAGCGGACCAGGCGGGCCGCCTTGTCGATCGGTACGGCCGCCAGCTCGTGCCCGTCGAAGCGGGTCAGCCAGTACGGCAGCAGGTTCTTCACGATGCCGGTCAGCGAGGCGACGCTCTCGACGTCACCGCTGAACCCGCAGTTGCACCTCGGGACGGGCTGTCCCTCGGCGAGCAGCCCGTCGAGCGGGATGTGCACGTGGCCCAGCTCGCCGGCCGTGCCGGTGGCGCCCTTGACCACCTGCCCGGACTCGATGACACCGCCGCCCAGCCCGGTGCCCACGATCGCCGAGATCGACGAGCGCTGGAAGGCGTCGGCGCCGAAGTGCACGACGTGTGCGTACAGGGCCGCCGCGTTGCCGTCGTTGTTGTAGACCACGGGCCAGCCCAGCCGCGCTTCGAGGGCGCCCCGGATGTCGAACCCGTACCAGGCGGGAAGCGAGAAGTTCGTGGCGCCGCGCGAGGAGATCACCCCGTCGGCGCTGGCCGGGCCGGGCGTGTCGAGCCCCACCGCGCGTACCGCCGCCGTGTCCGTCCCGGTTAGGCGGAGGACCTGCTCGACCGAGCCGGCGAGTGCGTCGAGGGCCGCGTCAGGCCCCTGCAGCACGCAGCTCGGCGTCTCGATCATGCGGTCGACGAGGAACTGGCCAGACGAGTCGAGGAGGGTGGCATTGGTACTGGTCCCACCCACGTCGAGACCTACGACCACGGGACCGGCTGATGCGTGCACGCCTTGATCGTACGATCTGGCCGGCGCAGGTCCCTAGATGACGATTGATATTGATACAGTGATACGAACGGTGATGGGTCGGCCACACACGGTACTAAATCTCTGCGGTGCGGGGAGGGACCGGCCATGGTAGTGCCATTCCCCCGGCGCGCCATCGTCAGGCGCCGGCGCGCATTCGCGTTGCTTGGCACCGTGCAGGCGACGCTCATCTTCACGATCACCGTGGTCTCCGTCCCGCTACCGGCCATCGGCACGCTCTGGGGCCTCACCCGGTCCGAACTCATCCTGGTCAGCGCGGCGTACGCGCTCTCCTTCAGCGGGCTGCTCCTATTTGGCGGCCGGCTCGCCGACCGGTACGGCGGCCGCCGCCTGCTGCTCTGGGGCCTGGCGTTCTTCGCCGCCGCCTCGACCGCGGCGGCGCTCTCGAATGGTTTTGAAATGCTGGTGGCTGCCCGCTTCGGGCAGGGGGTGGGCGCGGCGCTCGCGGCACCCGCGGCCGTGGCGGTCCTGCACCGCCTGTACGCCGACCCGGCCAGCCACCGCCGCGCGATGGCCCGATGGGGCGGCCTGTCCGTACTCGGCGCCACCGCCGGCATCCTGACCGCGGGTGTATGCACGTGGGTGTCGTGGCGATACATGTTCGCGCCCGGGATCGTCGTGGCGACCCTCGGGCTGCTGCTCGCCCCCCGGCTCGTGCCGCGCAGCGCACCGGTCGAGCGGCCGCGGCTCGACCTGTTCGCCGCGGTTCTCGCCACCGCCGGCGTCACCCTCGTCAGCTACGGCCTCGTCGTCACCGACCAGTACCCGTGGAGCGACCCCATGGTCGCGGGGCCGCTCGGCGGTGGTGTGCTGTTGCTGGCGCTGTTCGTGGCGGTGGAGGCACGCGGGCGGTCCCCGTTGCTGCCGCTGTCCTTCCTCGACGACACCAGCCGCATCGTCGGCCTGCTCACCATCGCCTTCGCGGCGGCCGGCGCTTCGCTGATCACCCTGCTGCTCGGCCTGTACCTCCAGCAGATCCGCGACTGGACGCCCCTGCGCACCTCGGCCGCCTTCCTCCCGTACGGGATCGCGCTGCTGCTCGCGGGGCGGCTGTGCCGGCGCAGGCTGGAGCGGCGCGGCCCGTACGGCGTCATCTCGTTCGGCCTGACCTCGGCCGCCGCCGGGCTGCTCCTGCTCGCGGCGCTCGACCCGCGCACCCCGTACGTCACCGGCATCCTGCCCAGCCTCCTGCTCGTCGCCACCGGGCTGGCGCTGGCGTTCGCGGGCGCGACCGTCCTGTCGCTGGCCGGCGTGCAGGCGCGCCAGGCCGGGCTGGCCGGTGGCGTCATGAACACCGCCATGGAGGTGGGCCCGACCGTCGGGCTGACCATGCTGATGGCGGTGGCGGCGGCGCGGAGCGCGCGGCTGTCCGACGCCGGCGACGTCGTGGCGACCACTGGCGGATACGCGTGGGCGTTCGGGGCGGCGGGGGTGGCGTTCGCGCTGCTGGCCATGCTGGTGACGATCACCGACCGCCCGCGCCGCCGGCCCGACGCCGTTCCTGTGGCGGCCCTGCCCGCGAGCAACCGGCTCGCATTGCCGGCGGCCCCGCGCCGCTTCACGCCCGCCTTGGACACCAAACCCTCAACACGCCCCCCGATACCGGCGGCGACGGGCCGCTCCCCCTGGTTCTGACCCCACGCACGCCCGCAGCTCCCATCCCCACCCGGCGCCCACTCACACGGCCCGCACCCGCGCGCGCCCGGGAGCCGGAGGGCAGGGAGGCTATGGGAGGAGGGCAGTGGTTTCGGAGGCCAGGGTTGCCATCAGGTCTGCGGCGGGGAGGGCGCGGGACAGGCCGCCGGCCTGGCCTGCCAGCATCGGGGGGTCGGGGCTCAGGTAGCGGGGCAGCGGGTAGTCGGGGGGCTCCACTGTGGACGCCTCTAGGCGATCGACGAGCGGGGTGCGCACCGCGCGGGCGTGGCGGCCGGTCAGGACCCGGGTGACGGTGGTCTCCTCACCCACCGCTCGCCGGTGCGCCTCGCTCGTGCCGGCCTCGGGGCAGCGCAGGAACGCGGTGCCGAGCTGCACGCCCTGAGCGCCGAGCATGAGGGCCGCAGCGATCCCGCGACCGTCCATGATGCCGCCGGACGCGACGACCGGCACCGACACCGCGTCGACGACCTGCGGCACGAGCGCCAGGGTGCCGATCAGCGACCGGTCGACGGGGCGGTCGAACGTGCCCCGGTGCCCGCCGGCCTCGAAGCCCTGGGCGACCACCGCGGTGACGCCGGCCTTTTCGAGTGCGACGGCCTCGGCGACGGTGGTGGCGGTGCCGAGGATGACCGCGTCGACGCCGGCGAGCGGCGGTATCCCGAACGTGAAGCTGAAAACCGGTACCCGCTCGGAGACTACGACGTCGAGCTGGTCGTCGAAGCTGGGCGGCGGCGGCCGCTCCGCCAGCGGTACACCGGTCAAGATGGACCACTCCGCGACGCGGTCGGTGCGCGGCGGCGGCTGCGGTGCGAAAAGGTTGACCGCGAAGGGCGCGCCGGTCAGCGACCGCAGCTCCGCGATGGCCGCGCGGAGCTGGTCGGGCGCGAGCATCGCGCCTGCGATGGAGCCGAGGCCGCCGGCGGCCGAGACGGCGGCCGCGAGGCGCGGCGTCGAGGGGCCGCCGGCCATGGGCGCCTGGATGACGGGCAGCCGGACGCCCAGCTCGCGCGCCAATGGCGTATCGCTCCAGGCCACGCCGTACCCTATCGCGGCTCGGCGCGGTGGTCCGCACACATTGACGACTGCCGTTACACCTCCTAAACTCGCCGGTAACTTACCGATCGGTAGCGACTTCTTTGCCACACTCCCGGAGGTGGAGACGTGTCGCTCAACCCTGCTCGCCGTCGCTGGCGGCTGGTCACCCTCGCCCTGTTCGCCCTTCTCGCCACGCTGTTCGTAGCGCAGCGGCCCGCCGCCGCGGCCGCCGCCTGCCCGACGGACGGCATCCCGTTCACCAGCACGCTCAGCAACGGTGTCGTGCAGATCGGACAGTTGGATCCGGCAACCGGCGCCTCGGCCACCGCCTGCGGCGTCGTGCGCTGGACACCTGAGCTGACGCTCGAAGGCACCATTCCCAAGGAAAACCTGGCGTTCGAGCCGCTCTCGGTGCCGATCGGCCTGCTGTCGGTCGAGGTCGAGATCGTGCCGGTGACCGACTTCAGCGGGCCGGTCACGTTCGGCGCCGACGGCATCCACATCGCACTGAGCGGCCAAGTGGTCGCGAACGCCGACGTGTTGCTGAGCACCTGCTCGATCGGACCGTTCCGCTCGGCGCTCACCACGGACCGCAGCGGCGCCCTGACCGGCGCGCCGTTCACCGGTACCGACACCACGAACCTCAACGGCAAGCTGGTCGGCAACGAGGACCCGGTGCCCGCGGCGCAGCACAACTGGAAGTGCCCGTTGCTGGTGGCCGCGCTCTTCAACGCCATCACGGGTCTCCCGTCACCCGCGGGCGAGTCGTCGCTCACGTTCGACGCGAACCTGAGCCTCACGCCAGCGGCGGCGGCCGCGCTGAAGGCATGAAATTCACCTACCGTCTACTTACGAACACCGAAGGATATTTGCAATCATGCCTACGTGGCTGACATTCGTAGGACGTCCTTCCTCGTAGCCGGTTGCCTGCTCGCCGGCCTGGCGGTGACATCGGTGTCCCGCCCGGCCGGCGCCGCGGCGCCGGCACACAGTGAGCGGCTGCTCTTCGACGGCGGCGGCAGCGAGTCGCTCAACGGCATCACGTACCACTCGTTCCGCATCCCGTCGCTGGTCCGCACCCGGTCGAACACGCTGCTCGCCTTCGTCGAGGGACGAGCGGCGGCCAACAGCGACCACGGAAACATCAACCTGCTCTACAAGCGCTCCACCGACAACGGCGCCACCTGGTCGGGGCTGCGTGAAGTGGTCGGCGCCGGGCAGGGCACGTGGGGCAACCCCACCGCCGTGGTCGACCAGAGCAACAACAAGGTGTGGCTGTTCATGTCGTGGAACCCGGCCGGATACAGCATCAACGGCGTCGACGGCACGACGAAGATCACCGCGTGGGAACACCGCAAGGTGTACGTCTCCAGCAGCACCGACGACGGGCTGTCCTTCAGCGACCCGGTGGACATGACGGCGACCCTCAAGCCGCGCACGATGGCCGACGGCGACCCGTGGGCGTGGGACGCCATCGGGCCGGGCGTCGGCATCCAGACCTCCACCGGGCGTCTGGTCATTCCGGCGCAGCACCGCAACATCTACAGCGACGACCACGGCGTCACGTGGAAGGTGCAGCGCATCACGACCAGCGGCGGCGCGTACCAGGAAGGCACCAGCGAAGGCACGGTGCTGGAACTGACTGACGGCCGGCTCATGCGCAACGACCGCGCCACCTCAACGGTCTGGAACACCGGCAAGCGCCGGTGGGTTTCGCGCGGCACGATCGGCGGCAGCTTCAGCACCTTCGCGCCACACGACACGCTGCTGGACCCGGCGATGCAGGGTTCGGTGCTGCGGTACAACCTGGACTCGCCGACCCGGATCGTCTTTCTCAACTCGGCCAGCACAGTGACCCGGACCAAGATGAACCTGCGGATCAGCTACGACGAGGGCCGGACCTGGCCGGTACACCGCTTCCTCAGCGACGCCCCGCTACCCGACTGGGCGGCACTGGGCTCCGGGGCGTGGGCCGAGGGCGGGTACTCCAGCATGGCCAAGACGGCGGACTACTACGTGGGCGCGCTCGTCGAGGTCAATGAAAACACCGGAAACAGCGGTACCTCGCACCGGTCCATCGTGTTCCGCAAGGTGAACCTGCCCTGGATCCTCAACGGGACCACCGAGTAGAGACGCGAGGCTCAGGCCCCTTCCTCCCTTACGGTCATGGGCGGCTCGGTCAGCGTCGGGCCGGGTCGCCCCCGGAGTACGCGCCACGCGACGCCCGGCCGCATCAGCGCCGCCGGCGGCGAGACGAGGTGCAGCACGTCGGTGAGCACTTCGGACACTCGCGCGTCGCGGTTGGCCACATCGGACGTACGGTCGAGGTACCAGTGCGAGAGCCGGCTTAGCCGCCCCGGCCGTGGACCGGCCGTGGTCGGGTACCGCAAATCGGCGCCCGTGGCGATGAGCCAGGCGGCGGCGCTGCACTCGGCGACGGCGACCTGCATCTGACGCCCGAAGACGCCGGGCTGGAGCCGCAGGTGCTCGTCGAGACGCACGGCGGCCATCGCCGCGACCGCCATTCCCTGGCCATACACGGGGTTGAACGCGCACGCCGCGTCACCCACGACCAGAAACCCGTCCGGCCAGCGGGGCATCGACTCGTAGTGTCGTCGGTGGTTGGACGTCTGGCGGAAGCCGTGGATCGGCGAGTCGGGCTCGGCGTCCCGGATCGCGTCGTACAGCAGAGTGCTGCGCAGGCTGCGCGTGAACTCCAGGAAGCCCGCCTCGTCGGTCGGCGGGCAGTCGTTGCCCAATCCGCCGACCGTCACCATCCAGCGGTCGTTTTCGATCGGGTACAGCACGCCGCCCCGGGACGAGTCCGGCGGCTTGGGCATGAGCAGGATGTTCTTGCATCCGTCGATCGCGCCGGGGCGCAACCGGTAGCGCCGGCTGGCGTACCCGAGCCCGGCGTCGATGCGGCTCTCCTGCGGCCGCCCGTACCCGAGCTGCGCCAGCCAGTCAGGACTGCGCGAGCTCCGGCCGCTGGCGTCGACCACCAGGTCGGCGGCGATCCGCTCGACGGCGCCACTGTCCCGGTCGCGGACCTCGACGCCGGCGACGCCATCGCCGGCGGCGCTCGGCAGCAGCCCGACGACCGCCTGCGCGGTGCGGAACCCCACCCGGGCGTCCTCCACGAGCCGCCGCCGGGCGGTCCAGTCGATGAGTTCCCGGCTGGCACCGACCAGGCCGTGCGTGGGCGGAAACCGCTCCCGCCAGCCGGTGGTGCTCAGGTACAGGATGTCGGTGGGCGCGGCGACCGGCACCGCGCCCAGGGCGTGCAGCTCGGCCATCATGCCGGGGAAGAGCCGCTCCAGGGCGCGCTGGCCGGCGGTGACTAGCACGTGCAGGTGATGGGCCTGGGGTACGCCTTTGCGCACCTGGGGTTCGTCCGGGAAGCGGTCACGCTCGATGACGGTGACCTGCTCGACGTGGTGCGAGAGGGCGCGGGCCGCGCAGAGACCGGCGAGGCTGCCGCCGACGACGATGGCGTGACGGGGCTTCGGCATGTCTCCATAGTGGCCGATTCCCTCGTGCGGTGTCTCTCCCGTCAAGCGGGGAGGATGCGCGGCCGTCCCGCCTCGACGGCGAACGACACCGCCGTCCGCACGGGCGCCTCGGGTACGTCGATGGTGTCGACCACCCGAATCGCTGTGGAGTCCATCGGGTCACTATGGCGGCGCGGCGCAGATCACATCAAACTTCGGTTGTGCACAACTTAATTGCACGTTACCGTTCAGTACGTGGATGAGATGGCCCTCCGGCGCCAGGTGTGTTTCGCGCTATATGCGGCATCCCGGGCGACGACCGCGCTCTACCGGCCGCTGCTCGACGAGCTCGGCCTGACGTATCCGCAGTACCTGGTGCTGCTGGTGCTCTGGGAGCGCGATGGGCGCACCGTCAAGGAGCTCGGCGAAGAGCTGCGGCTGGATTCCGGCACGCTCTCGCCGCTGCTCAAGCGCATGGAGGCCGCCGGCCTGGTGGAGCGCCACCGGACGGCTGGCGACGAGCGCGTGGTCGAGGTACGCCTGACCGACGCGGGCACCGAGCTTCAGGCCCGCGCGCGCAGCGTGCCCGCGACGCTCGTCGCCGCCACCGGCCTCGACCGGAAGACGCTCGTGGAGTTGCGCGACACGCTCACCACTTTCGCATCCACCATGGACACCGCCGCCCAAGAGCTGGCGACCAAGAAGAAGTAGGAGCACACGATGCAGGTGCTGTACACCGCGGAAGCCCTGGCCAGTGGCGACGGGCGCGAGGGACACGTCCGTAGCTTCGACGGTCTCCTCGAGGCCGATCTGGCCGTCCCGAAGGAGCTGGGTGGCGCCGGCGGCGCGACCAATCCTGAGCAGCTCTTCGCGGCCGGATACGCGGCATGTTTCCACTCCGCGCTGCGGCGCGTCGCGCGCCAGGCGCGCGCCGACGTGAGCGGGTCGACCGTCATCGGCCGGGTCAGCATCGGACCGAACAGCGCCGGCGGGTTCGGTCTCGCCGTCGAGCTGGAAATCGCCATGCCGTCCGTCGAGCGCGTGGCCGCGCGACAGCTCGTCGACCGCGCACACCAGGTTTGCCCGTACTCGAACGCGGTGCGCGGCAACGTCGACGTGGCGCTGACGGTGGTGGACGAATGAGCGCGGGTGGGGCCGCCGGCCGCCTCGTCGGGCGTGAGGTGCGGCTCGCCTCGCGGCCGTCGGGCTGGCCCGTGGCAGAAAACTTCCAACTTGTCGAGGCGCCGGTGCCGGCACCCGGTCCCGGCCACGTCATCGTGCGCAACGTCGTCATGTCGGTCGACCCGTACATGCGCGGCCGGATGAACGACGTGAAGTCCTACGTCCCGCCATTCGCGCTGGACGCGGCGCTCGAAGGGGGCGCGGTCGGCGAGGTCATCGTCTCCGAGTCGCCCGACCGCAAGGTGGGTGACCTGGTGGTGCACGGGCTCGGGTGGCGCGACTACGCGGTCCTCGACGCGGCCCGCACCAGGGTGATCGACCCCGGGCTCGCGTCGCCGTCGGCGTACCTGGGCGCGCTCGGCATGACCGGGCTCACCGCGTACGCGGGGCTGGTCGAGGTGGCCTCGATGCGCCCCGGCGACACCGTCTTCGTCTCCAGCGCCGCGGGCGCGGTGGGCAGTCTCGCCGGCCAGATCGCCAAGCTGCGCGGCGCCGCGCGCGTCGTCGGCAGCGCGGGCAGCGCCGCCAAGGTGGCGTACGCGCGCGAGCTGGGCTTCGACGCGGCGTTCGACTACCACGACGGCCCGGTCCGCGATTCGCTGCGGGAGGCCGCACCCGACGGGATCGACGTGTACTTCGACAACGTCGGCGGCGACCACCTGGAGGCCGCGATCGCCGCGCTCCGTCCACATGGGCGGGTCGCGATGTGCGGAGCCGTCGCTCAGTACAACGACACCACGCCACCCGCCGCGCCGCGAAACCTCGCGCTGGCGATCGGCAAGCAGCTGACGCTCAAGGGGTTCCTGGTGAACTCGTACAGCCACCTGGCGGGCGAGTTCGCCGCGCAGATGGCGGACTGGCTGCGCGACGGCAAGGTGCGCTTCGACGAGACGACCGTCGACGGGTTGGAGAACGCCGTGTACGCGTTCCTCGGCATGCTGCGCGGCGACAACGTCGGCAAGATGGTCGTACGCCTGCGGTAGCGCAGCGACGCCCTGTACGCCGAGCCGTTCCGGTCCGCGACGTTCGCGGCCGCGCGAGTGCCCTGATCACCCCCGGCCTGCTCAGGCGCACCGATCAATTGACCAGAGTCGAAACAACAACGTCATAGGCGTGTCACCACCCGAAACCTGGACGGGCCTACTCTTTTGGTGTGGGCGCGGGGATGCCGGAATCGTGGGGCCGGCGATCGCGTACACGGTGCACGCCGCACCGCTGGTGCCGGTGGGGATAGGTGCCCATCCCCACCGGCACACGCACGTCTACGCTCGCTCCGCGCGGCGCTCGGCCAGGTCAGGGGTGGGACGGAGGACGGCGTAGGCGCCGGCTGGCAGGGTCAGGACGCCGGTCACGGCGACGCCGGTAAGGACGTCGACGCCCTCGGCCGGTATCTCGTGAGCCTGGTCGGTGTGGTTCAGCGCGAACACCCACCCACCGCCCCGGCGCACCACCTCCACACCGGGTACGCCGCCAGCGGCGACCCCGGCGCCGCGCGCCGCCTCCGTCAACACGTCCTGGTATGCGCCGTCGTCGAGCCGCGCCGAGATGTACCACGCGACACCCGCGCCGTACCCGTGCCGCGTCACCCCCGGCCGCACCTGCGACGCGCCCGCCAGTCGCACCAGCTCCGCCCACCCGTCCGGCGATGGCTGAAACTCCTCCACCCGTACGCCCAGCACGTCGCGCAGCGCGCCCGGATATCCGCCCAGCCGGATCCGGCCGTGTTCGTCGGCGACTCCGGACAGATACGTCGCCACGAGGTGGCCGCCACCGGCCACATAGGCCCGGATCGCCGCCGCCGCGTCGTCGGAGAGAAGGTAGTGCGCGGGGAGCACCAGCAACCGGTGCGGCAGCGGGTCGGTGAGGGCCACGAGGTCGGTGGTGACACCGGCCCTCCACAGCGCGCGGTGGGCCGCTTGGACCTCGGCCGCGTAGTCGACCTCCATCGGCATTCCAGGCGCCTGCAACGCCCACCACGACGCGGCGTCCCACGCGATGGCCACCGACGCCTCGATCGGAGCACCGTCCACCTCGGTCAATCGCGAGAGGCAATCCCCTAGCCGCACCGCTTCGCGGTACACGCGGCTGTCGGGTCCGGCGTGGGGCACGAGCGCCGAATGGTACCGCTCGGCCCCGCCACGCGGCGCCCGCCATTGGAAGAACATCGCGCCGCGCGAGCCTCGCGCCACGTGCGACAGGCTGTGGCGGATCATCCGCCCGGGTTCCTTGGCGTGCATGCGCTCGGGCGTGTAGACGAGGTTCGGCGCGGTCTCCATGAGCAGCCACGGTTTGCCGCCGGCCCACGACCGCGCCAGGTCGGCGCCGAAGGCTGTCTGCTCCTCCGCGCCCAGCCCGGCGTCGGTCGGGTAGTGGTCGATCGCGACCAGGTCGACCTCGCGCGCCCAGCGGGCGTGGTCGACTGGCACCCAGCCGCCGATGACGTAGTTGGTCGTGATGGGCACGTCGGGAGTGGCCTCGCGGAGCAGGTCGCGCTGCTCGACGTACGCGGACAACAACTCGTCGGACCAGAACCGGCGGAAGTCCAGTAGCTGCCCCGGATTCGGCAGGTACTGCGTCGCGCGCGGCGGGAAGATCTGCTCCCACGCCGAGTAGTGCTGGCTCCAGAACGCGCTCACCCACGCGTCGTTGAGCGCGTCCAGGCCGCCGTACTCCTTGCGCAGCCAGCCACGGAAGGCGGCCGCCGCGTGATCGCAGTGGCACACCGTCCCGTACTCGTTGTGCACGTGCCAGAGCGCGAGCGCGGGATGCCCGGCGTACCGCTCGGCGAGCGCTCCCGCGATCCTCCGGCAGGCGGCCCGGTACGCGGGCGCGCTCGCGCAGTACGTGTCGCGGCTGCCGTGCAGCAGCCGCGTGCCGTCGCCGCGCACCGGCAGCGCGTCGGGATAGGCGAGCGAGAACCACGGCGGCGGCGACGCGGTCGGCGTGGCGAGCGCCACTTTGACGCCGCCGTCCGCCAGCAGATCGAGTACCCGGTCCAGCCAGCCGAACGTGTAATGGCCCTCTTCCGGCTCCAGTCGCGACCAGGCGAACACTCCGACGTTCACGAGGTTGACGCCGGCGCGGCGCATCAGCTCGACGTCCTCGCGCCACACGTCTTCGAACCACTGCTCCGGGTTGTAGTCACCGCCGTAGCAGAGCCCGCTCACACCCTTCGGCCAGCGCACGCCCGCCCCCTTGCCTTTTGTTTGGAGTCCAGCCGAAGTATGGTATCTGTCACGACGTGGCGCCATGGTGGGGGCGCCCGGCCGGAGGCACCGCGTCCCAAGAGGGCGTGGTGCCTCCGCGCCACGACCGAACACGCTATTACTGAAGCGGTATCGATCCACCCTTGTAGATGCACTGCGACCGCCCTAGCGTGATGCGTCAAACGGCCCCTCCCATAAGGAGCTCACCGTGCGCATCCGTCTGGTCCTCGCCACCCTCGCCACCACCGCACTCACCGGCGTGCTGCTCGCGCCGACCGCGGCCAGCGCCGCTCCGCAACCGATCATCGGCGGCGGTACCGTCTCGTCCGCGCCGTGGGCGGCGGCGGTCTTCAGCGGCGGCTCGTTCACCTGCTCCGGATCGATCGTCGCGCCCCGCTGGGTGCTGACCGCCCGTCACTGCGTCGGCGGCAGCATGTCGGTGCGGGTCGGCAGCGTGTACTACGCCTCCGGCGGCGTGACCCGGACCGTCACCTCGACGTCCACCCGTTTCGACCTCGCCCTGCTGTTCCTCAACAGCGCGGTCAGCACCACGTACGTGACGCTCGCCAACAGCAATCCGCCGGTGGGCTCCACCAACCAGATCTACGGCTGGGGCCGCACCTGCACGAACTGCGGCGCCTCCGCACAGTTGAAGACCGCGAACGTGCGGGTGACGAGCAACAGCGCGACGGACGCGTACGGCGGCCAGGCGATCCGGAGCACCGGCGTCAACGGCGTGGCCTGGCGCGGTGACTCGGGCGGCCCGCAGTTCTACAACGGCCAGCAGGTCGGCGTCTGCTCGACGGGCAACGGCTCGACATACCAGAACTACGGCAGCGTGGCCAACAGCCGCAGCTGGATCACGTCGGTCGCGGGCGTCTGACGCTCCTGCGCCCCGTTTCTCGTGATCAGGGCGTCCTTCAAGTCATAAGAGCGACTTGAAGGACGCCCTGATCACGGTCGTGGGGGCGGGGGATCTCAGCCCTTGATCGCGCCGAGGATGACGCCCTTGACGAAGTGCCGCTGGATGAACGGGTACACGATCGCGATGGGTGCGACCGCCACCACCACGACCGCCATCTTGACGGCCAGCGTGGGCGGCATCGACGTGCCGACCGGCAGGCCGGAGAAGGTCGGCGACTGTCCCTGCAGGACGATGCTCTGCAGGATGCGCTGGATCGGAAACTTGTCGTTGTCGTCGATGTATAGCAGCGCGTTGAACCACGTGTTCCAGTACCCGACCGCGTAGAAGAGGCCCACCACCGCGATCACCGCCTTCGACAGCGGCAGCACGATCCGGGTCAGAATGCGCAGCTCGCTGGCGCCGTCGATGCGCGCGCTGTCAAGCAGTTCCTGCGGGATGGCCTGGAAGAACGCCCGGATCACGACGAGGTTGAAGACGCTGACGGCGGTCGGCAGGATCAGCGCCCAGAGGCTGTCCTTGAGCCCCAGCCCGGTCACCACGAGGTAGCTCGGCACCAGGCCCGGGTAGATGAGGAACGTCAGCAGGAAGTAGAACAGCAGCGACCGGTGCCCGACCGAGCCCGGCCGGGACAGCCCGTACGCGGCGAGCACGGTCAGCACGAGGCTGATCGCGGTACCACCGACGGTGACGAGCGTGCTGACCCACAGGGCCCTGGTGACCGTGCCGCCGGAGAAGATCACCACGTAGGCGGACGCGTCGATCCCCTTGGGAATCATCACGAGGCCGCCCGCCTCGTTGATGGTCTGGCGGGAGGAGAGGCTCGTGACCACGACGGTCCACAATGGCACGATCACGGCGAGGACGACGCCGGTCAGGACGAGGCCCTTGACGGCGAGGCCGACCGGAGTCGGCTTCTCTTCCCAGGCCGGGCGGCCGGATGGTTTGCGCAGCTTGGTGGCGAGTTGGACGCTCATGACTTCGAGTAGATCCCCCGTTCGCCCAGGAGGTGGGCCATCTTGTTAGCGGCCAGGATCAGCACGAGCCCCACGGCTGCCTTGAAGAGACCGGCCGCGGCGCCGAAGCCGTAGTCGCCGGTCGCGATGGCGTGGTAGTACACGAAGGTGTCGAGCACCTCGGCGGCGCCGCGGCCGACCGCGTCACGTTGCAGGATGAACTGCTCGAAGCCCACCGACAGCGCGTCGCCGAGGCGCAGGATCAGCAGCAGCACGATGACCGGCCGCAGGCCGGGCAGCGTGATGTGCCAGAGCCGTCGCCACCGGTTGGCGCCGTCCACAGCGGACTGCTCGTACAGGTTGGTGTCGATGGTGGACAGCGCGGCGAGGAAGATGATGGTGCCCCAGCCGACGTCTTTCCACACCGATTCGGCGGTCACCAGGATGATGAACGTGTCCGGGTTCGTCATGATGTTCCACGGCTGGAAGCCAGCCTCGCGCATCTCCTGCGCGAGCAGGCCGGCACCGCCCAGCATCTGCACGAAGAACGTCACGACCAGCACCCAGCTGAAGAAGTGCGGCAGGTACACGATGGTCTGGATGAACGACCGCAGCCTCGTCGACATCACGCTGTTGAGCAGGATGGCGAGCGCGATCGGCAGCGGGAAGAAGAACACGAGCTGGAATGCCGTGATGGACAGCGTGTTCCAGACCGCCTCCCAGAACGCGTTGCTGCTGAAGAGGTTTTCGAAGTTGCCGAACCCGATCCACTCGCTGCCCAGAAACGCTTGGAGCGGAGTGTCACCGGCCCACGGGTTGTAGTCCTGGAACGCGACGACGTTGCCGAGGGCAGGAAGGTAGTGGAACACGAACAACACGAGCGCGCCGGGCAGGGTCATCAACAGCAGCGGCCAGTCGCGGCGCAGGCGGGCACGGAACGGTACCCGATGGGGTTTTGACGGCTTGCGCCGCGCGGGCGCCCCGGCCGCCGCGTCGGGGTTGGTGCCCGGAGGCGGGGTACGGGACGCGCCCGACCCCGCCACCGGCGGTGCTTCGCGAGTGCTCATCGCCCAGCGTCGGACAGCGTCTTGGCCAGGAAGTCCCGCGCCTCGTCGCCCCCATTGGTGCGCCACTCCTGCACGACCTTGTCGAGGTCGCTCAGCGGGCGCCGTCCCCGCACGATGTCAGTGATCTTGTCTTCGGTGGGTACGGTCTCGGCCTTGTACTTGGCCGGGAACTCCAGCTTGAAGTCGCCCCAGGGGCTCTTCTCGAGGAACTTGGCCATCGAGTTCGAGTACGTGATCAGGTCGTTGACGTAGTTCGGCGTCTGCGGCGTCGGCGAGATGACCGGGGTCCGGCCGCTGATGAAGAAGTACTGGTCGCCGGCTTCCTTGAAGCCCAGGTCGGTCTTGACCGGCCCATCCGCCGTCATCGTGTGGTGCTTGCCCTCGACGCCGTACCCGCGCAGCTGCGACTCCTTGGTGCCGAACGGCGCCGAGCACCAGTTGATGACCCGGAGCAGCTCTTCCACGCGCTCCTTGCCGAGGCCCTTTTTGATGAAGGTGTACGAAATCGGCTTCTCGTCACCCCAGACCAGCGGGTCGCCGCCGGTCGCGGAGAAGATCGGTACCGGCTGTATGTTGAACCCGGGCGTGACCTTCTGCTGCTCGGCCTGCATGCCCTGCCACATGCCCATGCCGTCCTGCTTAAAGATGATCTTGCCACTCTCCAGCAGCTTCTTGGCGTCGGCCCCCTTGCTGGCCACCAGGTCGGGGTGGACCAGGTTCTCCTTGTAGATCCGGGCCATCACCTCGGCTGCCTGCTTGAACTCCGCGGTCTCGTACTTGTGCTCGGGCGTGCCGTCGGACTTCAGGCGCCAGCCGGTGTCCGCGTTCGGCACCTTGTGGAACATCTGCACCATGGCGAACATGTCGTCGAACGCCCAGACGCCCTTGCTGGGGTTGGTGACCGCCTTGCCGACCTGGATCAGTTCCTCGATGCTCTTCGGGACGCTCTGGCCAGCAGCGTCGAGCAGGTCCTTGCGGTAGAAGAAGCCCCAGTCGAACGGGCCGTCGGTCGGGTTCGGGATCGCCATCAGGCGCTCGTTCCACACCGACCGGCGCCAGGCGCCCGTCGGGAAGGTCGCCAGCATCGGGTACGCGTCGACCTTGTCGCCGGCGAGGTAGTCGGTGAGATCCTCGAACAGGGCCTTTACCGCGTCGCCGAACCGCGGCAGCTTCTCCACCTCCCAGTCGGGGATGCAGAGCAGGTCGGGCACGTCGCGGGCGGCGAGCAGCGCGTTCATCTTGTCCGCGTACACCAGGCCGTCCTGCGCGCTGGGGTCCACGTCGATGCCGAGTTCCTCGTTGACGGCGGCGAGGTACTGGTTGGAGCCCAACGCCGGCGGCGGCGGGCCCCAGGCCGGATACATGGTCTTGATGGCCTTGCCGCTCGTGCCCGGCTTTTCGCTGATCGCGTCGACCAGCGTGGACGGGTACTTCGTATAACCGTCGGCGATCGGGCGTACGCCCGGCACATCCGGCTTGGGGATGCCGAGGTTCAGCTCCTTGAGCCTCGGCAGCAAGCTGGCGATCTTGTCAGATCCGGTCGCAGCGCCCTCGCCGCCCGCTTCTCCGCCACATGCGGAGAGCAGGCCGCCGCCGGCGAGAGCCGCCACGCCGAGACCCGCCAGGCCGAGGAAGTTTCTGCGGTTGGTGGCCGCGCCCGCGAGGGGTGACGTCACGGCGCACTCCCTTCCGTTGCTAAAAAGTGATAGAACTGTAGAGTTAGTTCGTCTGCCGACTAAACAAACTAGACCAACGGTGACCGCCGCCACAAGGGCAGACCCGGTACGGCATGAGTTCAGGCCAGCCCGGGGGCACCATCAAGACATCTCGCCGGGAACGGGGCTGACTTGATCACGATGCAGACAGGGCCACAACCGGCCGACTTCGCCGACGTGCGAGCCACCAACCTCGCCGTGGTGCTGCGTCACGTCCGCAACCACGCGCCCTGCTCGCGCGCGGACATCGCCGCCGCAACCGGCCTCAACAAGGCCACCGTGTCCAGCCTGGTCGCCGACCTCATCGAGCGGCGACTGCTGCGCGAGACCGGCCTCGCCGAACACCGGATCGGCCGGCCCGCCACCATGCTGGTGCTCGACGGCCAGCCGTACGCGGCGATCGGGCTCGCGGTCAGCGCCGACCAGCTCACCGCCGTCGCCGTCGACCTGGCCGGCGAGCAGCTGCTGTCGTGGCGCCGCACCTTCCCCGCGCTCGCCTCCTCGCCCGGCAAGGCGGTCAGCGCCATCGCCGCCCTCGCCAGCCGAGTCGCCGGCCGCGTCAGCAGCCAAAACCGGCAGGTGCTCGGGCTCACCGTCGGCGTACCAGGACTCGTCGACTCCGACGGCACCGTGCGCCTCGCCCCCAACCTCGGCTGGCGCGACGTCGACCTGCGCGCCGACCTCGTGCACGCGCTGCGCGACCCCAAATACGACGTGGCCGTCGACAACGACGCCAACCTGTCCGCGATGGCCGAACACCGGTACGGCGCGTTCGTGGGCACGTCCGACCTCGTGTACCTGACCGGCGAGGTCGGCATCGGCGCCGGCGTGATCGTCGACGGACGGCTGCTGCGCGGCGGCCGCGGGTTCAGCGGCGAAATCGGCCACGTCCAAATCGACCCCAGCGGCCCCCGCTGCCCCTGCGGGCGCACCGGCTGCCTCGAAGCCATGGCCGGCATCCCCGCGATCATCCGCCGGGTGCTGCCCGACGCCGAGACCGACGGGCCGATCACCGACTTCGCCCCTGAGATCGACGAGGTGGTCCGGCTAGCCCGGCGCGGCGATCCGGCCACAGTGGACTCGCTCGCGGCCGTCGGCCGGCACCTCGGTCACGGGGTTGCCATCCTCACCAACGTCATCAACCCGGACGTGGTGGTGCTCGGCGGCAACTTCGTGCCGCTGGCGCCGTGGCTCCTGCCCGCGGCCGAAGCCGAACTGGCAGCCCGCGCGATCGCCCCCGACGCGGGCGGCTGCCGGATCGCCGCCTCGACACTCGGCTCGGGAACGGCCGCGGTGGGCGGCGCCGCCCGAGCCCTGGCCACCGTAGACGCCGGCCACCTCCCCCCACCCCCACCCCACTAACAGCCCACCGACCCCAAACCGCCCCGCCCGCCGGCGACCCGCCCCCGCCCTGCGCGACCCGGCGCGGAACCGCCGCAGCGGCCTGACGCGCCCCGGCGTGGCGCTGGCGTGGCGCGTGGCGCTGGCGTGGCGCTGGCGTGGCGCTGGCGTGGCGCGTGGCGCGTGGCGCGTGGCGCGTGGCGCGCCCCTTCCGTCGATCAAGGGCAAACGCACGTGCTTTGATCTCCGTTCCGCGTGCATTTGCCCTTGATCAACGCAATGCCCCTTGATCGGCGGCGCCGGGAGCGTCGGGCGTCGGGCGTCGGGCGTCGGGCGTCGGGCGTCGGGCGTCGGGCGTCGGGCGTCGGGCGTCGGGCGTCGGGCGTCGGGCGTCGGGCGCAGTATCGAGGAAGCGTGGCCTCGACCCGCGTCTGATATCGCAAGTTTCCCCTAAAGCGTGCGACCCACCGCCGCGCTCTGCGCGGCGCGCCGCTCGACCGGCGCGGACGCCAGCCGGCGCCGGCCGGACGCCAGCCAGCCGGGCGCCCGGCCCCGGCCCCGCCGATCAAGGACGTCCGCGTCGATCATGGGCAAATGCACGCGGAACGGAGATCGAACCACGTGTATTCGTCCTTGATCGACAGGGAGGGGGCGGGAGGACGGGTCGGACCGGGTGGGACGCGGTGTGACGTGCCGAAATAAAGGGGCTAGGACATTTGGGAGCGCTCCCTATTGACCTAGGCCGTTCTGTGATGCCAGTCTCAAAGGGCTCCGGCGTAACACGGCGGAAACTCGTGCCAGCGGCGGAGCTTTCTTCGACAGGTTGTCGAAGCGCTTCGAGTCCTGCAACCCGGCCACGGGTAGCCTGTCGAAGCGCTTCGCGTGATAGCCCAGGGCACACGAAGATCGGGTGATCGGTGATGACAGAAGCACCGGAGGGAATGCTCTTCCGCGACCCTGACCAGCCCCTCCCCACCCGAGTCGCTGACCTGGTCGGCCGGCTCACCCTGGCCGAGAAGGTCAGCCTGTTGCACCAGCACCAGGCGCCGATCGCCCGTCTCGGGCTCGGCCCGTTCCGCACCGGCACGGAGGCGCTGCACGGCCTCGCGTGGGTCGGCCCGGCCACCGTCTTTCCGCAGGCGGTAGGACTCGCCAGCACGTGGAACCCCGACCTCGTCCGCGAGGTTGGCGACGCCGTCGGTGACGAGGTGCGCGGTTTTCACCACAAAGATCCGGAGCGGATCAGCCTCAACGTCTGGGCGCCCGTGGTCAACCCGCTGCGCGACCCGCGCTGGGGGCGCAACGAGGAGGGGTACTCCGAGGACCCGTGGCTGACCGGCGTGATGGGCACCGCCTACGCGAACGGCCTGCGCGGCGACCACCCGCGCTACCTCAAGACCGCCCCGACGCTCAAGCACTTCCTCGGGTACAACAACGAGACCGACCGCTGCACCACCTCCAGCAACCTGCCCCCGCGTGTGCTGCACGAGTACGAGCTGCCCGCCTTCCGGGCGCCGATCGAGGCGGGCGCGGCGGTCGCCGTGATGGCGTCGTACAACCTCGTCAACGGCCGCCCCGCCCACCTCAGCCCGCTCATCGAGGGCGAGCTGCGCCGGTGGACGGCTGACGACCTGATGGTCGTCAGCGATGCCGCCGCCGCGTCGAACATCGCGGGCGCGCAGGCTTACCACCCAGACCATCCTTGCGGGTACGCCGCCGCGCTGCGCGCCGGAATCGACAGCTTCACCGAGGACGACACCGACTCCGAGCCCACCATCGAGCGGCTGACCGAGGCGCTGGAGCGCGGTCTCATCGACGAGTCCGATGTGGACCGCGCGGTGCGGAGGGTCCTGGCGACACGGTTCCGGCTGGGCGAGTTCGACCCGGCGGAGGCCAACCCGTACAACGCCGTCACCGCCGAGGTCATCAACTGTGCCGCCCATCAGGAACTGGCCCGCGAGGCGGCTCGCCAGTCCATCGTGCTGCTCAAGAACGACGGCCTGCTCCCCCTGTCGGTGGCTAAGGTCGCCGTGATCGGGCCACTGGCCGACACCGTCTACGAAGACTGGTACAGCGGGACATTGCCGTACGCCGTCACGGCGTACACGGGACTGGTGAACCGGCTGGGAGCGCAAGGCGCGGTCTTCCACGAGGGTGTCGACCGCGTCGCGCTGCGTTCCTCCGCCGGATATGCGTGGGCGGTCGACCGTCAGGTCGGCGGCCCGGTGCGTGCCGACGTGCCGATGGCGGCGCCGGAGGCGTGGTTCGACATCTTCGACTGGGGCGAGGGTGTGGTGGCGCTGCGGGCCGCGGCAAACGGTCGCCACGTCGGCGTCGACGACGACGGCACCCTCGTCAACGACCGGACACAGCCAGGCGGCTGGGTGGTGCGCGAGACGTTCCGCCTCGTCGAACGCGGCTCCGGACACGTGGTGCTGCACCATCTCGCCAGCGACCGCTACGTCACCGCCGGAGCCGACGCGGTGCTACGCGCGGACGCGGAAGACCCGGAGCGCGCCACTGAGTTCACAGTGGAGCTTGTCACGGACGGGGCGCGCGACGCCGCGGCGCTGGCCGCTGACGCGGACGTCGCGGTCGTCGTGGTCGGCAACCACCCGATGGTGAACGGCCGCGAGACAGAAGACCGGGCCGATCTGGTGCTGCCCCCCGGGCAGGAGGCGCTCGTCAAGGCGGTGCACGCGGCCAACCCGCGCACCGTGCTGGTCGTCAGCAGCAGCTACCCGTACGCGGTGGGCTGGGCCGACGAGCACCTGCCCGCGGTGCTGTGGTCGGCGCACGGCGGCCAAGAGTACGGTCACGCGCTCGCGGGGGTGCTGCTCGGCGACACCGATCCGGGCGGCCGGCTCACGCAGACCTGGTACCGGAGCGCGGCCGAACTGCCCGACCTCCTCGACTACGACATCATCGCGTGCGACGCCACCTACCTCTACTACCGCGGTGCACCGCTGTACCCGTTCGGGCACGGACTGAGCTACACGACCTTCGAGTACACCGATCTGCGGCTCGCGGCGACCGAAGTGGACGCCGACGGCACGGTCGAGGTCAGCGTCGACGTCACCAACACCGGCACACGCACCGGCGACGAGGTCGTGCAGCTGTACACCCGGCAGCGACGCTCGCAGGTGAAGCAGCCGCTGCGGCAGCTCCGCGGGTTCCGGAAGCTCACGCTGGCACCTGGTGAGCGCGCCACCGTGACGTTCGAGCTGCCGGCGGCCGAGCTCGCGTTCTGGGACGTGTCCCGAGGCGGGCCGGTCGTCGAGACGGCCCGGCACACCATCCAGGTCGGACGGTCCAGCATGGACATCGCTCTGACCGCCACATTGGCGGTGCGCGGTGAGCAGATCGCACCTCGGCACCCTGTGGACAGTCCACTGCGAGCGATCGACAACGACGGGTACGCCGGCACGGTGCCGCTGGACGACGTACCGAGCGGCACCGACGCCGTCGGCGCGGTCGAGCCGGCGGGCTGGATCGGCTTCGAGCGGGTCGACTTCGGCGACGGCGCGTCCACCGTGGCCGCCCGGGTGACCAGTCGCAGCCGGGAAGCCGCCGGTGCAAGGGTCACGCTGCGGCTCGACGATCCGGTGTCCGGGCCGGTCGCCGGTACGGTCACCGTTCCATCGGCGACCGGACGACACGACTGGACCGAGGTCCGAGCCCCGGTCACCGGAGCGGCTGGCGTACGGGACCTCTATCTGTCATTCGAGGCGCCAGGCGCTACCGTGAGCTATCTGACGTTCGAAGGCAAGGAGTCTGGTGGCTGAGGGCGGGGCGAAGCGCGCCGACATGGTTACCATCACCGACGTCGCCCGGCACGCGGGAGTCGCGGTGAGCACGGTCTCCTATGTGCTGAGCGGAAAGCGGGCGATCTCGGCGACGACGCGTCAGCGGGTGCTCGCCAGCATCCGGGCGCTCGGCTACCACCCCAACGCGGGCGCCCGCGCCCTCGCAAGCCGCCGCGCCAACGTCATCGCGCTCGTTCTGCCGCTGCGCTCCGGCATGCACCTGCCCGTGCTGATGCAGTTCGCGACGGCGGTCGTGACGACCGCGCGCCAGTTCGACCACGACGTCCTGCTGGTCACCGCCGACGAAGGCCCCGACGGGCTGCGACGTATCGCGGCCAGCGCGATGGTCGACGGCATCGTCCTCATGGACATCGAGATGCACGACCCGCGCGTGCCGCTCCTGCGCGACCTGGAACGGCCAAGCGTGCTCATCGGCTTCCCCGCCGAGGCCGCCAACCTCACCTGCGTCGACCTCGACTTCTATCGCGCCGGCGCCATCTGCGTCGAGCACCTGGCCGCGCTCGGCCACCGTGACATCGCGCTGCTCGGCGCGCCAGCGGTGGTCTACGAGCGCGACACCGGGTTCGCGCATCGCACGCGCGCGGGCTTCACAGAGACCGCCGAGCGCTATGGCATCGACACGGTCGCGCAGCCGTGCGAGGAAAGCTTCGACGGGGTACGCCAGGAGTTGTCCGGCCTCCTCGAACGCCACCCCAACCTCTCCGGCCTCGTCGTGCACAACGAGGCCGCGGTCGCGCACGTGCTCGCCACGCTGCCGCTGCTCGGACGGCAGGTGCCGCACGACATCTCGGTGGTCGCGATCTGCCCGGACGAGGTGGCCGAGCGCGCCAGTCCGACCCTGTCGTCGGTGCTCATCCCCGCCGAAGACGTGGGGCGGCAGGCGGTGACGCTGCTGATGCGCAAACTGGAAGGGCATCCTGTGCCGGCCGCGACACTGCTCGACCCGCGCCTGACGGTCCGCGCCAGCACCGCGGCAGTGACAGCCCCCTCCCCCGCCTAGGCCCTGGCCGGCACCTACGCGCCACAAGTCATCAAGATCTAGCGGGCCGCGCAGGGGTCAGGCGACGTCGAGGGCTGGGGTGGGAGTGGGGTGCGGGGCCGCGGTGGGCTCGGCCTTCGCGGCGGCTGCCCGGCGGGTACGGCGGAGCGCGCGCACCGACAACGTGATCGCCACCGCCCAGGCGACCACCACGAACCCGTACACGATGGGCCGGATGTCCGACGCGACGTCCGCGGCTTTCATGATCGTGCGCGCGTTGGTCAGGACGATGACGCCGCCGACGGCGGCGCCGAGGAGCTGTGCCGGGACGATGCGCACCAGGTACGCGGCGATCGGCGCGGCGATGAGCCCGCCGACGAGCAGCGCCGCGACTGTCGGGAGTACGAAGCCTTCAGAGCCGAGACCGATCAGGAAGCCCACGCTGGCCGCCCCGGCGACCATGAACTCGGCGGTATCGACCGACCCGATCACCTTGCGCGGCTCCATCCGGCCGGAGACCAGCAGTGACGGTGTGGCCACCGGGCCCCAGCCGCCGCCACCGGTGGCGTCGATGAAGCCGCCCACCAGCCCGACCGGCGCCAGGAACGCGGTGCGCGGGCTGCGGTTGGAGGTACGCGGGCGAAGTGGGCGCGCAAACCGGACAAGGAGGTAGATACCAAGCGCGAGCAGTATGCCGGACATCCAGGGCGCTGCCGCCTCGGTGGAGATGGAGCTGAGGAACGTCGCACCGGCGAACGCCCCGATCGCGCCCGGCAGTGCGATGCGGCGTACCACGCTCCAGTCGACGTTGCCGAACCGCCAGTGCGCGGCACCGGCTGCCAGGGTGGTGCCGAGTTCGGCCAGGTGCACCGAGGCGGAGGCGGAGGCGGGTGCCAGCCCGGCCACGAGGAGGAGGGACGAGGAGGTGACGCCGTACGCCATCCCGAGCGAGCCGTCGATGAGCTGGGCCAGGAGCCCGACAAGAGCGAGCACGATGAGCTTTCGCACTATCGCCTACCTCCTTGGCATTTCCGATCGGCTTGGTCGAGAATCTCTCATGCCAAGGCGCAGGTCAACCCCCGTTCCGCGTCCTGAGACGCACGCCTCCCCAGCGTCCGCGATCAAGGGCATCCGCGTCGATCAAGGGCGAACGCACGCGGATCGGAGATCAAACCACGTGCGTTTGCCCTTGATCGGCGGAAGGAGGCGCGGGGCCCGCGCGGGGCCCGCGCGGGGCCCGCGCGGGGCCCGCGCGGCGCGCGGGCGGACGCGGTGCTATGCCCAGGCGCTGGGGTTTGAGGCCAGGTCGCGGACGCGGTCGGGGAGCTTGCCGGTCGCCACGTCGGCCAGCGTGACCAGTTCCAGGATCTCGCGCTCGCTGGCGCGCAGGGCGATCCACACTTCCTGGAGCGCGGCCGCGGCGCCGCCGTACCCGACGTCTTCCGGTCGCTGGCCGCGGATGTGCGCCAACGGCCCGTCGATCACCCGGATGATCTCGGCGAGGGAGATTTCAGTGGCCGGGCGGGCGAGCCAGTATCCGCCCTCTGGCCCGCGCTGGGCGTGCGCGATGCCGCCCCGGCGCATTTGCAGCAGGATGCTTTCCAGAAACTTGGGCGGGATCTCCTGCGCCTTTGCGATGCGCTCGGCCGTGAGCGGCCGGTCAGGCGAGGCGGCGAGCTCGGTAGCGGCGCGGAGCGCGTAGTCGACCCGGGCGGACAGTCGCATGAAACCTATTATCCCGGTCGGCTTTGCCGACCTGCGCAGACCTGACGATCTATTCCAGGGCATGGCGCGGGTGGGTGCTCCAGCAAGCGGGTAGGACGGCAACGCCGATCAAGGGAGATCGCATCGATCAAGGGCAAATGCACGCGAAAAAGAGATCCAACCACGTGCATTTGCCCTTGATCACGAACCCCCGGGCCCGATCACCACCCCTATAGAAGCGTCGACGTAGAAAGGGGCCGGGCACCGCGGGGGTTAGGCGCCTACGCGGCGGAGGAGGCCCTCTTGTACGGCTGTTGCGATGTGGCGGCCTTCCAGGGTGAACATTCGTCCGGTCGCCAAGCCGCGGCTGCCGGACGCCGACGGGCTCCAGCAGTCGTACAGGAACCACTCGTCGGCGCGGAACTGCCGGTGGAACCACAGCGCGTGGTCGAGGCTCGCGCCCACGACACCGCCGGGTCCCCACACCTCACCGTGTACGGACAGGACGGAGTCGAGCAGCGTCAGGTCGGACGCGTAGGCGAGCGCGCATGCGTGCAGCAGCGGGTCGTCGGGCAGCTTGCCGTCCAGGCGCATCCACACCCGCTGGTGCGGGTCGGCGGGGCGATCACCGGGGCGTACCCAGCCCGGCTCGCCCACATACCGGACGTCGATGGGGCGCGGGATCGCCGCCCAGATGCCGGCGCGTTCCGAGTATTTGGCCAGCCGGTCGGCCATCGTGGGCAGCTCGTCGGGGCGCGGCACGTCGAGGGGGGCTGGCGCGTGGTGGTCGAGCCCTTCCTCCTGGCGGTGGAACGAGGCCGCCATGAAGAAGATCGGCTTGCCGTGCTGGTAGGCCACCGAGCGGCGGACCGAGAACGAGCGCCCGTCGCGGATGTTCTCCACCCGGTACTCGATGGGCTCGGTCGGGTCTCCGGGCCGCACGAAGTATCCGTGCAGCGAGTGCACGAAGCGGGTCGGCTCGACGGTGCGGCCGGCCGCCACCAGCGCCTGGCCGGCGACCTGCCCCCCAAAGACTCGCTGGGGGCCGACCGGCGGGCTTACGCCGCGAAACGTCGACTCGCCGATCTGGCTCAGGTCGAGCACTTCGAGAAGCTGGTCGACGGCCGACTGGCCGGTGAGCGCGCTCATCGCGTGGTGCGGGCCGCCGACGACACTTCGACGAGGGAACCGAGCTGGTGCACTCGCAGGGTGTTGGTGGAGCCGGGGGCGTTGGGCGGGCTGCCGGCGACCACCACGACGTAGTCGCCCGGGTTGGCCCGGCCGAGGCCGATCAGCGCCTGGTCGACCTGCCGGAACATGTCGTCGGTGTGCCGCACGAACGGCACCAGGAACGTCTCGACGCCCCACGAGAGAGCGAGCTGGTCGCGCACCTCCTGGACCGGGGTGAACGCCAGCAGCGGCAGCTCGCAGTGCAGCCGCGACAGCCGCCGGACGGTGTCGCCGGTCTGCGAGAACGCGACCAGCGCCTTGGCGCCGATGTTGCGGGCGATCTGGGACGCGGCCACGGTGAGCGCACCGCCGTGGGTGCGCGGGTCGTGCTGGAGCCGCGGCACGTTGATCGAGCCGGCCTCGGTCGTGGTGACGATCTTCGCCATCGTGCTGACCGTGAGGACCGGGTACTTGCCGACGCTGGTCTCGCCGGACAGCATCACCGCGTCGGCGCCGTCGAGCACGGCGTTGGCGACGTCGGAGGCCTCGGCGCGAGTCGGGCGGGAGTTTTCGATCATCGAGTCGAGCATCTGGGTGGCCACGATGACCGGTTTGGCGTTTTCGCGGCAAAGCTGCACGGCGCGCTTCTGCACCAGGGGCACCTGGTCGAGGGGCAGCTCGACGCCCAGGTCACCGCGGGCCACCATGACGCCGTCGAACGCGTCGACGATCGCCTCCAGGTGGGTCACCGCCTCGGGCTTTTCCACCTTGGCCAGCACCGGGCGGATCACGCCCTCCTCGTGCATGATCGAGTGCACGAGCTTGATGTCATCGGGCGAGCGCACGAACGACAGCGCCACCAGGTCGACGCCCAGCCGCAGCGCGAAGCGCAGGTCTTCGGCGTCCTTTTCGGAGAGCGCGGGCACGCTGACCGCCACGTTGGGCAGCGAGACGCCTTTGTTGTTGGAGACCGGGCCGCCCTCGATCACCAGGCAGCGGATGTCGTTGCCCTCGACGGCGCTGACCTCGACCGCGACCTTGCCGTCGTCGATCAGCAGGCGGTCGCCAGCCTTGACCTCCTGCGGCAGCTTCTTGTAGGTGCACGAGACCCGGTCCTGAGTGCCCACCACGTCGTCACTGGTGATCACCACAGAGTCACCGGTGCGCCACTCAACGGGGCCCTCGGCGAAGCGGCCGAGCCGGATCTTCGGCCCCTGCAGGTCGGCCAGCACCGCGACCGCGCGCGCCGTCGACCCGGCCGCACCGCGGACCAGGTGATAGACCTCTTCGTGGTCGGCGTGGCTGCCGTGGCTGAAGTTCAGCCGCGCCACGTCCATACCCGCGTCTACGAGGCCGCGGATGCGCTCCGGCGACGATGTGGCAGGTCCGAGTGTGCAAACGATTTTCGCGCGGCGTGTCACGGCCATCAGGCTAGTCCCCTCGCTGGAACGGCCGTCTTCCGGCCGACCCCTATTGACCCCTCGTTAGGGCGGGCACCAGCGACCGCCGGATCAGCTTAGCTCGCGGAGGTCAACACGGCGGCAACGGCCTCGACGGCCGCAGCGGCGTCGGCGCCCGTCGCGCGCAGGGTCACAGCCGCACCTGCGGTCGCACCCAGCCCCATGAGTCCGAGTACGCCTCGGGCGTTCGCGACGCGGTCCCGGTACCCGATCTCCACCTGTGCCTCGAACCGCGCGGCGGCCTGCACCACCTTGCCCGCCGGCCGGGCGTGCAGGGCGACCGGGAGCACGACGGTGGTCTCAGAACTTGCGGACATCGCGCGCCTCCTCCGCCGCGGCCGCCACGGCCGCCAGGTCGGCGCCGGTCGACGCGGTGACCGCCGCGGCGACCGAACCCTCGACGAACGGCGCGTCCACGATCAACGCACCCGGCAGCGGATGGTCTTCCAGCACCGCCCGCGCGATGAGCACCGAACTGCCCAGGTCCGGCAGGACGAGCACACCGGCGCCGCCGTTGGCGCGCTGGATCGCCTCCAGCACCAGGTCGTAGCTGGTGCCCAGCTCACCCTCCGCGGTGCCGCCGGCCACCTCGACGGCCTCGGCGCCCATCTGGAGCAGCAGCGCCCGCAGCCCGCCCGCCAGCTCGGCGCTGTGCGAAACCAACACGATCCCGACCATGCGCGAATGCTACTGGCGTGTCCGCCGGCCGGGCGCGACGATCGCAGGCATGAAGAAGTTCGTCAACGACCCTTCGGCGGTCGTTCGGGAGGCCCTCGCGGGCATCGCCGCCGCCCATCCCGAGCTGCGCGTCGACCTGGAAAAGCAGATCATCGTACGGTCGGACGCGCCCCGAGGCGGCAAGGTCGGCCTCGTCTCCGGCGGCGGGTCCGGGCACGAGCCGCTGCACGGCGGCTTCGTCGGGCTGGGCATGCTCGACGCGGCCTGCCCGGGTGAGGTCTTCACCTCTCCGGTACCGGACCAGATCCTCGCGGCCACCCAGGCGGTCGACGGCGGTGCGGGCGTCGTGCACGTGGTGAAGAACTACACCGGCGACGTGATGAACTTCCAGATGGCGGCCGAGCTGGTCGGCGACGAGGGCGTCGAGGTGCACACCGTCCTGGCCGACGACGACGTCGCGGTCGAAGACTCGACCTGGACGGCCGGCCGGCGCGGCACCGGCGCGACCCTCATCGTCGAGAAGGTGGCCGGGGCGCTCGCCGAGACCGGCGCCTCCGCCGCGGCCGTCGCCGCCGCTGGCGCGCGTGTCAACGAGGCGAGCGCGTCGTTCGCGGTCGCGCTGACGGCCTGCACCACGCCGGCGTCCGGCAGGCCAGGGTTCGAACTGCCGGACGATGAGATGGAGGTGGGCGTCGGCATCCACGGTGAGCCCGGACGGCGGCGGGAAAAGCTGCGCCCAGCCCGCGACATCGCCGCGCTCGCGGTCGACGCGGTCCTCGGCGCCAAGCCGCTCAGCGCCGGCTCCGAGACGATCGTGCTGCTGGGCGGGCTGGGCGGCACCCCACTCATCGAGCTGTACCTGCTGTACGGAGAGGTGGCGGCGCTGCTCGACAAGGCGGGCGTGCGGATCGCGCGAAACCTCGTCGGCAACTACGTCACCAGCCTCGACATGGCCGGCGCGTCGCTGACGGTATGCAAAGTGGACGCCGAGCTGCTGCGGCTGTGGGACGCGCCAGTGCGCACACCCGCACTGCGGTGGGGTGTCTGACGTGGACGCCACACTCGCCCGCGCGTGGGTTTCCGCAGTGGCCGCGTCCGTCGCTTCACAAGCCGAGCTTCTGACCCAGCTGGACGCGGCGATCGGCGACTCGGACCACGGCGTCAACCTCAACAGGGGCTTCACGGCGGTGCTGGCCGCGCTCAACGGCGCGTCCCTGGAAACGCCGGGTGAGGTGTTGGCGCGCACCGGCACGACCCTGGTGTCAAAGGTCGGTGGCGCTTCGGGGCCGCTGTACGGGTCGGCGTTCCGGGCTCTGGGCAAGGCGCTCGGCTCGTCGTCGACTGTGGACGCCGCTGCTTTCGGTGCGGGGCTGCGAGCCGGGTTGGACGCCGTACGCAAGCTCGGCGGGGCGGCACCGGGCGACAAGACCATGGTCGACGCGTACGAGCCGGCGGTGGTGGCCTTCGAGAAGTCGGCCGGTGACGGGTTCGCCGCGGCGGCACGGGCTGCGGCCGGCGCGGCGGCGGAAGGGATGCGGGCCACGACCGGCCTCCAGGCGCGCAAGGGCCGGGCGTCGTACCTGGGCGAACGCAGCGTCGGGCACCAGGATCCAGGTGCCACGTCGACGTGGCTGGTGTTCGAGGCGCTGGCCAGCGTCGCGGCATGAGACACCTGGGTACGCCCGGAGCGCCCGGCGTCGGACTGGGCCGCGTCTGGCACGTCGACCGCGTGGTGCCGGCTGGCGGTGGGTTGGCCGGCCCTGGCGACGTGCTGGGGGCGTTCGACGCGGTGGCGGCGCGGCTGCGGGCGCGGGCCGAGGCGCTGCGGGGCGACGGGCTCGACGAGCCGGCCGACATCGCCGAGACGATGGCGCTCATCGCCGACGATCCCGACCTGCGCGAGGCCGCCGTGGCGGAGGTGCGCGCCGGCCAGCCCGCCGACACGGCTGCTCGCGTCGCGGCCGAGCGGTACGCGACCATGCTCGCGACGCTGCCCGATCCGGCGCTCGCCGAGCGGGCCACCGATGTACGGCAGGTGGGGCGGCGGGCGGTCGCGGTGCTGCAGGGCGGTGTGGCATCCACTGTGGAGGGCCCGCTCGTGCTCGTCGGGCGGGAGTTGGGCGCCGACGACCTGCTCGACGCTCCCGACGAGGTGGCGGGTGCGGTGTCGCTGCTCGGTGGACCCAACGCGCACGTGGCGATCGTGGCGCGGGCGCTCGGGGTACCACTGGTGTTTGGTCTGGATCTGGATGCCCCCGACGGCGCGCTGGCCATCGTGGATGGTGCGTCCCTGATCGTCGGGCCGAGCGACGGTGAGCGGGATGCCGCGCTGGCGGCGATGCGGGCGGCGGGCGAGCGGCGAGCGGCGCTCGCGGTCGAGCGCGAGCTGCCGGCGGCCACACGCGACGGGCGGGCCATCACGTTGCTGGCCAACGTCTCCACGCCGGACGAGGCCGCGGCGGCGGTGGCCGCGGGTGCGGCGGGCGCCGGGCTGGTCCGCACCGAGCTGCCATTCCTTGCCGCGACGGCATGGCCCACCGAAGCCGACCACGTGGCGGCCCTGAGACCGGTGCTCGCTCCCCTGGCTGGGCGGGTGGCGACGGTGCGGACGCTGGACTTCGGCGGCGACAAGCTCCCGCCGTTCCTCGATGGACAATCGTTGCGAGGTGTCGCGCTGTCGTTGTCGGCACCCGACGCGCTAGCGGCCCAACTACGCGCGATCCGGCTGGCCGGCGCCGACACATCGCTGCGCGTCATGCTGCCGCTGGTGGAGTCCGCGGAGCAGGTGCGCGGCTGCCGGGAGCTGCTCGCCTCACCCTCCGTGCCGCTCGGCGCGATGATCGAGCTGCCGTCGGCCATCGACGCGATCGAGGCCATCGCGGAGGCAGCCGATTTCTTGTCCATCGGCAGCAACGACCTCAGCGCGAGCCTGCTCGGCCTCGACCGCCGCGACCCGCGGCTCACCCCCGCCAGCGCCGCCGAACCCGCTGTGCTGCAAGCGATCGCCGCCGTCGTCGCGGCGGGCGGACGGCACGGCAAGCCGGTATCGGTGTGCGGCGACGCGGCAGCCGACCCATCCGTCGCGCCGCTGCTGATCGGGCTCGGCTGCACAGTGCTTTCCGTCGCGCCGTCCGCTCTCGACGAGGTGCGTGCGCTCATCCGGATGCTTTGACGCAACCGGACCTGGTTCGGTCGCCCCTGCCGCGGCCTCGCACGCCCGGCGTGCGGCGGCGGCCAGCTCGTCGATCCATCCACCGTCTACATCGGACACGGCGGTCGGCCGGGTGCCGTCCGGCTCCCGACAAGTAGCTATACGAAGGCGATCAAGACACGACCATGGCGGCGTGAAGGTCGGCTTCGATGCGGTCGACGGCCTGCTCGGCGGTGAGGTGGGACGGGGACACGACCACGTCGTCCAGCACCGGCACGAAGCCCGCCTCGGCGTACCCGTCGGCCATGTGGCACATGAGGCGGCGGCGCAGCAGTAGTTGGGCGTTGGCCTCGTCGGCAGGTGATCCACCGGGCGGGACGTATCCGTTCACGATGAACCGCTCCCCCACGAGGTCGCCCTCGATATGCGCCGAGCGCGGGTATCGCGCGGCCAGCAGCCGAGCGACGGTGGTCTTGCCTGCGCCGGGCAGGCCAGAGATCAGGATCGCGTGCACGCTGCGACGGTAGCGGGTTCGTCGCGAAGGTCTCCACGCCGTGCCATCCGGCGAGCGCCGCGCAGCCGCCCGAGCGCGGCGTCGGTCGACGCCGTACCCGCGGCGTCCGTCGCGCGTCGCGCGGACACCGTGCGGGGTGTGCGGCGCGACGACCATCCCCGACCAGGACCGCGCGGTGGGCGATCGCCCGCAATCATGACGGCGGCGTCGGCGATCGCGCCCGGCGCACAGCGCGGCAGGGTTGCGCGAACGCCGAGCTCGCGGCACCGATCAAGGAGATTTCCATCGATCAAGGGCAAACGCACGTGGATCGGAGATCAAAGCACGTGCATTTGCCCTTGATCGGCGGACAAGGGCCGGGCGGTCGCCGGCGGGCGGCGACCGAAGGGCGCGGGCGGGCGCGGGTTAGCGGGCTGCGGTCAAGGGTTGGGTGGATGGGGTTACGGGAGAGGGGAGGTCGCCGGCGCCGCCCACGTAGCGGTGGATCGCGGCTGCCGCCGCGCGGCCCTCGGCGATCGCCCACACGATCAGCGAGGCGCCGCGGTGCATGTCGCCGGCCACGAAGACGCCGTCGACGTCGGTCTGCCAGTCGGGGCGGGCGTCTACGGCGCCGCGCTTGTTGCGGGCGACGCCGAGCTGGTCGAGCAGCGGCTGCTCCTCGGTGCCGTCGAAGCCGATCGCCAGCAGCACCAGGTCAGCCGGGAGCTCGCGGTCGGAGCCGGGCACGTAGGTCATGATGCGCTGGCCGTCGCGCTTTTCGACCTGTACCTCCGAGATGCGCACCGCGCGCACCTGGCCGGTGCCGTCGTCGACGAACTCGCGCACGGCGACGGCGAACACGCGAGAACCGCCCTCTTCGTGGGCGGGGTAGTTGCGCAGGATCCACGGCCAGACGGGCCAGGGGTCGCGCTCCTCGTCCCGCGAGGAGGGTGGCTCGGGGTAGATGTCGAGCTGGTTGATGCCGGCCGCGCCCTGCCGGTGGGCGACGCCGAGGCAGTCGGCCGCGGTGTCGCCACCACCGATGATCACCACGTGCTTCCCCGCGGCGTCGATCGGCACACGAGGCAGAGGACCCGCGGCTGAATCATTGCCGGCAGCCGCTGTCGCGGCAGCGAAGCGGTTGGCGGGTACCAAGTGATCCATCGCGAGGTGGACGCCGCGCAACTGGCGGCCGGGCGTCTCGGGGGTGTCGCGCCCGGCCAGGGCGCCGCAGGCGAGCAGCACCGCGTCGTGCCCTTCGCGGAGCGAGGCGGCGGTGACGTCGACGCCCACGTTGACCGACGTGCGGAACTGGACGCCCTCGGCCGCCATCTGCTCAAGCCGCCGGTCGATGTGCTGCTTCTCCAGCTTGAAGTCGGGGATGCCGTACCGCATGAGGCCGCCGATGGCGTCGTCGCGCTCGTACACGGTGACCTCGTGACCGGCGCGGGCGAGCTGCTGCGCCGCGGCGAGCCCGGCGGGCCCGGAGCCCACGACGGCGATCCGCTTGCCCGACGGCGGCGGCACCGCCTGCGGGGTGACGAAGCCGTAGTCGAAGGCCCGGTTGATGATCTCGACCTCGACCTGCTTGATCGTGACCGCTTCGCCGCCCGCGATGCCGAGCACGCAAGCGGCCTCGCACGGCGCCGGGCACAGCCGCCCGGTGAACTCCGGGAAGTTGTTGGTGGCGTGCAGCGCCTCGATGGCGGCGGCCCAGCTGCCGGTGCGGACCAGGTCGTTCCAGTCCGGGATGCGGTTGCCGAGGGGGCAGCCGTCGTGGCAGAACGGGATGCCGCAGTCCATGCAGCGGGTGGCCTGCTCGCGGATCAGCGCGTCGCCGGCGACCGGGTAGACCTCGCGCCAGTCCTGGATGCGCACGGGGACCGGCCGCCGGCTCGGCAGCTGGCGGCCGTAGCGAAGGAACCCCTGAGGATCAGGCACGAGCGACCTCCATCACCGCTTCGTCGATGTTCCGACCGGCGGCTTCGGCGGTGCGGATCGCTTCCATGACGCGCTTGTAGTCGCGCGGCACCACGGCGGTGAACTCGTCGACCGCCTCGGGCCAGCGCTTGAGCAGGTTTTCGGCTACGGCCGAGTCGGTCTCGGCGAAGTGCCGCTCGACGAGGGCGCGCAGGGTTACCTGCTCCTCGTCGCTGAGCGGTTGGAGCTCGACCAGCTCGGGGTTGACCTTGCTCTTGTCGAGGCGCCACACGAACGCCGTGCCCCCGGACATGCCGGCGGCGAAGTTGCGGCCGGTCTGGCCGAGCACCACGACGGTGCCACCGGTCATGTACTCGCAGCCGTGGTCGCCGACACCCTCCACAATGGCCACACCACCGGAGTTGCGTACGGCGAACCGCTCGCCGACCCGGCCGCGCAGGAACAGCTCGCCGGCCGTTGCTCCATAGAGGATGGTGTTGCCGGCGATGATGTGCTCCTCAGCGGTGAACGGCGCGCTGGCCGCCGGCCGCACCACGATCCGGCCGCCCGAGAGGCCCTTGCCGACGTAGTCGTTGGCGTCGCCGTGCAGCCGCAGGGTCACCCCGCCCGGCAGGAACGCGCCGAACGACTGCCCAGCCGTGCCGTGCAGCGTGATGTCGATGGTGTCGACGGGCAGGCCGGCACCGCCGTACCGGCGGGCCACCTCGCCGCCGAGCATCGCGCCGACGCTGCGGTGCTCGTTGCGCACCGCGACCTCGGCACGCACCGGCTCGCGGTCGACCAGCGCCGGCTGGACCAGCGCGATCAGCTCGTTGTCGAGCGACTGCTCCAGACCGTGGTCCTGCGAGCGGATGCGGCGGCGGGCCGCGCCCTCGGGCAGCGCCGGCACGTGCAGCACCGGGGCAAGGTCCAGACCTTGCGCCTTCCAGTGCTCGACCGCGGGCGCCACGTCGAGCAGCTCGGCGTGGCCGATCGCCTCGTCGAGCGTGCGGAAGCCCAACTCGGCCAGGTACGCCCGGACCTCCTCGGCGAGGAAGAGGAAGAAGTTCTCGACGAACTCCGGCTTGCCGGTGTATCGCTCGCGCAGCACAGGATTTTGCGTGGCGATGCCGACCGGGCAGGTGTCGAGGTGACAGACCCGCATCATGATGCAGCCGGAGACGATCAGCGGCGCGGTGGCGAAGCCGTACTCCTCGGCGCCGAGCAGCGCGGCGACCACCACGTCGCGGCCGGTCTTGAGCTGGCCGTCGACCTGCACGGTGACCCGGTCACGCAGCCTGTTGAGCAGCAGCGTCTGCTGGGTCTCGGCCAGCCCCAGCTCCCAGGGGGTGCCGGCGTGCTTGAGCGAGTTGAGCGGCGAGGCGCCGGTGCCGCCGTCGTGCCCGGAGATCAGGATCACGTCGGACTTGAGCTTCGCGACGCCCGCGGCGACGGTGCCGACGCCGATCTCGGAGACCAGCTTGACGTGTACCCGGGCGGCCGGGTTGACGCACTTCAGGTCGTGCACGAGCTGGGCGAGGTCTTCGATCGAGTAGATGTCGTGGTGCGGCGGCGGCGAGATGAGACCGACGCCCGGGGTGGCGTGCCGGGTCTTGGCGATCCACGGCCACACCTTGTTGCCCGGGAGCTGGCCGCCCTCGCCAGGCTTCGCGCCCTGCGCCATCTTGATCTGCAGGTCGTCGGCGTTGACGAGGTATTCCCCGGTGACGCCGAAGCGGCCGCTGGCGATCTGCTTGACGGCCGAGCGCCGGGCCGGGTCGTAGAGCCGGTCGACGTCTTCGCCGCCCTCGCCGGTGTTCGACTTGCCGCCGAGATTGTTCATCGCGATGGCGAGCGTCTCGTGCGCCTCGGCCGAGATCGACCCGTACGACATGGCGCCCGTCGCGAAGCGCTTGACGATCTCAGAAGCCGGCTCGACCTCGTCGAGAGGGACGGCCGGCCGCACGCCCGTGCGCAGCGTGAACAGCCCGCGCAGCGAGCCAGCGTCCTTCGCCAGCTCATCGACCTTGGACGTGTACCGCTTGAACACGTCGTACTGCCGGCTGCGGGTGGCGTGCTGGAGCAGGAACACCGTCTCCGGGTTGAAGAGGTGCACCTCGCCCTCGCGGCGCCACTGGTACTCGCCGCCCACGTCGAGCCGGCGGTGCGCCCGCTCGGCCTCGTTGGCCGGGTACGCCCGCGCGTGCCGGGCCTTGATCTCCTCGTGGATGCCGGACAGGCCGACCCCACCGATCTTGCTGGGCGTGCCGTTGAAGTACCGCTGGACGAGCCGGGCCTCGAGGCCGACCGCCTCGAAGACCTGCGCGCCGCAGTACGACGACACCGTCGAGATGCCCATCTTCGACATGATCTTCAGGACGCCCTTGCCGAGCGCCTTGACGTAGTTGCGCACGCCCACCGCGGCCGAAGGCCGCCCATTCAGCCCTGCGGGCGCGACTCCTTTCAACACTCCGGTGGAGATCAGGTCTTCGACCGACTCGAACGCCAGGTAGGGGTTGACCGCCGCCGCACCGTATCCGATCAGCACGGCCGCGTGGTGCACCTCGCGACAGTCGCCGCTCTCGACGACGAGCGCGACCTGGGTGCGGGTCTGCTCCCGCACCAGGTGCTGGTGCACGGCCGCGGTGAGCAGCAGCGACGGGATCGGCGCGAGCTGCGCGTTGGAGTCGCGGTCGGAGAGCACCAGGATGCGCACGCCGTCTTCGATCGCCTCGGAGACGTGCCGGCAGATCTGGGTCAGTCGCGCCTTGATGCCGGCGGCGCCGTCGCGCAGCGGGTACAGGCCGGAGACCCGCACCGCCTTGAAACCGGGCAGGTCGCCGTCGTCGTCAATCGACAGGATCTTGGCGAGCTCGTCGTTGTCGATGATCGGGTACGGCAGCACGATCTGACGGCAGCTGGCCGGGCCAGGGTCGAGCAGGTTGCCCTCGGGGCCGATCGTCGACTGGAGGCTGGTGACCAGCTCTTCGCGGATCGCGTCGAGCGGCGGGTTGGTGACCTGCGCGAACAGCTGGTGGAAGTAGTCGTACAGCAGCCGCGGCCGGGTGGACAGCGGCGAGATCGGGGTGTCGGTGCCCATCGACCCGAGCGGCTCGGCGCCCGTGCGGGCCATCGGCGCCAGGAGGATCTTCAGCTCCTCCTCCGTGTATCCGAAGGTCTGCTGGCGGCGCTGCACGGAGTCGTGCGTGTAGACGATGTGCTCGCGCTCGGGGAGATCCTCCAGGTTGATCAAGCCCGCGTGCAGCCAGTCGTCATACGGGTGTTCCACCGAGAGAGAAGCCTTGATCTCGTCGTCTTCGACGATGCGGCCGGAGCCGGTGTCGACCAGGAACATCCGCCCCGGCTGCAGCCGGCCCTTGGCGACGACGGTGGCCGGGTCGAGGTCGAGCACGCCCGCCTCGCTGCCCAGCACGACCAGGCCGTCGCTGGTGCGCCACCAGCGGCCCGGGCGCAGGCCGTTGCGGTCGAGCACCGCGCCGACGACCGTGCCGTCGGTGAAGGCGACCGCCGCCGGACCGTCCCACGGCTCCATCAGGCTCGCGTGGAAGCGGTAGAAGGCGCGCCGCTCCGGGTCCATGTCGGTGTCGTTCTCCCACGCCTCGGGGATCATCATCAACATGGCGTGCGGGAGGCTGCGCCCGGCCAGGTGCAGCAGCTCGAGCACCTCGTCGACGTTGGCCGCGTCGGAGGCGTCGGGGGTGCAGATCGGGAAGAGGCGCCTGATGTTGCCCGGGATGTTCTTCGAGGCCAGCAGGGCCTCGCGGGCGTTCATCCAGTTCTTGTTTCCACGGATCGTGTTGATCTCGCCGTTGTGGGCGATGAACCGGTACGGGTGTGCCAACGGCCACGACGGGAACGTGTTGGTGGAGAAGCGGGAGTGCACCAGCGCGATCGCGCTCGCCACCCGCTCGTCGACGAGGTCCGGGAAGAACGCCGGCACCTGCTCCGGCGTCAACATGCCCTTGTAGACCATCGTGCGCGACGACAGCGACGGGAAGTACGCCGGCACGCCCCGCTCGGCGGTCTCGCGCTCGGTGCGCTTGCGCACGCAGAACGCGACCCGGTCGAGGTCGATGCCGGTCAGCGGGGAGCCCGCCCGGCCCTCCGGCGAGTCGGTCAGCCGGTGCGCGGCGATGAACAGCTGCCGGATGTGCGGGCGAGCCGCCTCGGCCGTCTCGCCCAGATCGGACGGGTCGACGGGCAGCTCACGCCAGCCGAGGATGTCGGCGCCCTCCACGAGCGCGTACTTCTCCAGCACCTGTAGCGCGCGCGTCGCCTGGTCGGGGTCGTGCGGCAGGAAGACCAGACCCGTCGCGTACTGCCCCTCGGGGGGCAACTCGAAGTCGACGACGGCGCGGAAGAACTCGTCGGGGACCTGGACCATGATGCCGGCCCCGTCACCAGTGTTCGGCTCCGCACCCCGGGCACCCCGGTGGTCCAGCCGGCACAGGGCCGAAAGCCCCTTCGCCACCACGTCGTGTGAGCGGCGACCGGAGAGATCCGCCACGAAGGCCACGCCGCAGGCGTCGTGCTCGTACGCCGGGTCGTAGAGCCCTTCGGGAGATGGCTGAAGGTGCGGATGAACCACCGGGCCTCCTGTCGTCGCTCGCGCTGAATCAAAGATCGGGACGACGTCGGCCCTGCTGAGTCCTTTGAGTCTACGTTAGGGGTTGCCGAACTCCACCAGCGGAGATTGATCACACGTGACTGAGCTGTTTGACCGTTTGGAACGCTTCTACGACGCCGTACCCCGTGACGGGGCCCACACCGAAGACTTCGGCGGGCTGGTGCTCTTCGTACGCGACGGCGCGGGTTGGCCGTACTACGCGCGGCCCCGACTGGGTGCTACGGAACCGCCGTCCGCAGCCGATGTTATCGCGGTTCGAGCCCGACAGCGCGAGGTCGGAGCACCAGAAGCATTCGAGTGGGTCCATGAAACGAGCCCAGATCTCCTCGCCGTGGCCCGGTCGGCCGGACTGCGCGTGCTCGAGGCGCCACTGCTCGTGCTGGACCGGGAGGCGCTGGTCACACCGCCACCGGACCTAGTAACGATCATCGATGCCGAGGCGCCGTCGTTCGCCGCGCACCTCGCGGCGCGGCGGGCCGTGGCGGCGGTCGGGTTCAGCACGCCGGGCACCGCCGCCGGCAGCGCCGGTCCCACGGAACGGGACATCGCGACGGTGCCGCTCGCGGAGGACGAGGTCGAGAGCGAGCGGCAGGCGGCGCTCGCGGGCCGGCGGGCGTCCGCGCTCGTGCCATCTCCCGATGGCGTACTGGCCAGCGGCATGTACCAGCGGGTCGACGACGTGGCCGAGATCGTCGGTGTGGCCACCCTCCCGTCGGCCCGCCGCCGCGGCCTGGCCGCTGCCGTGACAACCGCCCTGGCCAGTCACGCCCTCAGTAAGGGCACCGACCTGGTCTTCCTGAGCGCGGGCAGCGACGACATCGCGAGGGTCTACACGCGGGTCGGTTTCCGCCGCGTGGGCACGGCCTGCATAGCCGAGCCGGAGTCGATCCCTCCCCTGGGGTGACTACGGTGCGGCGACGAGGGGGCGGGGCCTGAACGCCTCGTCCAGGTCCAGCGTGCGCGCTTCGGCGTAGATGGGCTCGAAGAGGGGGCCCAGCGCGGCGCGGACGCCCGCAGTCGTCACCGCCAGGTCGGCTCTCTCGCACACGGGGACCGGAGCGCCGATCTCCGCCCGGATGCGGGCCGCCGCGCCCAGCAGGCGGGCCGCCCGGCGCGGGTCACCGGAGCGGTGCACCTCGGCGAGGGCCTCCAGCACGCTCGCGGTGCGCCACCGGTCGCCCACCTCGCGGTGCGTCGCGAGGCTCAGCGCCAGGTGCGCCTCCGCGCGGTCGATCCGGCCGGTGCGCAGCTCCACCAGGCCGCGCAGGTTGTGCGCCCAGCCGACGCCCTCCGGGAACCCCAGCGCCGCGTACCGCTCCAGGGCCGCGTCGAGCAGCGAGCCGGCCCGGTCGATGTCGCCCCGGTACAGGGCGACGGCGCCCAGGTTCATCAGGGCGGTCGCCGCCTGCTCCGGGTCGTCCAGCCGCTCGAACCAGCGCCGGCACGCCCGCAGCCGCGACTCGGCCCGCGCGAGGTCGCCGGCCAGCCACGCGGTGAACCCCCGCAGCAGCACCGCGCGCGCCTCGCCCAGCTCGTCGCCGCACTCGACGTAGGTGGCGGTCGCCTCGTCGAGATGGGCGGCGGAGATCGCGTACTGGGCGCGCTCGCGGGCCACCGAACCGAGCGTCATCACCACGCGGGCCTCGGCGCGCCGGTCGCCGGTGGCCCGGTACGCCGACCGGGCCGCCTCGGCGTAGTCGGCGGCCGTGGCGTAGTCGCACAGCAGCATGGCGAGCATCGCCGCGTCGGCACCGGCGGCCGCCCGCAGCGGAGCCGGCGCGTCCGGGTGCCGCACCAGGGCCGCCGACAGCCAGCCCAGCGCCTCCCGATAGTGGCCGCCGATCCGGCACGCCATCGCCAGCGCCGTCGAGAGCCGCAGGTCGCCGTACGGCACGGCCGCCGCCCCGGACTCGGCCAACCAAGCCATCGCCGCCCGCAGGTTGGCCGCGTCGGCGCGCAGCCGGGCCAGCCCGATCTCCTGCCCGGAGCCGCGCAACTGGACGTCGGCCGACTCCGCCACCGCCAGATAGTGGGCGGCGTGCGCGCGCCGCGCCGCGAGTTCGCCGCCCTCGCGGGCAAGCCGGTCGAGAGCGTGCCGGCGAATCGGCACGAGCATCCGGTACCGGTCACCGGTGCGCTCCACGAGCGACGCTCCGACGAGCGTGGCGAGCGCCTCCGCGCCGGGCGCCCCGGACGACATCGCCTGGCGAGCGGCCTCGGCGGCGGTGGCGTCGAAGCCGGCGAACACGGCGAGCCGGTCGAAGTACGCCTGCGTGGCGGGGTCGAGCTGGCGAAGGCTGGACTCCACGGTGGCGGCGACGGTGCGGTGCCGGTCGGGCACGGTCGGGTCTGGGCTCTGCAGCAGCCGCAGGTCGGTGCGGAGCCGGGCGACGATCTCGGGCACGCTGAGTAGCGGGGTGCGGGCGGCGGCCAGCTCGATGGCCAGCGGCAGCCCGTCGAGCTCGGCGCACAGCTGCGCCACCGCACCGGCACTGCCCTCCGCCACCGGGCGGCCCGCGCGGGCCTGCGCGCGCTCCAGGAAGAGGCGGGTCGCGGCCTCGGGCGGCAGCGGCGGCACCGGCACCGCCAGCTCGTCAGGTATCCGCAGCGCGGCGCGGCTGGTCGCCAGGATCCGCAGCCGCGGGCACCTGCGCAGCAGGCGGGCGGCCAGCTCGGTGCAGCCGGCGAGGAGGTGCTCGCAGTTGTCGATCACCAGCAGGAGGTCCTGGTTGCCGATCTCGTCGACGATGGCGTCGACCGCGTCGCGGCTCGACTCTTCCCGCAGGCCCAACGCCTCGGCGACCGCCCCTGCCACACGTACCGGAGACTCCACGGAGCTCAGCTCGACGAACCAGGGCACTGGCCCGCGGACCTGGCGCGCCGCGGCGATGGCGAGCCGGGTCTTGCCGGCGCCACCCGGACCGACCAGCGTGACCAGCCGGCGGTCGCGCAGCCAGCCGGCGATCGCGTCGAGCAGGGCGTCGCGCCCCAGCAGACTCGTCAGCGGTACTGGCAATGTCGCGCCGTGTGCGCTGCGGACCGGGCCCCGCATGGCCGGCCGCGGCACCTGGTCGGCCTCGGCGAGATCGCCCCGCTCGGCGGCCGCGGCCAGGGCGCGCAGCCGCTCGCCCGGCTCGACGCCGAGCTGGTCGCGGAAGGTCTGGCAGGCCCGCTCGTACACCGCGACCGCCTCGTGACGGCGTCCACTGAGGAACGTGGCGATGAGCAGCAGCTCCCAGCGGCGCTCGCGCAGCGGGTGGGCGGCGACCGCCTCTTGCAGCGCGGGAATCGCGGCGGCAGCCTCCGCGGCGGCCGCGATGGCAGCCGTCACCGCCTCGCGGTCGGCCACCGGGGCACCGCTCGCCCGCACGGCCGCACGGGCCAGGCGCAGCGCGCACTCCCACCGGTCTTCCAGCGCGACCGTGCGGCTCTCGCGCAGCCGGCGCACCTCGGCGTCGGCCCAGCCCGACATCCGCGCCTCGGCCAGCGGCTCCGGGCCGCGCCACAGCACCAGCGCCCGGTCGTAGAAGCGCACCGCGCCCGGCAGGTCACCGCCGCGTCTGCACGCCTGCGCCCGGCGCACCGCGCTCTGGAACCGCCGCACGTCGACCTGCCGCGTCACCAGCCGGTATCCCGCTGGGTGCACCTCCAGCGAGCCCCGCAGGCCGCAGCGGGCGAGGGCGCCGGAGAGGGCGGCTGCGTCGCGGTCGAGCGTGGCCGGCTCGCGACCCGCCTCGCGCAGCAGCGCCCGGCTGACGGTCTCACCGGCGCGAAGGGCGAGCACGCACAACAGGTCTCGCGGACCCCCGGCCAACGCGGTGGTGCCGTCCGGGCCCGCGAGCTCCACCGGGCCGAGCAAGCGGATGTGCCCCTCGACTCCACGCCGCCCGTTCGTCATCCCGCGTAGTGTGCACCTTGCGGAGCGCGACGGTCAGCCGGCCGTTCGGCTCGTTCGGGCTGTCCCTTTCCCGTGGTGTCGGGTCAGGCGGGGGGTTTCCAGGCGGCGGCCGCCGTCGCGGCGCTGCTCATCAGGCGAGGGCTGATCGTGCCGAGCGCGGCGTCGCGGGCTCGCAGCGCCAGGCGCCCACGCGTCTGGAGCACCGCCGACATGCGGCGGGTCTGGCGCACGACCGTCACCGCGCGCGGCCGGCGCAGCCGCGAGTAGGCCTCGACGGCCGCCTGCGCCTGCTGGCCCGGCACGACCTCGCGCAGGACCGAACTGAGCGTCGCCGCGTCCTCGAGGGCGAGGCACGCGCCCTGGCCGAGGTGGTGCGGCATGGCGTGCGCGGCGTCGCCGAGCAGCACGAACCCGCCCGTACCTGCTGGGAACCCGTAGCCCCGGGGCAGCGGGCGCAGCTCGCGCACCTCCTGCTGCACCAGGTCGTCGGGCTCGGTGGCGGCGAGCAGGTCGCCGATGGGCGCGTGCCAACTGGAGAACCACCGCCGCAGCAGCGCGAGCTGGGTTGCGGGCGGCTCGGGGCGGGGCGCGCCGGCCGCCGTGGCGACCCAGTAGATGCCGCCGCGCGTGGAAGCGCCCGCCGAGCCGCGCTCGCCCAGCGACGCGGCCACGAACCGGTATCCGGCACCGAGGGTCTCGCCGCGCACGGGCACGTCGCCGGGCAGGCTGGGCGCCCGGTACCACGGGATCACGGCCCGCCACGCCGCGCAGCCGGAGCTGACGACGGTGGACTCGGGCGCGAGCCGCTGCCGGACGGCGCTGTCGATGCCGTCGGCGGCCACCACGACGTCAGCCTCGAACGTGGTGCGCCCGTCGCCTACCGCCGGCCGGTCACCCGGGTTGGCGCGTACCGAGCGCACGGTGACACCGGTGCGGATCTCCACCCGGTCGCCGAGGCCCGCCACCAACGCGTCCTGCAGGTCGTCGCTGTGCACCACGACCGGCAGCCGGGTGCCGCCGACCCGGGGCTGCACGAGCCACTGGCCGTCCGGACGGCGTATCCCCGTGTCGGGCAGCGGCGTCGCGATCGCGGCCAGCCCGTCAGCGATGCCGAGCGATTCCAAAGCCCGTACCGCGTTGGGCCACAGGATCAGCGCGGTGCGGCCGGGGCGGACCCGGTCGTCGCGCTCCAGGAGCGTTACCTGCCAACCGGACCGGGCCAGCCCGCCCGCGGCCGCGAGGCCACCGATCCCGGCACCCACGACGACTGCGGTACGCATGGGCTGCGCCCCCTTGCTCGGTTTGGTCTCTCAGCGGTCGTCGGTGGTGCGGACGGCTGAATCGCCGCCATTCTCGGCGCGGCCGCGAGCGTCGGTGTCGGACTCGTCGTCCGACTCTTCGTCCGACTTTTCGACCTCGTCCGCGTCGTCCTCCGCCGCGTCGTCGAGGCCGTCGGGCTCGTCGTCGGGCTCGTCCGTCTCGTCGTCCGCGAAGTCGTCGAGGAGATCACCCTTCTCCACGACGGGTAGCACACCAGTCTCCTGGTACGCACGGTACTGCTCCTCGGTCACCGCGCGGTACCGCTGCGGCTTGCGGGACGCGGCGCCGGACGCGCCGGAGACGTCGCGCTGCGACACGTCGCCGCCGGCCCCGCCCGCCGGGGCGGCCACCGGTGCGTCGACCGGCACCAGGTACTCCTGGGGGCCGCGGACGCGCAGGAAGTAGATAAGGGCGCCGAGGAAGACGACGACCGAGGTGATGACGTTGAGGCGCACGCCGAGGATCTTGTTGGCCTCGTCGGTGCGCATCAGCTCGATCCAGAACCGCCCCACCGTGTAGGCCATCACGTAGAGCGCGAACGCCCGGCCCTTGCCGAGCTTCCACTTCCGGTCGGCCCAGATCACCACGCCGGCGACACCGACGTTCCACAGCGCCTCGTACAGGAACGCGGGGTGGAACGGGCCGCCCGGCTCCAGGATCGGGTCGCCGTTCTGGTCCTTGAGCGCCTCGCCGGGGTTCTCCGGGTCCATCTGGTGCACGTTGAGGCCCCACGGCAGGTCGGTGTGGCCGCCGTACAGCTCGTTGTTGAACCAGTTGCCGATCCGGCCGACCGCCTGCGCGAGCGGCAGGGCGGGCGCGGCCGCGTCGGCCACCACCGCGAACGGGATGCCGAGCTGGCGGGCCGCGAGCCACCCGCCGAGCACACCGCCCGCGACGGCGCCCCAGATGCCGAGGCCGCCCTCCCAGATGTACAGCGCCCGGATGGGCTCACCGCCCGCACCGAAGTAGTCCTGCGGCGAGGTGATCACGTGGTAGAGCCGCGCGCCCACCATGCCGAACAGCACCGCCCAGAGTGCGATGTCGAGCACCGCCCACTGCGGGCCGCCGCGGCGGCGCAACCGCACTTCGGTCACCGCGCACGCCACCGCGATGCCGAGAATGATGCAGAGGGCGTACGCCCGAACCGGGATCGGGCCGAGGTGCCAGATGGCGGTGCTCGGGCTCGGGATTGCGGCGATTGTCACGGGTGCACACGCTACCGCCGCAAGGACCCACCGCGTCACCCCGGTCGGCCGGTGTTTGACCAAGGTCCGGTATCGAAGGACCTGGCCGGGAGGCTGACTTGACGTTCGGGCGGCCGTAGGCTCTTTACATGAGCTCCTTGACCTCCGCGGTCGCCGCCGTCATCACCGACGCCGCCGGCCGCGTACTGCTCTGTCAGCTTCGTCAAGGGCACCGCCTCTGGTGCCTGCCCGGCGGTCGCATCCGCCAGGCCGAGAGCCCGATGCACGCGGCTGTGCGCGACATCCGCGAGGAGACCGGGCTGGAGACGCACATGGTCGACCTGCTGGGTATCTACCAGCTCACCGGCGACGCGTGCGGCGAAGACCTGCCCGACGTGCTCATGCACGTCTTCCGTGCGGAGATCGACGGCGGCGAGCCGTCGGTCAACTCGCCGGGCCGGATCAGCCGCCTCTCGTGGCACGACCCCGACGCGCTGCCCGAGCCGATGACCCCGACCGCGCGGGCCGCCGTCGCGGACGCGGTCGCGGGGCGCAGCGGGGTGCTGCGCGAGGTCCAGCGCGACAAGGAGCCGGACCTTCCCGAGGCCGACGACGCCGAGGCCGACCAGCCCGCGGCGGCGTTGGTTCGTTAGCGAGCGCGCGCCGCCCGCAGACCGCACAAAGCGTCGGGAGCGAAGCGACCAGAGCGACTGCGGTCTACAGGGCGGCTTCCGAGCGCGCGAGCGACCCGAGCGGAGCGAGGGCACCAGACACAGCGAGCGCGCGCCGCCCGCAGACCGCACAAAGCGTCGGGAGCGAAGCGACCAGAGCGACTGTGGTCTACAGGGCGGCTTCCGAGCGCGCGAGCGACCCGAGCGGAGCGAGGGCACCAGACTCAGCCCGGACGCCGGCCGCCAGGTCGGCGCTCAACGTGCGGAGCGCGTCGAGCCCCGCCGCTTCGTCCGGCGCTTCCAGAACGCACCGGATCAACGCGCTGCCCACGATCACCGCGTCGGCGAACCGCCCCACCTCGCCGGCCTGCGCACCGTCGCGTACGCCCAGGCCGACGCCCACGGCCAGGTCGCTGACCGCGCGCACCCGGGCGACCAGCTCAGGCGCCGCCGACGAGGTCTGCTCGCGTGCCCCGGTGACACCCATGATCGACGTCGCGTACACGAAGCCGCGGCAGTGGCCGACGGTCATCGCGATCCGGTCGTCGGTCGACGACGGCGAGACGAGGAACGTGCGGTCGAGCCCGTGCGTCTCGGACGCCGCCAGCCACTCCTGCGCCTCGTCGGGGATCAGGTCGGGCGTGATCATGCCGGTGGCGCCGGCCGCGGCGAGGTCGCGCGCGAAGCCGTCGACGCCGTACTTCTCGATCGGGTTCCAGTACGTCATCAGTACGACCGGCACACCGGTGGCCGCGACCGCCTCGATGATGCGCAGCGTGTCACGGGTGCGTACCCCAGCGGCCAGCGCGATGTCGCTCGCCTTCTGGATGACCGGGCCGTCCATGACCGGGTCGGAGTACGGCAACTCCACCTCGATCACGTCGACGCCCGCCTCAGCCATCGCCTTCATCGACGCGATGCTGCCCTCGACCGTGGGGAACCCGGCGGGCATGCACCCGACGACGAGGGCCCGTCCGGGCCGCTCCCGGCCGGACGGCCGCGCCTCGGCCCGCGCCTTCTCGAAGGCGACCGCGATGGTCATGCGCCGCCTCCCGCAGCCGCCACAAAGCGGAGCGACTGGCGGCTACAGGGAGGCTTTGGGGCGCATGACCCGCGCGAGCGGAGGCGAGCGCCAGCTAGCTCTGTCATTTCAGGATCCCGAAGTAGGCGCCGGCCGTTTCGACGTCCTTGTCGCCGCGCCCGGACAGGTTGATGATGATCGTCGGCTCGCGTCCCAGCTCTTCACGAAGTGAGGGCACGACCTTGATGATGCCGGCGATCGCGTGCGCGCTCTCCAGCGCCGGGATGATGCCCTCGGTGCGGCACAGCAGCTGGAACGCCGCCATCGCCTCGTCGTCGGTCACCGGCAGGTACGAGGCGCGGCCGGTGTCGTGCAGCCACGCGTGCTCGGGCCCCACTCCGGGGTAGTCGAGCCCCGCCGAGATCGAGTGTGATTCGAGGGTCTGCCCGTCGTCGTCCTGGAGCACGTACGTGCGCGTGCCGTGCAGCACCCCCGGCGTGCCGCCGGAGAAGCGCGCCGCGTGCCGGCCGCTGGAGATGCCCTCGCCGCCCGCCTCGAACCCGTACAGCCGCACGCCCTCGTCACCGACGAACGCGTGGAAGATGCCGATCGCGTTGGAGCCGCCGCCGACGCAGGCACCGATCGCGTCGGGCAGCGCGCCGGTCAGGTCGAGGCACTGCCGCCGCGCCTCGACGCCGATGCCGCGGGCGAAGTCGCGCACCATCGCCGGGAACGGGTGTGGACCCGCCGCCGTGCCGATCACGTAGTGGGTGTGGTCGACCGTGGACACCCAGTCGCGGAGCGCCTCGTTGAGCGCGTCCTTGAGCGTGCGCGAGCCGCTGGTCACCGGCACGACGGTGGCGCCGAGCATCTTCATGCGGGCGACGTTGAGCGCCTGCCGCTCCGTGTCGACTTCGCCCATGTAGACCACGCACTCGAGATCCATGAGCGCGGCGGCCGTGGCGCTGGCGACGCCGTGCTGCCCCGCACCGGTCTCGGCGATCACCCGGCGCTTGCCCATCCGCTTGGTGAGCAGCGCCTGGCCGAGCACGTTACGCACCTTGTGCGCGCCGGTGTGGTTGAGATCTTCCCGTTTGAGCAGGACGCGGGCGCCCACTTCATTGGAGAGCCGGTCGGCGCGGTACAGCAGCGAGGGCACGCCCGCGTAGTCGCGCAGCAGCGCGCCGAACTCCGCCTGGAACGCCTCGTCGGCCATCGCGTGCCGATAGGCCGCGTCGAGCTGGTTGAGGGCGGCGACCAGCGCCTCCGGCACGAACCGGCCACCGTACCGCCCGAAGTGCCCGGCGACGTCGGGCAGCAGGCCGGCGAGGGACGCGGTCACCGGACGGGCCGCGGGGTAGCGGGGTGGTTGCCGGCGTTGACCAGCTCGGCCACGGCGTCGCGGGGGCTCTTCTGGGTTACCAGGCCCTCACCCACCAGGACCGCGTCGGCGCCCGCCGAGGCGTACCGGATGAGGTCGTGCGGACCCCGCACGCCCGACTCGGCGATCTTGACGACGCTGCTGGGCAGCCCGGGGGCGATCCGCTCGAACACCGACCGGTCGACCTCCAGCGTGCGCAGGTCACGGGCGTTGACGCCGATCACCTGCGCACCGGCCTCCAGTGCGCGGTCGGCTTCTTCTTCGGTGTGCACCTCGACCAGGGCGGTCATGCCCAGCGACTCGATGCGCTCCAGCAGGCCGACGAGCACGTTCTGCTCCAGGGCGGCCACGATCAGCAACACCAGGTCGGCGCCGTGCGCCCGCGCCTCGTGCACCTGGTAGCTGGACACGATGAAGTCCTTGCGCAGGACCGGCACGTCGACGGCGGCGCGCACGGACACGAGGTCTTCGATCGACCCGCCGAACCACCGCCCCTCGGTGAGCACGCTGATGCACCGGGCGCCGCCGGACGCGTACTCGGTCGCCAGGTCTGCCGGGTCCGGGATCTCGGCGAGCTGCCCCTTGGAGGGGGACGACCGCTTCACCTCGGCGATCACCGCGACGCCCGGCTTGCGCAGCGCGGCGTACGCGTCGCGCGCCGGCGGTGCCGCGGCGGCCAGCTCCTTAACCCGCTCCAGCGAGACCTGTCGTTGTCGCTGCTCGACGTCCTCGCGCACTCCAGCGAGAATCTCGTCGAGCACACTCACGGATGGCCGGGTGCCATCGTCATCCGCGCTTGCATGCTCAGCAGTCACCAACGGACTCCCCTTTCCGGGTGTCATTCGCCCGATGCTAGGCGTCGCCACGGAATAGTTGGAGTCCGGGGTATGGCAACCCTCACCCCGTGGACTGCGGCATAATGCCCGGCCGCCCGCTACGAGGGCGTCACCGTGGGCGACGGCGCGCAGGTGGGCAGCGGCAGCTGCGGCCACGCGGTCGGCAGCGGGAGGTCGGTCGGCACCCCGCTCGGCAACGGCGTCGGCACCGGCCACGCGGGTAGCGCGATGCATGTCGGCACGGGCCACAGCGTCGGTACGGGCTGCTCAGGGGCAGCGGGAGCCGGACCGGCGAGGGCGATGAGGCCCGCGGCCGCGACAGCCGCGGTGGCGATGGGAAGCACGATCCGCTTCATCAACCTCCCTGTTGGGGCGTTGCGGCGCTAATACCCACGAAACCGACCTTAGACACATTTCGGTGTGACGAGCATGGCGTTGCCGATACGGCCCGGGGACCGGAGAGTTGACGGTGCGGTCACCACCCCGAAACACGCCCCGCGCAGGCTGGTTATCGGGCAAACTATTCGACGGCGCCCCAACCGGTTTGATCATTTGCGGAGCGAAGCCATGAACACACCCGAGAGCGGTTTCGTCGCCCTCCCCCGCACGGTTCTCTCCATGGCGGTCGGCGTCATCGACACGGTCGAGCGGGCCGTCGTCGGCGAAGACCGCATTCGCACCGCCCGCGGCAACGCCTGGGAGGCCGTCTGCGCCGACCGTGCCCGGGCCGACCGCATCGCCGAGATCCGCCGGCAGCTCAGTCAGCGCAGCGTCGGGTCTTCGCCCCGGTCGAGCGCGTCCCAGTCCGAGGTCGCGACGGGCGCGCGCTCGTAACGCGTACCAAGGCTCGGCCATCGGCCGCCGCGCACGACGGCGAGCGCGCCGCCGGCGACGAGCGCCACCCCGCCTGCTACGCAGGCCAAAGGCCAACCGATGGCATCGCTCAGACCAAGCGCCCCGCCGGTCGCCACTCCAGCACCGTTCAGAAGCAGCAGTACGCCCAGCCACCTGCGCGCCCGCCCTTTGGTGGCCACCATGGCCCCTGCCCCAGCCAGTCCCACCAGTGCGAGCGCCGGCAGCAGACCGCCACCGTCGTGAGCCGTGCGGGTCGCCGGCAGCGGCGCCGGGCGAGGCACCACCTCGACCCACCACGTGCGGGTCGCCGCGAAGAGCGCCAGCCCGGCGCCGGCGGCGCACAACAGCACCGCGAGGCTCAACTCCCGCCGAGTGTTCATCGTGCTGGCTTCAGCGTCTCCGCGGCCGCGATGGCGGCGAGCACGGCGGCCGCCTTGCTCTGCGTCTCACGCTCCTCGGCGAGCGGGTCCGAGTCGGCCACGATCCCCGCGCCAGCCTGCACGTAAGCCCGGCCGCCCCGGAGCAGCGCCGTGCGGATCGCGATCGCCATGTCCAGGTCGCCGCCGAACCCGAAGTACCCGACCGTGCCGCCGTAGAGTCCCCGGCGGGTCGGCTCCAGCTCCTCGATGATCTCCATGGCGCGGACCTTGGGCGCGCCGGAGAGCGTGCCCGCCGGGAACGTCGCGGCGAGCGCGTCGAACGCCGTCTGATCTTCGCGCAGCTCACCAACGACGGTCGAGACAATGTGCATGACGTGGCTGTACCGCTCGATCATCGCGAACTCGGGCACCTCCACGGTGCCCGGCCGGCAGACCCGGCCCAGGTCGTTGCGGCCCAGGTCGACCAGCATGACGTGCTCCGACCGCTCCTTCGGGTCGCCGATCAGCTCGGTGGCCAGCGCGCCGTCCTGCTCCGGGGTCACGCCCCGCGGCCGGGTGCCGGCGATGGGATGAAGAAGTGCCCGCCTCGCTGTGCCTCCAGTGCCACCCGTGACCTTCAAGTGTGCCTCCGGCGACGAGCCCACGATGTCGAACCCGTCGAACCGCAGCAGGTACATGTACGGGCTCGGGTTGGTGGTGCGCAGCACCCGGTAGACGTCGAGCGGGTCGGCGGTGGTCTCCCGCTCGAACCGCTGGGCCACCACGATCTGAAAGCACTCGCCGGCCCGGATGGCCTCCTTGGCCGTCTCGACCGCCTTCGGATACGCGCCGGGATCGGTGCGGCTCACCACGTCGCCCAGCCCCGCACTCTCCACAGTGGAGATCATCGGCGGGATCGGGCGGGACAGCGCCGTCGTCATCGCGTCGAGCCGGCCCACCGCGTGGTGGTACGCGGCCACGCGATCGGCGTCGGTGGCGCGCTCGGGAAGGATCGCGTTCGCCACCAGGATCGCCGAACCGTCGAAATGGTCGAGCACCACCAGGTCGGTCGCCAGCATCATGCCCAGCTCGGGCAGGCCGATGTCGTCGTCGGCGATGCTCGGCAGCCGCTCGAACCGGCGCACCAGGTCATAGCTCAGATATCCCACCATGCCGCCGGTCAGCGGGGGCAGGCCGTCAACGGCCGTGTCGCCGGTCAGCGCCGCGACCGTCTCGCGCAGCACCGCCACCGGATCGCCCCCGGTGGGCAGCCCCGCTGGCGGCGTGCCCAGCCACTGCGCACGCCCGTCACGCTCCACCAGCGTGGCGGCGCTGCGCACACCGACGAACGAGTACCGCGACCAGGCCGTACCCGCCGAGCCCGCGCCCTGCTCGGCCGACTCCAGCAGGAACGTGCCCGGGCCGCCGGCCAGCTTCCGGTAAACCCCCACCGGGGTCTCGCCGTCGGCCAGCAGCCGCCGCGTCACCGGCACCACCCGGCGAGTGGCCGCCAATTCGCCAAACCCGCTCTCGTCAGGGCTCACAGCACCGGTCGTCATGCGGGACTCCCCTGCTTCGCGGGCAACTCGGTGAAGAAACACGTGCGAGCGCCCGTGTGGCACGCGGCGCCGACCTGCTCGACGCTCACCAGCACCGTGTCGCCGTCACAGTCCAGCGCCACCGACCTCACGTACTGGTGGTGCCCCGACGTCGCGCCCTTCACCCAGTACTCCTGGCGGCTGCGCGACCAGTAGGTCGCCCGGCCCGTCGTGAGCGTGCGGTGCAGCGCCTCGTCGTCCATCCACGCCATCATCAACACCTCGCCGGTGCTGTGCTCTCGGACGATCGCGGCCACGAGGCCGTCGTCGTTGCGCCGAAGCCGGCTGGCGACGTCTGGGGCGAGGGCGGACGACCGTACGCGGCCGGCCGGCGGTTCAGGTACTGGCACAGTGCCCGATTGTTCCGTACGCATCTGACCACGGTTTCGGGGGCTGTGCTATTTGTGTTCCGGCGGTAGGTTGACTGTGCGCCGCCACGGGTCGTCTCCGGCGGGGCGCGCTCCCCCTTTTCTGGTCATCGGGCCCTTCCTCAGGTCACCCGGTCCAGCCTTCGTCGGGTCAGCGACGCCGAAGAAACCTGTACGGGCGCACCTGGGGCGCACCGGCACCGGCCCGCCGGTCGCGCCCAGACGAGCGGACGGAGGACACACAGCAATGCACCCCAGCCCGACCTCGACACCTGGCCAGAACGGCCAGGCCGACCCCACCATCGCGATCCCCACGCCAGGCGCCATCGCACTCCCCGGCCCGCGCCCACCCACAGATACGCCCGTGCTCAACGAGCCGACCACCGAGATGCCGGTCATCCGCCCCCGGCTCGAAGAGGAACCGCCGAGCCCGCTGCCGCCCATCGCCACCCAGCTGATCGAGTCCGCCGCGCCCACCTCCGCGCCCGCTGCCGCCGAAGAGCCGACGGCCACGCTCGCCACCCCGGACGCCCCGCCCAACCTCGACGACGACGAATCTGACGCCGAATCCTCCGGCGCACCGGAAAGCGCCGACGCCCTCGCGACGCCCGCGAAGACGGACCCGGACGACGCCGGCGCGCTCGCGCAGTCACCGGCGACGGACGAGCCCGACGACACGCTCGCAGGCCCTGAAGACGCCATCGACGGGGCCGACAGCGACGCACTCGCCGAACCCACCGACGACAGTGACGCCGCCGGAGACCAGGCCGACGCGCTCGTGCAGTCGGAAGGCGACACCGACGAAGACGACACCGCCGACGCACTCGCCAGCCCAACGGTCACCGACGACAGCACGGACGACGCCGAGGCGCTCACCGACCCGGAGCGCGCCGACGAAGCCTCCGACGAAGCCTCCGACGACACCGACGCGCTCGCCGCCACCGCGGTCACGGATGAGACCGATGAAGACGACGACACTGCGGACGATGCCAACGCGCTCGCGGCCCCGGACGTTGCCGGGCAAGACGTTGCCGAGCAGTCCGACGCCGACGACGAGGCTGAGGACGCGCAAGACGCCGAGGCGCTCGCCGGCCCCGAGGATGACAGCGACGTCACGGAGGACGAGACCGACGCCCTCGCGGAGCCCGAGGACGACACCGCAGCCGCACTCGCCAGCCCAGCCGTCACGGACGAGGACGAAGACGACACCACGGGCGACGCCGACGCGCTCACCGACCCGGAAGGCGCCGACGAAGACGAAGCGTCCGACGACCAGCCAGAAACGGTCGCCGAGCTTGAGGGCGACACCGACGACGCGGACGCACTCGCCGAGCCGGTAACCGAGGGCGAGACCGACGAAGACGACACCACGGACGGCGCCGACGCGCTCGCGGCCCCGGACGTTGCCGGGCAAGACGTTGCCGGGCAGTCCGACGCCGACGACGAGGCTGAGGATGCGCACGAGGCCGAGGCGCTCACCGACACGGACGAAGAAGAGGGCGCCGACGAGCCGGCGGCCGAGGTCGACGCTGAGAGCGGCGTGGATTCCGCCGAGGAGACGGCCGACGAGCACTCCGACACGGCCGACATCACCGAACTGTTGACCGCTCCGCCTGTACTCGATGAGACCACCGCGGACAGCGAGCCTGTCGCGGAGAGCGAGCAGGCACCGGAGGAGGAGGGCGACGGGCAGGGCTCCGACGAGGAGGATGCGGACGCCGCGGGCGGTGACGGCCCCGACGAGGAGGACGAACACGACTGGGGAACGCCGCCCCCCGCGGGCGGCGAGGCCGCCCAGGCGGCCCAGGAGGACGGCGAGGCCGAGGAGGACGGCGAGTCCGAGGCAGTGACCGAGGAGCCGGAGCCCGTGCTGGTCGCCGCCGCCAGCCCGCTGCGGCCGGGCGACGTGGCGGAGACGCCGATCGCCGTGTGGAGCGGGGACGACGCGGAACGCTTCCGCGACGACTGGCACCAGGTGAAGTCGCTGTTCGTCGACGACCCCGAGGCGGCGGTCGCGCAGGCACAGGCGCTCGTCGCCAGCGCGGTGCACACGCTCGCCGAGCGGCTGCTGGCCGAGCAGGTCGACCTCGACCCGCGCCGGCACTCGGACACCCCCGACACCGAGGCAATGCGGGTGGCGATGCGCCGGTACCGGAACTTCCTGGACCGCGTCCTCGCCCTCTGACCGGACAAGCGACGGCTCGGCCGTCCCGGCACGTGGCCGGGGCGCCGAGCCGTACGCGTCAGGAGGCGCTCCAGCCCTCGGGGTAGAGCTTGCGAAGCAGGTTCCGGTCCTCCTCGGTCCACCGGTAGTCGGTGCCCGGCCTGGCCTGGAAGATCGCAGTGGCGACGGCCGCCAGCTCTCGGGAGGCGTCGCGTTCGCCAAGGTCGTTGAGGATGTTGGCGAGGATGGTCGAGTCGATGCCGACGTAGGCGTGGCTCGACCCGTAGAGCCGAGTGTCGATCGCCAAGGCGCGTTCCGCCAGTTCCCGCGCGCCCTGCGGATCGCCGAGGTCCTGCCGGAGGCGGGCCAGCGTAGTGAGGTCGTCAGCGATGTAGCCGTGGGTCGGCCCGTGGGTCGCCAGGTCGATCTCGTGGGCGCGTTCGACGAGAGGTAGGGCGACCTCCGGCTCGCCGAGGTCGCGGACGATGAGCGCGAGCAGCGCGAGATCCTGAGCGAGATCCTGCGCGCTGGCGCGGTCTCCCGGCAGGTACCGGCGGTCGTGGATCTCGCGTGCCCGTTCGACGAGCGGCCGGGCCTCCGCCGGACGTCCAAGGTCGCGCAGGCTCTGGCCGAGGATGTGCAGGTCTTCGGCGACTCGCGGGTGCTGGCGGCCGTACACGCGCTCGTCGATGGCCAGTGCGCGCTCGGCGAGCGGATGCGCGGTCACCGGATCGCCCATGTTGCGCACACAACAGGCCGAGACCCGCAGGATCACCGCGACCTCGGTGTCGGCACCCGGCACCGGCCCTTGCTCGACCACGGCGAAGACGTGCGGCAGAAGGTCCTGCCACATCTGCCAGCGCGTCGGGTGGTCTCGTATGTCGGGCGGGGCCTCGGCCGCGAGCAGGCGGCACGCCAACTCGTGCGTCGCCGCCCTGGCGTCCTCCGACATGTCGCGCCGGATGGCCGCCCGCACCAGCCGGTGCACCAGCAGGCGGTCACTCTGCCGCCTGGCGAGGCTGCGCCCGACGACCGCGCCGATCGCGTCGTTCCAGCGGACGGGGTCTCGCGCGGATCGCTGGAGCGGCTCGGGCAGCACCCCGGGGTGCCGCGTGAAGAGGTGGAGCGGGATGGGTTCGGGCGCCAGCATCGCGCACACCTGCAGCAGCGCGACCGCGGGCGGGTGAGCGACCTCCAGGCCGCGCAGGTGGAGGCTCCAGAGGGTGGCGACGACCACGCCTGGCCGGTCGGTGACGTCGCCCCGCTCGATCATTGTCTCGATCTGGTGGGTGAGCAGGCTGGCGTACTCGGCGGCGGGCATCCCGGTGTACCGGAGGTACGCGGCCGCTTGGGTGATCGCGAGAGGGAGGTTGCCGAGCATCTCGGCGATGCGGTGTGCGTTTCGCCAGTGGATGTCCGGGACGCGCTGTCGAAGGAGCGTGACGGACTCCTGGTCTTCGAACACGTCGAGTTCGAGGACGGTGCCGCGACTGGACCAACCGCGGTGGCGGGTCGTGACGATCACGTGCCCGTCGGCGGTCTCGCCGCTCGGCAGCAACTGCTGTGGGGTGAAGTCCTCGCCGGCGTTGTCGAAGATGACGAGCCACGGCGAACGGTTGGCCAGTGCCCGATACACCGCGGTGACAGCCTGTTCGGCGACCGGATCCGGCACATCGAGGGCATTGGCCAGCGCGACGAACTGCGAGGAGATCAATTCGAGCCGTTCGGCGTCGATGAATGCGACGAAGGCGTATTTATGGAGATACCGGTAGGCGTACTCGATCGCGAGTTGGGTCTTTCCCACGCCGCCCATGCCCTCGATCGCCTGCACCGTGACCGACCGGTGGCTCGTAAGCGCCGTCCGCACTTCGTGGATCGCCAGCTCGCGTCCCGTGAACAGAAGGTTCCTCGGCGGCATCCGGAATGTCTTGGCTGGCGGCAGGGTGCCACGACGGCCGTATCTCTGCGTGCGACCGGCAGCGCCCGCGGACAGCCACAGCAACCAGGTGGCGAGCGGCACCAGCAGCACAACCGTGATCCATGGATTCGTGCGCACCAGATCGAGCGCGCCGGGCCAGCGCTCCTGGTTGGACGCGGCGTTGAACGCGAGGCTGCCGAGAAACAAGACGGTCAGGCCACCGATGACGCTACTTACCATCTGCATCTTGCCGCGCGCCATGAGTCACACGGTATCGGTGGTGTTCGAGGGTCGGAACCGCTCGCCCGTCAAGATATTGCTTTCGACAGATCCTTTTCCCGACACAGGCGTATCCGGTCGTCTGATGGGTACTTACCAACTATCGCTGATAGCGTTGATTCAGTTGCTGCGCAGCGTAAGGAGCCGATCGATGGCGGTCATACCAGATCAAAAAGTCGCCACTGCTGTCAGCAACGCAGACGCGCCGTGGGACGAGTTCGACTCGCAGTGGTACGCGGACCATAACTACGGCGAGATCCATCCCGACGACCATGCCGTCATTTCACGCGTCGGCAGGTTCTTCGCGACGCGGGCGATCGGCCGAAAACGCCACGCCATCGACGTCGGTTCGGGCACGAATCTCTACCCCGCGCTGGCGATGCTTCCCGTCGCCGAGTCCATCACCCTGTGGGAATATTCCGCCTCCAACGTGCGGTGGCTGGAGCACGGCGTCCGGCCGTACGGACAGCTCTGGGATCCGTTCTGGGAGGCGTTGCGCGAGTCCGCGCCGATGTACCGCCGCTTCCAGCGCCCGCGTGCCGTGCTGCCCGCAATCGCCAAGGTGGAAAAGGCGAGCGTCTTCGCTCTGCCCGAGGGGCTCTGGGATCTCGGCACGATGTTCTTCGTCGCCGAGTCGATCACCGGTATCCCCACGGAGTTCGAGCTGGCGACGCGCAACTTCCTCACCTCGCTTCGGCCCGGCGCACCATTCGCCGCGGCGTTCATCCGGAACTCTCGCGGATACCACGTCCGTGACCTGCGGTTTCCCGCGGTAGCAGTTACTGAGTACGAGGTCAGACGGGTGCTGCGGCCCTACGCCGACGAGTTGACGGTCGAGCATGTGGCGCCCGGCCAGGCATTCCGCGATGGCTGGGACGGCATGGTTCTGGCCCTGGGTAGCCGAAACCGCCGGCCCCGGCCGTGAGCGCACTTGGTCGATGGGGTCACCGAGCCAGCTAAGATTGCGGTCGGCGCCCGGTAGGTACACGCAAGTCGACCTCACAGAAGCAGGTACCGGTGGTTCACTCCAGTGACTCTGTTCCGACCCACGGAAACGTCACCGACAAGGCGTTCACCACATATGACATCCAAGCTTGTCTGTACGATGCGCATCGCGTCGAGTATCTGCGGACAGCGATCCACCAGGCTGTGAGGCCAGGCGATGTCGTGGTGGACGCCGGCAGCGGCACTGGGCTGTTGGGGATGCTCGCGGCGCAGGCCGGCGCGGCGCGGGTCTACTGCCTGGAGCTCAACCCCGAGTTCATCCCCGTCATCGAGCAAAACGCCCGGCGCAACGGGTTGAGCGACCGGGTCATCGCGCTCAACGCCAACGCCACCACCACCGACCTGCCCGAAGGCGTCGACGTCCTCATCAGCGAAGTGATCAGCGCGGGCTTCTTCTTCGAACCGCAGCTGCAGATCGTGCGAAACCTGCTCCGGTTTCTCAAGCCGGGCGGCCGGGTGGTGCCGATGCAGATGAAGAACTATGTCGAGCTGCTCCACGCCCAGGAAGAGCTGTACGGGCTGAAGTTCACCTACGACTCGCGGTTCACCGAGCTCGACGACGATCGCTCGCTGACCAGCCCAGCGCTGTATCTGTCGACCGACTTCCTCGATCCCTCCGACGAGAGGATCGACACCCGGGTGCGGGTGACGGGCACCGACGACGGTGTGGCGAACGCCGTGAAGATCACGTATGACATCGAGTTCGCCGACGGCGTCTGGGCCGACAAGCCCACCGAGTTCCTGCTCAATCCGCAGATCATTTTCCTGCCGACGCCGGTGCGCGTGCGTTCGGGCGCGGACTACGACGTCACGCTCGACTATCTGGCCAGCGATTCTCCGTTGGCCTGCCGGGTCGACGTCTTCCCAGCCGGCCCTACGTAAACCGGTGCGGGCGTAGCTGTGCGAGGTAGCGGTCGAGGCGGCCGTCGACCAGCGCCTCACCCCAATCCTGTCCGGCTGATTCGGCGAGCTCACGTGCGTAGGGGCGCACCGTCGCCACCGTTCCGCTGACCAGGCGGCGCGCGGCCGCGTACACATCGGATGGTGAACCGCCGGTGAGGCCGAGGCAGGTGAGCATGGCCTCGCGGTAGCCGGGCGGCGCGGCCGGCAGGCCGAGCGCCGCGTCGAGGGCCTCGCGGCGGCTGGCGACGGTGACCGAGGGGTTGGCGAGCCGGAGCACGGACGGGCAGCGGCGGGCGAGGTCGCTGGCCGCGAAGCGGCCGCCGAGGTCGTCACCGGCGGCGAACGCGCCGGCGACCTTGCCGAGGTCGGCGACCAGCGCTTCGAGCTGTGGCCGCGCGGGTGGTTGGTGGATCTCGGTACGGTCGAGCCGCTCGCGCCATTCGTCGGCGGCCCACAGCACGCGCATCGGCGAGCGCACCGGCAGCCCGAACGCCCAGTCGGCGGGGGCGGCGACGTGCGCGGCCCACGTCGCCGCGTCGGCCATCGCGATGGAGATGTGCACGAGGCGCCCCACACCGGTCTCGGCCAGGTAAGCGGGGTGCGCCTCGTAGGTGGGACCGGTGACGACCACGTCGAGGTCGACGTCGCTGTACGCGGTGGCGGCGGCGCGGGCGTAGCTGCCGCGCAACAGGATCCCGACCACGGGCGGGCCGGCCGCGCTCCGCAGCCGGTCCACCCACTCTCCCAGGAACCCCGATTCGACGACCGGCAACTCGATCACGGCGCCATCGTGCCGCACGCCCGATCCGGGGGGCAATATCAACTCAGTGTCCGATGAATCGCATTGCTGCCTCGGCGTACCGTTCCCCCGCGACGGCTTCGGGCGGCACCGCGGCGGTGAGCCGATCGAGCTGTTCGGCGGTGAGCGAGATGTCGGCGGCCGCCGCGTTCTCCTCCAGGTACTTCACGCGCTTGGTGCCGGGGATCGCCACCACCTCGTCGCCCTGGGCGAGCAGCCAGGCGAGCGCCGCCTGGGCCGGTGTGCAGCCGATCTCGGCGGCCACCTCGCGGACCCGTGCGACGAGGGCCAGGTTGGCGTCGAGGTTCTCGGGCGCGAACCGCGGCGCCGCGGCGGCCCGGAAGTCTCCGTCGCCGAGCTGCGCGGTCGATGTGATCGCGCCGGTGAGCAGTCCCCGACCGACCGGCGAGTACGCGACCAGGGTCACGCCGAGCTCGCGGCAGGTGGCGAGCATCTCCCTCTCGACGTCGCGGGTGAACAGCGAGTACTCCATCTGCACCGCGGCGATCGGGTGGACCGCGTGGGCCGCCCGCAGCGTGGCCGGGCTGACCTCGGAGAGCCCGAGGTGGCGGACCTTGCCGGCGCCGACCAGCGCGGCCATCGCGCCGACGGTCTCCTCGATCGGGGTGGCCGGGTCGCGGCGGTGCAGGTAGTACAGGTCGATCGTGTCGATGCCGAGCCGCGACAGGGAAGCATCGCAGGCCTCGGCGGCCCACTCTGCGCTGCTGTCGATACGGGTACCGGGCGTGGCCGAGTGGGAGGCGCCGGGCGGCATCCGGATGCCGAACTTGGTGGCGAGGTACACCTCCCCGCGGCGTGCCTGGACGACGGGTGCGAGCAGCCGCTCATTGGCGCCCGCGCCGTACGCGTCGGAGGTGTCGAGGTGGTTGACGCCGAGGTCGAGGGCCCGGTGCAGGGTGCGGGTGGACTCGGCGTCGTCGGTGACGCCGTAGGCCATGCTCATGCCCATACACCCGAGGCCGATGGGTGCGACGTCGGCGTCGGCGATCTTTCGCGTCACTGTAGTTCCCGCTCCATCTTCCCGTAGACGTCGATCTTGTAGTTCAAGACTTCCAGGTCTTCTTCCAGCTCGGCGATGCGAGCCAGTACCCGGTCGCGGTGCGCCTCGAAGAGCGCTCGGCGCGCGCCGAGCGTGCGGTCGCCCTGGCGGGCGAGCTCCGCGTACCGGCGCATGTCGCGCACCGGCATGCCGGTGCGCCGGAGCCGGGTCAGCAGCACCAGCCAGCCGACGTCCTGATCGGAGTACCGGCGGCGTCCGGCCGAGTCGCGGTCGACCGGCTCGACCAGCCCTTCCTGCTCGTACCAACGCAGCGTGTACGCGGTGAGCCCGACCCGCTCCGCCGCCTCGCTCACGGTCATCGTCATGCCTTCCAGGGTTCCAGTTCGAGCGCACTCGAAGTCAAGCCCGATTGCGCCGTTCCAAGATTTCATCTAGCGTTGAGTTCAACAGGCGTTGAATTACCCGAAGGAGCACACATGGACACCGCGATCGAGGTCCATGACCTCGTGATCGAGCGTGGGAAGCGGACCGTGCTGCACGGTCTCAGCTGCACGATCCCGCGCGGCAGCGTCACCGGTCTGCTCGGCCCGAGCGGCAGCGGCAAGACCACGCTCATGCGGGCGATCGTGGGCGTGCAGATCGTCAAGTCCGGTTCGATCGCCGTCTTCGGCGAGCCGGCGGGGGCGGCGTCGCTGCGCCGCCGGATGGGCTACCTCACACAAGCGCCGAGCGTGTACGCCGACCTGACCGTGCGGGAGAACGCGCGGTACTTCGCGGCGCTGTACGGGATGGACGCGGCCGAGGCCGACCAGGCGGTCGCCGACGTCGGTCTCAAGCAGGCCGCCGGCCAGCTGGTCGGCACGCTCTCCGGCGGGCAGCGCAGCCGCGCCTCGCTGGCCTGCGCGATAGTTGGCAACCCCGACCTGGTCGTCCTCGACGAGCCCACCGTCGGGCAAGACCCGGTGCTACGCGACGAGCTGTGGAAGAGGTTCCACGAGATGGCCGCGAACGGCGCCACCCTGCTGGTCTCCAGCCACGTCATGGATGAGGCGGCCCGCTGCGAGCGGCTGCTGCTGATCCGCGAGGGCCAGCTGATCGCCGACGACACTCCCGCCGCGGTGCGGGCGAGCGCCGGCACCGACGACCTCGACGAGGCGTTCCTGCGCCTCATCCGCGCCCAGGAGGAGAGCCCAAAACGGAATCCGGGTCGAGGTCCGTCGAGGTCGGCCGCGGCTCCTACCAACACCGGAGAGTCCCGATGAACCCCCGCATCCTCGCCGTCACGACCGGCCGCATCCTGCGCCAGCTGAGCCACGACCGGCGCACGATCGCGCTCCTGCTGCTGGTGCCCGTCGTGCTGCTGACCCTGCTGTACTTCATGTTCGACGACCAGCCGCAGGTCTTCGACCGGATCGCGCTGGTCATGCTGGGCGTCTTCCCGTTCATCATCATGTTCCTGGTGACCAGCATCGCGATGCTGCGCGAGCGCACCACCGGCACGCTGGAGCGCCTGCTCACCACCCCGCTGGGCAAGATCGACCTGCTCTTCGGATACGGGATCGCGTTCGGGATCGCCGCTGCCGTCCAGGCTGCGGTCGCCTCGGCCGTGGCGTACTGGCTCTTCGGCCTCGACACGCAGGGCAGCCCATGGCTCGTGATCCTGATCGCGGTGGTCAACGCGGTGCTCGGGGTGGCGCTCGGCCTCCTGTGCAGTGCCTTCGCGCGCACCGAGTTCCAGGCCGTACAGTTCCTACCGGTGGTGGCGTTCCCGCAGATCATGCTCTGCGGCCTGTTCGTCGCCCGTGACCAGATGGTGGGTTGGTTGGAGGCGATCAGCGACGTGCTGCCGCTGTCGTACGCGGTGGAGGCGCTCCAAGAGGTGGGTGTGCACACCGATCCCACCGGCACGATGTGGCGCGACCTGGCGATCGTCGCCGGCGCCGTAACCGTCGCCCTGGTGCTGGCCGCTGCCACCCTTCGCCGGCGCACCGCCTGAGGGTCCGCGGATGGCACGACGCACCGGGCGGCGCCCCGGCAACCCGGACACCCGCGAGGCGATCCTCGCCGCGGCCCGGGAGGCGTTCGCCGAGCGCGGGTTCGACGCGGCGTCCATCCGCGGCATCGCCACCAGCGCCGGGGTCGACCCGGCGCTGGTGCATCACTACTTCGGCACCAAGGAGCAGCTGTTCCGGGCGTGTATGGACTTCCCGATCGACCCGGCGACGGTGCTGCCCCAGGTGCTGGAGGGCGGCATGGACGGGATCGGTGAGCGGGTGGTCCGCATGTTCCTGTCCGTCTGGGACTCACCCGCGGGCGCGGCGGGCGTCGCGCTGCTGCGCTCGGCCCTCAGCAACGAGTGGACCGCGCGCCTGCTGCGCGAGTTCGTCACGACGCAGATGCTCCGGTACGTCCTGCCGAAGCTCGGCGGGGAGCCTGACGAGGCCCGGCTTCGGGCCAGCCTCGTGGCCAGCCAGATGGCCGGGCTCGCCATGGTCCGATACGTACTGAAGCTGGAGCCGCTGGCCTCCGCCCCGCCGGAGGTGGTGATCTCGGCGGTAGCGCCCACGCTCCAGCGCTATATCGCCGGCAAGATCAGTTAGCGGGAGTAGAACTCGACGACGAGCTGCTCGTCGCAGAGCACCGGCACCTCGCGCCGCTCCGGCTCCTTGAGCAGCGTCACCCGCAGGTCGGAGAGCGCCACCGACAGGTAGTGCGGGATGGGGCCCTCGGCGTGGGCACCGGCGGCCGCGATCTGGAACGGTGGCTTCTGCCGGCTCGACTCGCGCACCGCGACGACCTGGTGGGGCTTGAGCCGGTACGACGGGATGTCGACCTTGCGACCGTCCACAGTGAAGTGGCCGTGCGCCACGAGCTGGCGGGCCTGGTAGATCGTGCGGGCCAGCCCGGCGCGCAGCACGACCGCGTCGAGCCGCCGCTCCAGCAGGCTCACCAGGCGCTCGCCGGTCTTGTCGGTGCTGCGGGCCGCTTCCTCGAACGCGCGCCGCATCTGGGCCTCGCTGATGTTGTACTGGTGCCGCAGCCGCTGCTTCTCGAGCAGCCGCACCTGGTAGTCGGAAGTCTTCCGCCGCGCCCGACCGTGCACGCCGGGCGGATACGGCCGGCGCTCGAAGTACTTCACGCACTTCCGTGTCAGCGGGATGCCGAGTGCCCGGGAGAGCCTCGCCTTCGGTCGGGCCTGGTTCACGTAGACGCCTCCTGACAAGTTAGGTTAGCCTTACATTACCTGCGCAAGTTAGCTTAACCTAACCTTGGAGGCCAGATGCAGCCCAGTCCCGCCGAGGTCGCCCGCACACTGGCGGCCGGCCGGCTCGCCGGCAGCGCGCACATCGCCTGCCGCCCCGGTCCGCACCGCGTGCGGCACGCCACCGATCGGGCGGGTCGGGTCCTGTTGCTGGTGCCCGCCGACAGCGACCTCACCCGCGCCCTGCGCCCCACGGACGGCGCCGACGACATCGCGGTCGTCCTCGACGTCCCCGACGTACCGCCGGTGGCCGGCTCGCCGTCACTCGGACGGGTGTGGGTATCCGGCTGGGCCGTGGCGCTCGACGGGGCCGAGGCGCGCGAGGCGGCGCTCGACTTCGCCGACTGCGACCCGGTCGGCGACCTGCTCGACGTCGGGCAGGGCCAGGTGCTGTACCGCATGGAGCCGGCCGAGGTGCGGCTGGAGCGGGCCGGTGGGACGGTCGAGGTGGACCCGGACGAGTACGCCGCCGCCGAGCCCGACCCGCTGCACCACATCGAGTGCGACCTGCTCACCGACCTCGCCGACCACCACGTGCCGGAAATGACCGGCTTCATCGAGCGGCAGCTCGCCGGCAGCGGCCACACCGCACCCGCCGGCCCGACACCCCGCGTCGTCCGCCTCGACCGGTACGGCTTCGTGGTGGCCCTAGGGCCGGCGAACGCCGAGTACCGCGTGCGCCTGGCATTTCCCCGCCCGGTGGACGACCGCGCCGACCTGGCCCGCCTCCTCCACCCCGTGTTGTGCCGCCACTGCGGCTCCGCCGCGGACCAGGCCTAGCGGGTCTGCTCCAGCCAGCTGGCGTAGAGGCGTGCGTAGACACTGTCTGGGTCCGCCACGAGCGCCGCGTGAGGGCCTCGCTGCACGACCTCACCGTTGTCGACCACGATGACCTCGTCGGCCGCCTGGGCGGTGGACAGGCGGTGGGCGATCGCCACCGTGGTGCGGCCGCGGGTCACGGCGTCCAGGGTGCGTTGCAGGCGCACCTCGGTCGCGGGGTCCACCGCACTGGTCGCCTCGTCGAGCACCAGCAGGTCCGGGTCCGCCACATACGCCCGAGCGAGCGCCACGAGCTGCCGCTCCCCCACGCTCAACGCCTCACCGCGCTCGCCCACCGGCGTCTGCGCGCCGTGCGGCAGGCCCTCGACCCAGTCCGCCAGCCCCAGCTCGGCGAACGCCAGCGCCAGCTGCTCGTCGCTCAGCTCCGGGTGTCCAAAGCGGACATTCTCGGCCACGGTGGCGTCGAACAGGAACCCGTCCTGCGGCACCATCACCACCCGGCTGCGCAGCGACGCGAACCGCACCCGGTCGAGCGGCACGCCCGACAGCAGCACCGCGCCCTCGCTCGGGTCCATGAGCCGCGTCAGCAGCTTGGCGAACGTGGTCTTCCCGCTGCCGGTCTCGCCGACAACGGCCACCCGCGTCTTCGCCGGTATCTCCAGGTCCACATCGGACAAGACCCTGGGGCTCTGTTGGCTGGCAGTCCCGTCGCCGTCGGTCCGGAGGGCACCCGGATAGGAGAACGAGACGTGTTCGAAGCGGACGTCGAGCGGGCCGGCCGGCAGGTCCACACCGTCCGCAGCCGGATCGGCCACGTCGGGCTCGATGTCCAGCACGTCGAGCACCCGGCGCCAGCCCGCGACCGCGTTCTGCGCCTCGTTGAGCACCTCGGTCGCGATCTGCACCGGCTGGGTGAACATCGTCACCAGGAACAGGAACGCGGTGAGCTGGCCGATGGTGATCTGACCGTCGACGCCGAGCAGTACACCGATCATCACCACCGCACCGAGGGCAAGGCCGGCGGCCAGCTCCCCCGTGGAGAACCCGGTGACGCTCAACCGGAGCGCCCGCTGCTGCGCCTTGCGCTGGCCGTCGATCGCCGCGTCCAGCCGCACGGCGGTCCGCCCGGACGCCCCGTACGCCCGGATGACCTCGGCGCCCACCACGCTCTCCGAAACGGCCGCGAGCATGGCGCCCGTGCGCTCCCGGACCACCCCGTACGCCCCACGCAGCCGCCGCTGGAACGCCCGGATGACGACCGCCGCCGGTAGGAACGCGGCGAACACGACGAGCGTGAGCTGCCACGAGTACACCGCCATCACGACCGTGGTGACCGCGACCTGGCCGAGGCTGATCAGCAGGATCACGCCGCCCCACTGGAGGAACTGCGTGATCTGGTCGACGTCGCTGGTCACCCGCGACACCAGCGAGCCGCGCCGCTCCGCCTGCTGGTGCAGCATCGACAGGTCGTGCACGTGCCGGAAGGTGCGGATCCGCACGTTGGCGAGCGCGGTCTCGCTCACCGTGAACAGGCGGCGCATCATCAGGTACCCGCACAGCGTGGTGACCGCCAGCACCGCGACGGTGGCCGCCACGACGACGCCCACCACGCCGAGGTCGGGGCCGCCGGGCGCGCGCAGGCCCCGGTCGATGCCCTGCTGGATCGCCACCGGTACGGCGGCCCGCCCCGCCATGGCCACAACGGCGAAGAACAGCGTGCCGGCGAGCCCCGCACGCAGCTCCGGCGACAGGGCCAGCCCGCGTCGCAGCGTGTTCACGGAGTCACCTCCTCGTATGCGTGTTCACGTTCGCGTTCTGCCTCGGCCTTCTCGTAGGCGGTGACCAGGTCCGCGTATCCGGGCACGGTGGCCAGCAGGTCGGGGTGGGTGCCGGTCGCGACCACCCGGCCGTGCTCGATGTAGACCACCTCGTCGGCGAGCGCGATCGTGGCCCGCCGGTACGCCACCACGAGTATCGACGCCGCCGGCCCGGAGGACGTGGACCGCAGCGACGCCAGGATCGCCGCCTCCACGCGCGGGTCGACCGCGCTGGTCGCGTCGTCGAGCACCAGCAGCCGCGGGTTGCCGGCGAGGGCGCGGGCGAGCGTCAACCGCTGCCGCTGCCCACCCGACAGCGTGGTGCCGCGCTCGCCCACCATCGTGTCGAGCCCGTCGGGCAGCCGCGCGACGAACCCGTCGGCCTCCGCCAACCGCAGCGCCGCCCAGACGTCCTCATCGGACAGTCCAGGGCGATCGAGGCCCACGTTGGCGCGCACCGTGTCGTCGAACACGAACGGCACCTGCGGCACCAGCGCGATCGAGCCGGCCAGCGCGTCCGCGGACAGCGACCGCAGGTCGACGCCGTCGAGCCGCACCGTGCCGGTGGCCGGGTCGACGAGGCGGGCCGCCAGCGAGGCGATCGTGGACTTGCCGGAACCGGTCGGTCCCACGAGCGCCACTGTCCGTCCCGCTGGGACGGTGAAGCAGACGTCCCGCAGGACGGTGCCATCCTCGTACCCGAAGGACACCTGCTCGAAGCTGATGGCGGCCGGCGCATCCCTGCCCTCGACGGACGCCGTGCCGTACGGCATGTCGCCGGTCGCGGTGATGACGCGCTGGACGCGGTCCCAGCCGGCGACGCTGCGCGGCAGCTCGGCGAGCACCCAGCCGATCGCGCGCACCGGAAAGGCCAGCACGGTGAACAGGAACGCGACGCTGACGAGCTCGGTGATCGTGATCGCGCCCTGGCTGAGCCGCCACGCGCCGACCATCAGCACCGCGAGCGTGCCCAGGCTGGGCAGCGTCTCCAGCATCGGGTCGAAGATGCCGCGCAGCCGGCCGACGGCGATCAGCGCGTCGCGCAGCTCGCGGGCGCGCGCCGCGAACCGAGCGGTCTCCTCCGCCTCCCGCCCCATCGTCTTGACCACCAGCGCGCCGTCGAAGCTCTCGTGCGCGATCGCGCTGACCTCGGCGCGCAGCTGCTGCGCCCGGGCCTGGCGGGGGGCCATGCGGCGGGAGTAAACGACGTTGAGGCCGAAGAGGGCCGGGAAGATCAGCACGCCGACGAGCGCGAGCACCCAGTCGGTGGCGAACAGCGTCACGAACGCCGCCAGCAGCATCACCACCGTGCCGACCGCGAACGGCAGCGGCGCGATCGGGAACCAGGTGGCTTCGACGTCGGAGTTCGCGTTGGACAGCAGCGTGCCGGTGGCGTTGCGGTGGTGCCAGGAGACTGGGAGGTCCAGGTAGCGGCGGGTCACGCGGCGGCGGTACACGGCCTGGAGCCGGAACTGCATGAACCCCGCGCCCAGCCGGCGCCCGAAGATGGCCACCACCCTGACCAGGCTCAAGCCAACCAGCCCGGCTGCGATGAGCGCGAGCAGGCCGGTCTCGGCATGGCCGTCTTCCAGCGACGGCACCACCACCTCGCCGACGATCGCGCCCACGATGAACGCGCCGACGACCGTCAGCAGGCCGAAGAACGCGCTGCCCACCACGCCCGCCGTGAAGATCCACGGCTCCTCGCGGATGCCGTGCCCGAGAACGCGCATGCCTCTGCTCAGCACGTCTCGGCTCGTCTTGTCGGTCACGCGCTCCCCCGCCGTAAGCACTCCTGGTCCATAACATCCTTACCAAAGCGATCCGTTACACGGTTGTGTCGGCGGTCACAGATACGCTGCAAGCGTGGCTTCGTACGCCCAAGACGAACGTAGGGCACTCGCCGATCTGTTCCTCGCGGTGGGGCCGGACGCGCCAACCCTCTGCGAGGGCTGGACCACCCGCGATCTCGCCGCGCACATCGTGATGCGGGAGCGCCGGCCGGACGCCGCCGCCGGCATCGTGATCGGCGCGCTTCGCGGGCACGCCGAGCGGGTGCGCCGCAAGCTCGCCGACAAGCCGTACCCGGAGCTCGTCGGCCTCGTGCGAGCGGCACCCTGGTGGAGCCCGGTGAGCAATCCTCTCACCGACGCCGCGGTCAACACCCTCGAATTCTTCGTCCACCACGAAGACGTGCGCCGGGCCACGCCGGGCTGGCGGGCCCGCGAGCTGCCGCGGGACTTTCAGGAAACCCTGTGGCGGCGGGCCAGCGGGTCCGCTCGGCTCGCGCTGCGCCGCGTGCGCGCCGCGGTGCTCATCCAGGCTCCCGGGTACGGGGAGACGACCGCGGGCGCCGGCGGGCAACGGGTACGCCTGATCGGCCCACCGGCCGAGCTGGCCCTCTTCCTGAGCGGCCGCCAGCGAGCCACCCGCGTCCAGGTGGACGCCCCACCCGAGGTAGCCGAACGCCTCCGCACGGCCCGCTTGGGCATCTAGCCCGCCGCGCCACCCTCGCCGCCACCCTCGCCGCCACCCTCGCCGCCGACCTCGCCGCCGACCTCGCCGCCGACCTCGCCGCCGATCAAGGGCAAACGCACGTGCTTGGATCTCATTTCCGCGTGCATTTGCCCTTGATCGATGCGATTTCCCTTGATCGGCGGCGCTCCGCGCACGCCTTCCCCGCGCGACCGGCGCCACGCCGCCGACCGCCTCGTGCGACCGAGAGCGGCGCTCGCGCCGCTCGCTATATCGCCGAACTCGTCCCTCGGACGCGCCCGGAGGGCGCCTGACCGGTCAGGCATCGCGTGCGGCCCGGCACACCGCCGGGCCGCACGGCCCTGGATAGGGTCGGAGGGTGATCTTTCGTGAAGCCGTCCTCGCCGACCTGCCCGCCATCCTCGCCATGCTGGTCGACGACCAGCTTGGCGCGGCCCGCGACGTGGCGGTCGTGGACGAACGGTACGAGCGGGCCTTCGCGGACATCGCCGCCGATCCCCGCAACATCCTGGCCGTCGCGGACGACGGCGGCGAGGTGGTCGGGTGCATGCAGATCACGTACATCCCAGGGCTGAGCCGGCACGGCGCCGAGCGCTCGCAGGTCGAGGCGGTCCGGGTACGGGCGGACCGGCGGGGCTCCGGCGTCGGGCAGCGGTTCGTCGGGTGGGCGGTCGACCAGGCGCGCCAGCGGGGATGTGCGCTGGTCCAGCTCACCACGGACAAGTCACGCGCCGACGCACACCGCTTCTACGAGAGGCTGGGCTTTGTCGCCAGCCATGAGGGCATGAAGCTGGGTCTAGCGGCGGAGACGCAGGGCGACTACCGTACGGTAACCTCACAGTAACGTGACGGTGGTCACCCTGGCTTGAATAAAGGCGGCCTTCGCAATGGCTATTGACGTTCCCTACCAGTCCATTCCGGATATGTTCCTTAAGCGCGTCGCCGCGACCCCTGACAAGGACGCGTTCGCTCACCCGGCACCGGACGACTCCGGACCGGTATGGCTGACCTGGGCCAAGGTCGGCGAGCGCGCCAAGGCGGTCGCCGCCGGCCTGCGTGGCCTCGGCATCGAGACCGAAGACCGAGTGGCGATCATCAGCAACACCCGGCTCGAATGGGTCATCGCCGACCTCGGCATCATGTGCGCGGGCGGCGCCACCACCACCGTGTACCCGACGACCGAGCCCGAAGATGTGGCCTACATCGTCGGCGATTCCGGCTCGAAGGTAATCATCGCGGAAAACCAGGCGCAGGCGGCGAAGCTCGCCGGCGCCACGCTGCCCGGTGTGACCCACGTGGTCCTCATCGACGGCGACGCCGACGCGTCGGCGTCGCCGACGCAGCTCACGCTCGCCGAGTTGGAGGCGCGCGGCACGGCGCAGCTGGCTGCCGAGCCCGGCCTGATCGAGCAGATCGTGTCGACGATCGGGCCGGACAACCTCGCCACGCTCATCTACACGTCCGGCACGACCGGGCGGCCGAAGGGCGTCGAGCTGCTGCACCGGGGCTGGTGCTGGGAGGGAGTTGCCCAGTCCGACCTCGGCCTGCTGGAGCCGCAAGACCTCCAGTACCTGTGGCTGCCGCTGTCACACTCGTTCGGCAAGACGCTGCTGTGCGGCGTCATCCACGTCGGGCTGCCCACCTATGTGGACGGTCGGATCGACAAGCTGGTCGACAACCTCGCGATCGTCAAGCCCACGCTGATGTGTGGCGCGCCGCGCATCTTCGAGAAGGTGTACAACAAGGCGGTCACGTCGGCTCAGGACGCGGGTGGCGCCAAGGCCAAGATCTTTGGCTGGGCGGTGGCCGTCGGCAAGGAGAAGGTCACCCTTGAGCAGGCTGGCCAGCCGGTGCCCGCCGGCCTGAAGCTCAAGTACGCGATCGCCAACAAGCTGGTCTTCAGCAAGCTCCAGGCCCGTCTGGGTGGCCGGATCCGGGTACTGGTGTCCGGCTCGGCGCCTCTGTCGGTGCCGATCGCGGAGTTCTTCGCCGCGGCTGGGCTGCCGATCAGCGAGGGGTACGGCCTCACCGAGGCGAGCGCGGGCAACTTCGTCAACCGCAGCGGCAACATCAAGATCGGCACCTGTGGGCCGGCGCTCGGCGACCTGGAGTGCCGCATCGCGGACGACGGCGAGATCCTGCTGCGCGGGGCGCCTGTGATGCGCGGGTACCACAACCTGCCCGAGGAGACGGCGGCCGCGTTCACCGAAGACGGGTTCTTCCGCACCGGCGACATCGGCGAGCTCACGCAAGACGGCTTCCTGCGCATCACCGACCGTAAGAAGGACCTGGTCAAGACGTCCGGCGGCAAGTACATCGCGCCGTCGCACATCGAGGGCATGTTCAAGGCGCTGTGCCCGTACACCTCGCAAGCGGTCGTCATCTCGCAGGCCCGCAACTACTGCACGATGCTCGTCACGCTCGACCCGGACGCGATCGTCGGCTGGGCTGCCGGCACCCCGCTGGAAGGCAAGTCGTACGAGGAGATCTCCACGTCGGCGGAGGCGCTGGCGATGGTGGCCGGGTACGTCGAGGAGCTGAACTCCAAGCTCAACCGCTGGGAGACTGTCAAGAAGTTCGCGATCCTGCACCGCGACCTGACCATCGAAGACGGCGAGATGACCCCGTCCATGAAGATCAAGCGTCGCTCCGTGGAGCAGAACTTCGCCGGTGAGATCGACAAGATGTACGAGGGCACCCTCGCCGAGATCTGACCGACCCGTAGTTAGTGGGACGCCGCCGCGGAGGCACGGACCTCCCGGCGGCTTTCCGCGTACACGACGGTCTCGACGATCACGAGGGCCACGCACACCACGGCGAGCGTCGCCAGGGCCGCCAGCGCCGGCACCAGGTTGGCCACCGACAGCAGGGCGAGCAGCACCGCCACCGCCGCCGGCCGGATCCAGCCGATGCGCCCGAGCGTGCGCCGCTTGAACCCGCGCGTCCTCGGTGACCGGCAGCATACGCGCCGCCAGCGTCATCCTGCCGTTACTCGCCGCTGCGCAAGTCTGCCAGCCGCTCCGCGACGAACGTCACCTGGTCGAACCAGACCGTGCACCCGTCACCCATCGGCGCCTGCGCGAGGAGGCCGACCAGCACCGGCTCGTCGCTGTCCTCCAGCGCGAAGTGGCGCACGAAGTGCCAGTACTTGCCGTCGGTGCTGGCGTGGAAGGCCCAGTTCGGCCCGAGGCGGGACACGCGCAGCCACAGTGGAGCGTCGGCCGCGGCGGTGAAGCTGTTTGCGTCGTCGGAGTATCCGCGGGTGACGACGGAAACCGCCATCGCCTCGCGCTGCGGCGAGTACTCGAAGCAGAGCTTGCCCCAGTTGCGCTCGCCGGCCCACACCAGCAGCGCGCCGGCGTCGAAGGTGCCGTTGAAGCCGACCCGGACCCGCGCGGAGAACTGGAACGGGCCGTCCGGCACGGTGCCTAGCACGCGCTTCGCGTTGAGCGTCGGCTCACCGCGACCCGGGTCGATGAAGAGGTCGGTGCGCGCCGGCGCCGTAAGCTCGAGCCGCTCCGGCAGCTCCGTGATGGTGGTTGTCATGCGAACACCGCCGGTTCTTTCCACTGTGGACGCGATGTGCGATCGAGGTCGTAGCGCACCGCCGCGAGGCGGCTCACGGCCTCGACCAGCTCGGCGGCCGGCAGCGTGAACGGGAAGCGCAGGAAGCGTTCCAGCGTGCCGTCCACGCCGAACCGCGGGCCGGGCGCCAACCGCACCCCGACCTCCTCGGCGGCGCGGGCGAGCGCGCTGGAGATGGGCCCGTCCAGCTCCGCCCACAGCGTCACGCCGCCGCGCGGAAGCGTGAAACGCCACTCCGGCAGGGCCTCGCGCAGCGCGGCGGCGAGCGCGTCGCGCTGGGCCGCGAGCTGTGCCTGCCGCGCCCGCACGATGACGTCCGCGCGCGCCAGCAGGTGTACCGCGACGAGCTGGTCGAGCACCGGGCTGGCCATGTCGACACCGACCCGCAGGGCGGCCAGCCGCTGCACGAAGGGCGCCGACGCGCGCACCCAGCCGACGCGCAGGCCGCCCCAGTACGGCTTGCTCATGCCGCCGATGCACACCACCCGCGAGTGCCGGTCGAAGACCGCGGTGGGCGGGGGCATCGGCGTACCGTCGAGAGCGAGGTCCACGAAGGACTCGTCGACGACCAGGTCGGTGCCGCTGGCGTGCGCGGTGGCGACGACCCGCTCGCGCAGCTCCGCTGGCATGAGGTGGCCGGTCGGGTTCTGGAACTCGGGGATCAGGTACGCCAGCCGCGGCCTCGTCTGCCGGATGGCGTCGAGGAGCAGGTCGGCATCCCAGCCCGCGCCGAGCGCGTCCAGGCCGTGCGTGGCGATCCGCGCGCGCCGCGCGGACAGCGCGGCCAGCGCGTTGGGATACGTGGGTGACTCCACGAGTACGCCGGCGCCGGCCGGCACGGTCAACCGGAGCACCAGGTCGAGGGCGTGCTGCGTGCCGTTGGTGACCATGATCTGCTCGGCCGAGGTGGTCAACCCGCGCTCGGTGTACTCCTGCGCGATCGCCTCCCGCAGCTCCACGATGCCGGTCGGGTGGTAGCCGGCACCATCCAGGTACCGGGGCAGGTCTTCGGCGGCGGCGCGCGCGGAGGGCAGCAGCTCGGCCGGTGCCGCGAGGGCCGCGCAGCCGAGGTCGATCATGTCCATGTCGTCGAGCGGCGTCCACAGGCCCGAGCTGGCCACCCGGTGGCCGCGCGGCAGCGTGGTCCAGCTGCCGGCACCGCGACGGCTGGTCAGGTGACCCGACTCACGCAGCCCCCGGTAGGCGGCGGTGACCGTGGTGCGGCTCACCTTCAACGCCTCGGCCAGCTCGCGCTCGGCCGGCAGCCGTACGCCCAGCGGCAGCCGCCCGTCGGCAAGCAACCCGCGCACCGCACCGGCGAGCGCGGCGTAGTCAGGGCTGCGCCTGCGCCCCGGAAGCGCGTGCCAATGCCCGAGTAAGCGGGCCAGTTGACTCCCCCGGACCAAGCTCGTCATGCCACCCCTCCCTGATTGGCCCTTTCCAGCATCTTAATTGGCCTTCAGAGTGGCACGTATGATCACCCCGGGCAAGGCCACTTTACGGCGGTACGGGCAGCTGCTCGGCGGCCTCGTGCTGTACGGACTCAGCATGGCCCTGATGATCGAGTCGTCGCTCGGGCTCGACCCGTGGGACGTCTTCCACCAGGGACTCGCCGAGGCCACCGGGCTGCGGTTCGGCTGGATCGTGATCATCACCGGCGCGGCGGTGCTGCTGCTCTGGATACCGCTGCGGCAGCGCCCGGGCGTCGGCACCGTGTCCAACGTCGTGGTGATCGGCCTCGCCGTCGACGGCGCACTCGCGCTCCTGCCCGCCGCGCAGGGCCTGCCAGCACGGGTGGCGTTCCTGACCGCCGGCATCCTGCTCAACGGCGCCGCCACCGGCCTCTACATCGGCGCGCGGCTCGGCCCCGGCCCCCGCGACGGACTCATGACCGGATGGGTGGCGCTGAAGCCCGGCCGGTCAATCCGCCGCACCCGTACGGCCATCGAGGTGACCGTACTCGCCATCGGCTGGCTCCTTGGTGGCACCGTCGGTATCGGCACGGTCGCGTACGCGGTAACGATCGGCCCGCTGGCGCACGCGTTCATACCCCTCTTCACCGTCCCCGCCCCCGAGTATGTCTAACGTGGACGATGCCTCGACAGTTCAAGAAAACTGAGGGATGCTCAGCAGATCACATCCGCCTTCCTTGAACCGGTCCCGCCAAGGCATCATGGCGCCATGGCGGATGCCGGTTGGGAGTGGAGTGACGCGTGGGTCTTCGTCTCCGTGGTCATCGGGGGCGGGTCCGGGCGACACCTGAGGGCGGCCAACACCCGCCGCCCCGAAGGCGTGGCGCTCGCCGACCTGCTCGCCACAGCCGCCCACCTGAACGACAGCATCCCCACGCGTGACGACGTCGAGGTCGCGGTCCACCGGCTGTCCGGCGCCGGCCTCGTTACGGTGACCGACGGCTTCTTCGGCCTCACCCCAATGGGTGAACGCCTGTGGCGCGGCCGCCCCCGCACGGGTCTCGCGACGGCGGTCGACACCATCCACGGAGTCCTCAACCGCTCGATCCGCCCAGGCCCCCTGGGCAGCATGACCTGGACCCTGGCCGAAGACGACTACGCCGCCGCCGTCCGCGAATACACCGTCCGCTACCTGGCCCCCTAGCGGACGGGGTGACCGGCCTCGCGGAGGGTCTGCTTGACCTCGCCGATGGTCAGCTCGCCGAAGTGGAAGACGCTCGCGGCCAGCACCGCGTCGGCCCCCGCCGATACCGCCGGCGGGAAGTCGTCACGCTTGCCGGCACCCCCGCTCGCGATCACCGGGATGTCGACGACGGCGCGGACCGCCCGGATCAGCTCCAGGTCGAACCCGGCCTTGGTGCCGTCGGCGTCCATCGAGTTGAGCAGGATCTCGCCCGCGCCCAGCTCCGCGCCGCGCCGCGCCCACTCGACCGCGTCGAGCCCGGCGCCGCGGCGGCCGCCGTGCGTGGTGACCTCGAAACCGCTCGGCATCGGCCCGCGCCGCACGTCGAGCGAGAGTACGAGCACCTGGTTGCCGAACCGGTCGGCGATCTCGCTGATCAACGAAGGCCGGGCGATGGCGGCCGTGTTGACGCCCACCTTGTCGGCCCCCGCCCGGAGCAGCACGTCCACGTTGGAGACCGAGCGCACGCCGCCGCCCACGGTCAGCGGGATGAACACCGACTCGGCCGTACGGCGTACGACGTCGAGCATCGTGCCGCGGTCGTCCGACGAGGCGGTCACGTCGAGGAAGGTCAGCTCGTCGGCGCCGGCAGCGTCGTACGCCGCCGCCAGCTCGACCGGGTCACCGGCGTCACGCAGGTCGAGGAAGTTGACGCCCTTGACCACCCGTCCGGCGTCGACGTCCAGGCAGGGGATCACGCGTACGGCGACACTCACCGCAGGACCTCCAGCGCTTCAGCGACGGTGAACGCGCCCGCGTACAGCGCCTTGCCGACGATGACGCCCTCGACGCCGTCGGACGCCAGGCCCGACAGCGCCCGCAGGTCGTCGAGCGTGGAGACGCCACCGCTCGCGATGATCGGCTTGTCGGTGCGCCCGCACACCTCGCGCAGCAGGTCGAGGTTGGGGCCGGTGAGGGTGCCGTCGCGGTGCACGTCGGTCACCACGTACCGCTGGCAGCCGGCCTTTTCGAGCCGCTCCAGCACCTCGAAGAGGTCGCCACCGTCGCGGGTCCAGCCGCGCGCCGACAGCGTGTGACCGCGCACGTCGAGCCCTATGGCCACCCGGTCGCCGTACTCACCGACGACCCGGTCGCACCACTGCGGGTCTTCGAGGGCGGCGGTGCCGATGTTGACGCGGGCCGCCCCGGTGGCGAGTGCGGAGCGCAGGGACTCGTCGTCGCGGATGCCGCCGGAGAGCTCCACGTGCACGTCGAGCCGGCCGACGACGTCGGCGAGCTGAGCGGCGTTGGAGCCCCGGCCGAACGCCGCGTCGAGGTCCACGAGATGCACCCACGAGGCGCCGTCCCGCTGCCAGGCGAGCGCCGCGTCGAGCGGGTCGCCGTACACGGTCTCGCTGCCGGCGGCGCCCTGCACGAGGCGGACCGCCTGGCCGCTCGCGACGTCGACGGCGGGAAGGAGGACAAGGCTCACGGGATCTCCAAGAACGATCAGGTGCGGCGGCCGAACGCGATCACCACGACGGCCGGGAAGACGAGCACGAGCAGCGCGATCAGCGCCACACGCAATGCGATCGGGTCGACGAACACCCACACGACCGTCAGCAGTACCACGCACAGGGCGACGATGCCGGCGCGTTCCGCGCGGCTGCGGCGGGCGAACAGGCGGCCGGTGCGGGAGCGTCTGGGCAGCTTCGGCTTGAGCCGGCGCAGCCGCGCGCGCCGCTCCCGTCGCCGCGCGGCGACGGCCCGCTCGCGCGCCGCCTCAGCCTCCCGGAGCGCCCGCCGCCGCGCCCGCTCCTTAGCCAAGAGATGTCACCCAGTTGCGCAGCAGGGCCGCGCCGGCGTCGCCGGACTTCTCCGGGTGGAACTGCGTCGCGGACAGCGGTCCGCGCTCGACCGCGGCCACGAAGGGCTCTTCATGGGTACAGGTGGTCACGCCGGGACCGGCACCGAAAGCGGCGTACGAGTGGACGAAGTAGAACCGGGTGCCAGTTGGCAGCCCCGCGAAGAGCATCGAGTCGGGGGCGGCCTGAACCTCGTTCCAGCCCATGTGCGGCACGCGCTCGGCGGGCAGCCGGGTCACGCCGCCCGGCAGCAGGCCCAGCCCCTTCGTGACGACGCCACGCTCCTCGCCGTACTCGAAAAGGATCTGCATGCCGACGCAGATGCCGAGGACCGGGCGCCCGGCGGCGACCCTTTCGGCGATGACCGGCCCGGCGTCGAGCGCTTCGACGCCGGCCATGCAGGCGGCGTACGCGCCGACGCCCGGCACGACGAGCCCGTCGGCGTCGGCCGCGGCCGACAGGTCAGCGGTGACCGTGACGTCGCCGCCGGCGCGCGCCAGCGCGCGTTCGGCGGACCGCAGGTTGCCCGAACCGTAGTCCAGTATCACCACGCGCGGCGGCTGCTGGGGCCCCCGCGGAATCGTGGAGCGCAGCGGAGCGATTTCGTGGGGTGGCTGCTGGGGCCCCCGCGGAATCGTGGAGCGCAGCGGAGCGATTTCGTGGGGTGGCTGCTGGGGCCCCCGCGGAATCGTGGAGCGCAGCGGAGCGATTTCGTGGGGTGGCTGCTGGGGCCCCCGCGGAATCGTGGAGCGCAGCGGAGCGATTTCGTGGGGTGGCTGCTGGGGCCCCCGCGGAATCGTGGAGCGCAGCGGAGCGATTTCGTCGGGTGGCATCATCCGTCTCCCGGGATAAGCCAGAGCACGCCGCCGGCGGCAGCCAGCGCCGCGAGCACACCGACGAGGCCGACCGCCCCCTTCGCGGCGCCCTGGCGGTGCATCGACCAGGCCCCGCCGACCAGTACGCCGGCGAGGGCGAACAGCACGACGGGCAGCACGCTGTTCATATGACGCCCTTGGTGCTCGGGATCGCGCCCGCCGCTCGCGGGTCGATCGACACGGCCTCGCGCAGTGCCCGCGCCACCGCCTTGAACTGGCCCTCGACCACATGGTGCGCGTCGGGGTGACCGCCGGGGCGGGCCGCCCGCAGCACCGTCACGTGCAGCGTGATCTTGGCGGCCTGGCCGAACGACTCCCAGATGTGCCGGGTCATGCTCGTCGGGTACACCGGCCCGATGTACGGGGCCAGGGCGGGCTCGTCGTGCACCACGTAGGGCCGGCCGGACAGGTCGACGGCGGCCTGTACGAGCACCTCGTCCATCGGGATGACGGCAGAGCCGTACCGCCTGATGCCCGCCTTGTCGCCGAGCGCCTCCGCGAAGGCCGCGCCAAGCGCGAGCGCGGTGTCTTCCATGGTGTGGTGCGCGTCGATCTCCAGGTCGCCCACGGTGTGGACGGTGAGGTCGAAGCCGCCGTGACGGGAGATCTGGTGCAGCATGTGGTCGTAGAAGCCGACGCCCGTGCTGATGTCACCCTTGCCGGTGCCATCGAGGTCGACCTCGACGAGCACCTTGGTCTCCTTGGTCGTCCGCTCGATGCGGGCGGTGCGGCTCACGATTCCTCCTGGTTCGCTCGCTGCGCGGCGGCCCGAGGCGGCGCTCCGCTCGCTCGTTCTTGCGCCTCCAAAAAGGCGTCCGTCTCGTCTGGTGTGCCGGCGGTGACTCGCAGCCAACCGGCGAGGCCGACGTCGCGCACGAGCACACCACGGTCGAGTAGCGCACGCCACGCGATTTTCTGGTCGCCGCCAACTTCGTACAGGACAAAGTTGGCGTCGCTGTCGGCGACCCGCAGGCCGCGCGACCGCAGCACCTCGACGATGCGGTCGCGCTGCTCCTTGATGGCCTCGACGGTGGCGAGCAGGGCGCCGCGATGGGCGAGCGCCGCGCGGGCGGCGGCCTGCGTGAGGGCGGAGAGATGGTACGGGAGCCGCACGAGCTGCACGGCGTCGATGACCGCCGGATCGGCGGCGAGATAGCCGAGCCGCCCGCCCGCGAACCCGAACGCCTTGCTCATCGTGCGGGTCACCACGAGCCGCTGGTGCCCAGGGAGCACGGTCAGCGCGCTCGGGGTGCCCGGCCGGGCGAACTCCGCGTACGCCTCGTCGACCACCACCATGCCCGGTGCCGCGTCGAGCACGGCAGCCACCACGGCGGGGTCGAGGGCGGTGCCGGTGGGGTTGTTGGGCGAGCAGAGGAACACGATGTCGGGCCGGTGCTGCTCGACCTGCGCAACGGCGTGCTCGACGCTGAGGCCGAAGTCTTCCGCCCGGTATCCGTCGACCCAGCGCGTGCCGGTGCCGGTGGCCAGGAGCGGGTGCATCGAGTACGCCGGGGTGAAGCCCAGCGCCGTGCGCCCAGGCCCGCCGAACGCCTGGAGCAACTGCTGCTGCACCTCGTTGGAGCCGTTGGCGGCCCAGAGGTTCTCGGTCTTCAGCCCGTGCCCGAGGTAGTCGGCCAGATCGGCGCGTAGAGCCACGGCGTCCCTGTCCGGGTACCGGTTGAGATCGCGCAGCTCGGCCTGTAGCGCCTTGCCGATCGCCTCGACCACCGGCTCCGGCACCGGATAGGAGTTTTCGTTGGTGTTGAGCCGCACGGGCACGTCGAGCTGCGGCGCTCCGTACGGTTTCAATCCTCTGAGGTCAGCGCGGAGGGGAAGGCTCACTTGAACCGCGCCTCCACCGCCTGGCCGTGTGCCGGCAGGTCTTCGACGTTGGCGAGCGTGACCACGTGGCCGGCGACGTCGCGCAGCGCCGCCTCGTCGTAGTCGACGATGTGGATGCCGCGCAGGAACGACTGCACCGACAGCCCCGACGAGTGCCGCGCGCAGCCGCCCGTGGGCAACACGTGGTTGGAGCCGGCGCAGTAGTCGCCCAGCGACACCGGCGAGTACGCCCCCACGAAGATCGCGCCGGCGTTGCGCACCCGCAGGGCCCACTCGCGCGCGTTCTCCGTCTGGATCTCCAGGTGCTCCGCCGCGTACGCGTCGACCACCCGCAGCCCCGCCTCCAGGTCATCGACCAGCACCGCTCCGGACTGCGGCCCGGTCAGCGCCTCGGTGATCCGGCCGGCGTGCTTGGTGGCCACCACCTGCCGGGTCAGCTCGCGCTCGACCGCCTCGACCAGCGCCTCGGACGGCGTGACCAGCACGCTCGCCGCCAGTGGGTCGTGCTCGGCCTGGCTGATCAGGTCGGCGGCGACGTGGACCGGGTCGGCGGTGTCGTCGGCCAGGATGGCGATCTCAGTAGGGCCCGCCTCGGCGTCGATGCCCACCACGCCGCGCAGCAGGCGCTTGGCGGCGGTCACCCAGATGTTGCCCGGCCCGGTGATCATGTCGACGGGATCACACTCGTCGACCCCGTACGCCAGCATGGCGATCGCCTGGGCGCCGCCGACCGCGTACACCTCGTCGACGCCCAGCAGCGCGCACGCCGCCAGCACCCTGGCATCGGGCAGGCCACCGTTGTCGACCTGCGGCGGGCTCGCGACGACCAGCGAACCCACGCCCGCCACCTGGGCGGGCACCACGTTCATGACCACGGTGGACGGATACATGGCGAGGCCACCCGGCACGTACAGGCCGACCCGCGCCACCGGCACCCAGCGCTCGGTGACCGTGCCACCCGGCACGACCTGGGTGGTCACGTCGGCGCGCCGCTGGTCGGCGTGCACCTTGCGGGTCCGCGCGATCGCCTCGGTCAGCGCGGCTCGCACGTCGGCGTCGAGCGCCTCCACCGCCGCCGCGATCGCCTCAGCCGGCACCCGCAGCGCGCCCAGGGTCACCCCGTCGAACCGCTCCGTCGCCTCCCGGACCGCGGCGGCCCCATGCTCGCGCACCGCCTCGACGACCGGACGGATCTTGTCGACCGCGACGGAGACGTCGAGCTGCGCACGAGGCAGGAGGCCGCGGGGGTCGGTGGCACTGCCCCGCAGGTCGATCCGGTTCAACACGCCGCAAGTCTATGCGGCCATTTCGCTGGTGGAGGCGCGCCCGTCCGGCGGGTCCAGGCAGTGGGACTCGTTCGGTAGGGTTGTGAAGTGGATCAGCGGTTGCCGGTGTTCCCACTGGGGACGGTGCTCTTTCCGGGGCTGGTGCTGCCGCTGCACATCTTCGAGGAGCGCTACCGCGAGCTCGTGCGCCACCTCGTCTCCCTGCCCGACGGCACACCCCGCGAGTTCGGCGTCGTGGCGATCAGTCGCGGCTGGGAGACCCTGCCCACCGCCGGGCCGTCCTCAGTTCCCGGCTCCTCGGATGTCAGCCTCCACGAGGTGGGGTGCACGGCCGAACTGCGGCAGGTCACCGAGCTGCCCGACGGCAAGTACGACATCGTGACCGTGGGACGGCGCCGGTTTCGCGTCATCGACGTCGACGCCGACTCCACCCCGTACCTCACCGCCAACGTCGAGTGGCTGCCCGAGCCGGCCGGCCAGGAGGAGATCGCCAACCTGCTCGCGCCGCGCGTCCTCTCGGTGTTCCGGCAGTACCTGAGCCTCATGCGCGCCGACACCGACGAGGCCACCGAGCAGCTCCCCGACGACCCGACCGTCCTGTCACACCTGGTGGCGGCCACCACGGCGCTCACCCTCGATGACCGCCAGCGGCTGCTCGCCGCGCCCGACACGGCGGCGCGGCTGCGGGCGGAGCTGCGGCTGCTCAGTCGCGAGGCGGCGCTGCTGAATCAGGTACGGGCGGTGCCGGTGCCGCTGTCGGAGCTTGCGGTGCCGGTGAGCCCCAACTGATCTCTTGCGGGCCGTCGATCGCTTGCGGGCCGTCGATCGCTGGCGCGCCGTCGATCGCTGGCGCGCCGTCGATCGCTGGCGCGCCGTCGATCGCTGGCGCGCCGTCGGCCTCCGGCTCCGGGCGCAGACCGGGGTACTTGGACCAGCCGGCCAACAAGGTGTACATGACCACCGCGCCGAACGCCGGAATCAGCACGTCACCACGCAAGGTCGGGATGACGCCGTAGAGCCATTCGAACCCGCCCGCCCGCAGGTCCGGCGGCCGGCGCAGCGGCTGACCGACCTGTGCCGCCGCCACCACCTGGTCGAAGTCGTCGAGCGCCACCTTGCTGCCCAGCCACCACGCCACCAGCCCGGCAGCTACGGTGCCGACCGCGATCCCGGCCAGCACCGCCGGCCCCCGGTAGCGCCGCAACACCATCCACAGCACGATCGCCGCCACGACACCGAACCCGAGACCCAGCAGCGTGAACCACCCGTCAGCCGCCACGAACTCCTCCGGCTGTGGATCCACCAGCCGGGCCCCCTCGGCCGTCTTCACCATGGGCACACCCGGCGCGATCGCCTTCCACAGCAGGCCGAGCGGCGCACCCAACACGGCGAGCACCACCGCGACCAGGGCCGCGACGCCCAGTACCCGCAGCAGACGCGGCCGCGCCGGCGCGGTACGAAGTTCGACTTCTGGCTCGCGCAGCTCCTCCGTCACGCCCCGATCCTCTCAGCCTCCCGCACCCCCACCCGACCGGGTGCCCCACCGCCCGATCTTCCCCGCCGATCAAGGCCAGACGCCGTGGCTTTGGGGCAGGTGGGTCAGCTGGCCAAGGCGTTGGGGCCGAGCAGCGCCTTGAGGTCGGCCATCAGCGCCGTCGTCGGGGCGACCCTCGTCGGGCCCAGGCGCAGGAGGGTGGAGCGGGAGCCGTTGACGAGCTTGACGTGGACCTCGGCGCTGCCCGGGTGGCTGGTCAGCACCTCACGCAAGCGTTCCACCAGCGGCGGCGTGCACCGCGACGGGGGCAGCGCGAGCACGATCGGCTTGACCTCGTCGGCGGCGGTGATCTCGGGCAGTGACATGTCCATCGCCATCAGCCGCGGCTGGTCGTCACGCCGGTCGACGCGTCCCTTGACCACGACGATGGCGTCTTCGGCGATGTACTGCCCGACGACCTCGTACGTGTTGGGAAAGAAGAGCACCTCGACGGCGCCTCCCAGGTCTTCCAGCGAAGCGGACGCCCACGCCCGGCCCTGCTTGGTGATGCGCCGCTGCACTCCGGAGAGGATGCCGGCGAGCGTGACGACCTGGCCGTCGGCCACGTTGCCCTCTTCGGCGAGGGCGGCGATGGTCATGTCGGCGGCGTCCCGCAGGACGTGCTCGACACCGAGCAGCGGGTGGTCGGACACGTACAGGCCGAGCATCTCGCGCTCGAACGCGAGCAGGTCGGACTTGTCCCACTCGTCGGTGGGGATGACCGGGGTCACGACCATGCCGCCGCCGCTGTCGTCGGAGCCGAACGCGTCGCCGAACAGGTCGTACTGGCCGACGGCCTCGTTGCGCTTGATGTCGAGGAACGAGTCGATCGCGTCGGCGTGGATCGCGAGCAGGCCCTTGCGGCTGTGGCCCAGCGAGTCGAACGCGCCCGCCCTGATCAGCGCGTCGACGGTCTTCTTGTTGCAGGCGACGGCGTCGACCTTGCGCAGGTAGTCGTAGAAGTCGGTGTAGGCGCCCTTTTCCTTGCGGCAGCGCCGGATGGACTCGACGACGTTGGCGCCGACGTTGCGCACGGCGGCCAACCCGAACCGGATGTCGTTGCCGACGGCCGCGAACCGGGCGTTGGACGCGTTGACGTCGGGCGGCAGCACCTTGATGCCCATCCGCCGGCACTCGGCGAGGTAGACGGCGGACTTGTCCTTGTCGTCACCGACGGAGGTGAGCAGCGCGCTCATGTACTCGGCCGGGTAGTTGGCCTTGAGGTACGCGGTCCAGTAGGACACGACGCCGTACGCCGCGGAGTGCGCCTTGTTGAAGGCGTAGTCGGAGAACGGGACCAGGATGTCCCACAGCGTCTTGATCGCCGCGTCGGAGTATCCCTTGGCCTTCATGCCCGCGGAGAACGGCTCGAACTCCTTGTCGAGGATCTCCTTCTTCTTCTTGCCCATGGCCCGGCGCAGCAGGTCGGCGGCGCCGAGCGTGTAGCCGGCGACCTTCTGCGCGATCGCCATAACCTGCTCCTGGTAGACGATCAGCCCGTAGGTGTCGCCCAGGATTTCTTGCAGCGATTCGGCCAGCTCGGGGTGGATCGGCACGACCGGCTTGCGGTTGTTCTTGCGATCGGCGTACTCGTTGTGGGCGTTGGCGCCCATCGGACCCGGCCGGTAGAGCGCGCCCACCGCGGAGATGTCTTCGAAGTTGTCGGGCACCATCGAGCGCAGCAGCGCGCGCATCGGACCGCCGTCGAACTGGAACACGCCCAGCGTGTCGCCGCGCGCCAGCAGCTCGTACGTCGGCTTGTCGTCCAGCGGCAGCTCTTCGAGCACCACGTCGACGCCCCGGTTGTCGCGGATCGCTTCGAGGCAGTCGTCGAGGATCGTGAGGTTGCGCAGGCCGAGGAAGTCCATCTTCAACAGGCCGATGTTTTCGCAGGCGCCCATGTCCCACTGGGTGATGATCGCGCCGTCCTGCTCGCGCTTCTGGATCGGCAGCACGTCGACCAGCGGGTCGCGGGACAGGATCACGGCCGCGGCGTGCACGCCCCACTGCCGCTTGAGTCCTTCGAGCCCCTTGGCGGTGTCGACGATCTTCTGCACCTCGGCGTCGGAGTCGTAGAGCTGCCGGAACTCGACCGCCTCGGGGTATCGCGGGTGGCTTGAGTCGAAGATGCCGCCCAGCGGGATGTCCTTGCCCATCACGGCCGGCGGCATGGCCTTGGTGATCTTGTCGCCCATGGCGAACGGGTATCCGAGCACCCGCGCGGCGTCCTTGATCGCGGCCTTCGCCTTGATCGTGCCGTACGTGATGATCTGCGCGACCCGCTCCTGCCCGTACTTTTCCGTGGCGTACCGGATCATGTCGCCGCGCCGGCGCTCGTCGAAGTCCATGTCGATGTCGGGCATCGAGACGCGGTCGGGGTTGAGGAACCGCTCGAACAGCAGGCCGTGCTGCATCGGGTCGAGCTCGGTGATGCCCAGCGCGTACGCGATCAGCGCGCCCGCTGCCGAACCGCGGCCCGGCCCGACCCGGATGCCCTCTTTCTTGGCGTGCGCCACCAGGTCGGCGGTGACCAGGAAGTAGCCGGGGAAGCCCATCTTGAGGATGACGTCGAGCTCGTACTCGGCCTGCTGCCGCCGGTCTTCGGGCACTCCGTTGGGGAACCGGTTTTCGAGGCCGCGCATGACCTCCTTGCGCAGGAACGACTCCTCGGTCTCCCCCGCCGGCACCGGGAACTGCGGCATCAGGTCGCGCGACGCGAACAGCGTCGAGTAGTCGCCGATCTTCTCCGCGATCTCCAGCGTGTGGTCGCAGGCGCCGGGCACCTCGGCGTCCCACAGCTTGCGCATCTCGGCGGGCGACTTGAGATAGAAGTCGCGGGCGTCGAACTTGAACCGCTTCGGGTCGGCCATCGTCGAACCGGACTGCACGCAGAGCAGCACCTCGTGCGCGTCGGCGTCGCGGTCGTAGGTGTAGTGCAGGTCGTTGGTGGCGACCGGCTTGAGCCCGAGGCGCTTGCCGAGCCGGATCAGGTCCTCGCGCACCCTGGTCTCGATGCCGAGCCCGTGATCCATCAGCTCAAGGTAGAAGTTCTCCGGACCGAAGATGTCTCGAAACTCGGCCGCCGAGGCGCACGCCTTTTCGAAGTCGCCGATGCGCAGCCAGGTCTGGACCTCGCCGGACGGGCAGCCGGTGGTCGCGATGATCCCCTTTGCGTGCTGGTGGAGCAGCTCGCGGTCGGCGCGCGGCTTGTAGAAATACCCCTCTAAGCTGGCCAGCGACCCGAGCCGGAAGAGGTTGCGCAGGCCGGTGGCGTCGGCGGCGAGCATGGTCATGTGGGTATAGGCGCCACCGCCGGAGACGTCGTTCTCCCCACCGTCGGCCCAGCGGACCCGGGTGCGGTCGCGGCGGTCGGTGTTGGGCGTCAGGTACATCTCGCAGCCGATGATCGGCTTGACCCCGGCAGCGGTGGCCTGCTTGTAGAAGTCGTACGCCCCGAAGAGGTTGCCGTGGTCGGTCATCGCGAGGGCGGGCATCTCGAGCCGCTTGGTCTCGCTGAAAAGATCCTTGAGCCGGGCGGCACCGTCGAGCATCGAATACTCGGTGTGCACGTGCAGGTGCACGAACGAGTCAGACACCCTGGGCCCCCTCCCGTTCGCGTGCGACTTACCGGTCACAGAGCCTAGCCCGGGGGGCTGACACCCGGCAGGGGCGACACGGCCTCACGTCGTGCCATCTGGATCACTTGGGCACAGCTCACCCATCGATCACCACGCACGTCCACAGTGGACGCGAGTGAATTGCCCGATACCGTGACATGACCAAGCGGCGCCACCTACGGTAGGTATGAGCGACGCCACCGGGCCGTTACCCGGCTCGGGTATCCTGTGCCGCCGCGGGCTTCCGCAATCCCACGGGGCGAAGGTGGATGGATGGTAGCGGAAGATTTGGTGGGAGACACCGCGAAACCGGCAGTAGGCCGGAAACCGGAGCCCATGCCGGTTGAGGAACTGCTTGAGGACCCGCTGCCGCCGGTCGAAACCACATCAGCACCAACCGTCACGGAAGAACCGCGGGAAGAACCGGCCGGCCCGCCCGTCAAGCGCCAACGCTGGCGCAACTGGCTGCGCGCGCTGTGGATCCCGCTGGAGATCGCCACCGCGGTCACCGCCGCCCTGATCTTCCCCTTCTGGGCAAAAAACATCGACGTCGATCCGATGAACCGAATCGGCCAGGTCAGCGGGCTCTCCGCGCTCCAGTTCCGGTTCGCGATCATCGCCGTCGCGATCGTCACGGTGCTCATCGTCGCGCACAAGCTGCTCAGCCCGTACTGGCGCGATGTCGTCGTCCGGATCGGGTGCGCCGCGGTCGCGGGCCTCGCGACAGGCATGGTCGCGGGCGGCATCCAGGTCGCCCTTCGCGACACCCCACAGCCTCTCTGGGCCGGCGGCGGCGACTACGTCTGGATCCTTCAATGGACCGAGATGCTCATGCGAGGCGAGGACATCCCCGACCATTACGGTCCGCTGCCGTTCACCATCATCCAGTACTGGTCAGAGCGCTCCGACCAGCTGCCCCTGTACGCCCTCAAGGATCTGCAGATCTTCGGCACCGCGCTCTTCGGACCGGGCGCCTACCTCGCCTGGCGGATGAGCCTGCGCCCGATGTGGGCCCTCGGCATCGGCGTCGTGGCGATGCTGCCGTTCATCGAGCCGGTCAAGCCGTACCCGCAGCTGACGCTCGTCATCATGATCCCCGTACTGGTGGCGCTGCTGCGCCAGGCCAGGCGCTCCGACCGGCTGCACCCGCTGCTCGCCCTGCTCTACGGCGCGGGAATAGGCGCGATCCTGGCGCTGCTCTTCCAGCTCTACACCGGCTGGGCGGTCTGGTGCGCGCCCGGCGTGGTGCTCGCCTTCCTGATAGTCACCCCATGGCGGCGCGGCTGGGTCAAGGCGCTGCTGCTCGCCGGCAGCGCGCTGCTGATCTTCCTGCGCATCACCTGGGGCACGATCATGGGCATCTTCGCGCCCACCGGTGCCACAAGCGACAACTACTTCTACTTCGACACAAACACCGAGCCCACCTACTTCGCGATGTGGCGCAACGACCGGCCGGGCGCCGAGTCGCTGCTGTGGCCGCCAACCGGCGAGCTCGGCGGGGTCGGCGTGTTCACGCTGCTGCTCGCGATCGGCATCGGCGCCGCGCTCTGGTTCGGCTGGCGGCGCAGCGCGGTGATCTCGCTCGGCTGCTTCGCGGCCGGCGCCTGGGTACTGCGGATGTGGCTGGCCAGCGAGCAGTGGGCCACGATGACCGTCCGGCTGTACCCGCGCACGACCGCCGTGCTGCTGTACTGCACGCTGCTGCTCACCGGGTTCGCGGTGCTGTACGGCGTGAAGGCGGTCCGCCGGATGATGGCGCACCGGCTCGAGCCGAAGACAGAGCGCGGAGGCGCCCCGGCCGGCGTCATGCTGATCCCGATCATGCTGGTGCTGGCGTCGGCCGCTTCGGCCACCGCCAACCGGTACATGCCGGACACCGAGCGCCGCGACACCGTCGGGTACATGTCGTGGATCGCCCACATGAAGCGGCTACCAGACGGGTCCTGCCCGCGTTGGGGCATCGTCTACGGCTGCCGACCCGACCCGCGACCGAAGTACGAAAAGGACATCCTGCCGAAGTCGTGGCCCCAGCAGCGCCCCGTGATCAAAAAAGGTAGCTAACGGACGAACGGCTCCAGCATCACCGACGCCGCCTTCAGCCACGCCTCCCGCGTCTCCGGCTGGAGTTGGGCGTACTCGATCGAGGAGCCGGCCTCCAGCGCGGGGTCGTAGGGCACTACGGCCACCGCCCTGGTCCTGCCCTCGAAGTGCCCCGCCAGGTCGTCGAGCAGCGGCGACTTGGCCGGCGTCGGGCACGAGAGCAGCGTGACCGCGTTTTCCGCCAGCTCGCCCATGCCCACCTCGTACAGCAGGTCGAGCATCCAGTCGGCGGTGAACGCGGCGTCTTCGCGCGGCACCGTGGTGATCACGAGCTGGTCGGCCGCCTGGAGCACGGTCTGCCAGTTGGCGCTCTCCACGTTGTTGCCGGTGTCGACACAGATCACGTCGTGGGTGCGGCGCAGCAGCTCCAGCACCCGCCGCACGGTGTACTGGTCAAGCCGCTGCGCGAACCGTGGGCTCTCCTCGCCGGCCAGCACGTCGTACGAGCCGTCGGAGGCGTGCCGCAGGTAGTCGTCCAGGGTGTCCTTCAGGTCGATCCCGTGCATCGCCTCGACGTCAGCCAGATCGGCGATCAGGTGCCGGATGGTACGCGCGTGGCGTGCGCTGCCGGCGCGCAGGCCGAGCGTGCCGCGCAGCTCGTTGTCGTCCCAGGCCAGGACCCCGCGCCCGCGGACACTGCCGACCGTCGCGGCGGCCAGCACGGTCGCGGTGGTCTTGTGCACGCCGCCCTTGGGGTTGGCGAACGCGAGCACCTTCGGGTTGCCCAGGTCGCGGCGCAGCACGCCCACCGCACGTTCGACCTCGGGGTCGGGCCGGCTCTGCCGCCACTCGATGCGCGACGGGTACGGGTCGGGTGCGGGCGGGGCGTATCCGTTGCTCGGCGGGGGTGGCAGGTAGCGCTCCTCTTCCAGAGCGGCGTACCGGTTGTACTCCTCGCGCTGCGGCGGGTACCGCCTCTCATAGTCGTCGGGGTACCGGGGCTGATCCCGGTAGTCGTCGCGGTAGCGGATGTCGGGCGGATAGCCCTCGTCGTAGTCCTGCGGGTACCCGCCGTAGCTCGGGCGGCCGTTCGCGCCGTTCACCCGGGGGCGTGGCGCCTGCCCATCGAGCGGGCTCGGTGCCCGCCGGATCATGCCCTGCTGATCGACCACGACCTCTGGGTCTTCGCCCGAGCGGTTGCCTAGTAGGGCACGGTCCAATAGCGCACGCCATCGCGGCGCTGGTTCCGCAGGCCGGCCCCAGCCGGTCTCGGTGCCCTCCACGGCTCGCCCCTCCCAGCGCCATCTCGGTCCACCTGCGGATCCCGGTAGGAGCCGTGGCGACCAACGACGGCGATTGACCTGAACTCCGGTCTTGGTCCCTCGCTTCGATCGGCGTTTCTCAGCGAGGACCCCGCATGACAGGCTACGAACAAATCCCTATTGAGACCACACCATCGGCCCTACGAGAGCACGACACTCCGATCGACCCGTTTTGGGACACGAGCGGCACCCACCCAAAGGTTCAACGGCCGGACAGGCCGCGAGATGCTGCCGAACGGTTGTCACTGAGACGAGGGCGTCGTCGTCGCGGGGTCGCTCGGCGCGGGTGTGGAGGGCTCCGAGGCGTCGCTGGAGGCGCTGGGCGACGGCTCGGCGGACGGCTCCGGCGACGGCTCAGCGGGCGAGGCCGACGGGCTTTCCGCAGGCTGGGCGGGTGTCGCGGAGGCCGGTGGCTCGGACGGCAGGGCGGTATCGGCCGGCGGGCGGACGATGTCGCGCTGCTCGGGCAACGGCGGGAGGAACACCGCGCGGTCCAGCCGCCGCACCTCCGGCGCGGCGTCGACGGCGCGCACCTCCGGTCGCTCGAAAACCCGATCCAACGCCTGGGATGTGGCGCGAACCACAGCCGCGTACACACAGGAACAGCCACCGCGGTATGCCTCAGCCTCCGCGACGGCCACCGTCGCGCCGCGGTCGTACACCTGGCGCAGCTCCCGCTCGCGCGCGCTGCCGCCGGTCAGCTGCTCGCTGAGCTGGCGGTACTCCGCCGCCTCGGCTTCCTTGCGGCCGGCGACGATCGCCATCCCGGCCGTGACGTCGTCGGGCACGCGCAGCGCCGGAATGCGCACTATCTGGGTTTGGGTCTCCGGCAGCGGCACCCGCCCGAAAACCTGCGACACCGCGATCCCACCCAGGATCGGCTTCAGCCTCTCGGGTTCCAGGTACGCCGAGAGGGTGACCAGAGCGTACGTCTCCTGCCCCTCGGCCAGCGTGGCGAGCTCGTTTCGGCTCGACCGCACGTACTGCGGGATCGACTCCCCGTCGGTCACACCGACCCGCACGACATCACCCACCGTGACGTCACCGGAGGGCTGGCCGCGGCTCGCCGTCCACACCGCGGTCAACAGCACCGCGCTCACCGAGAGCAGAGCGGTAGCCGTGAGTACACGAATGCGCACCCGACCATGCGCAAGCCGACCCAGCGCTGCCGCCAGGGGTGGCAGCATCCGGCTGTCAAGCCGGCGCAGCAGGTCGCCAGCGCGCACGGCGTCGCTCTCCCTCCGTCGCGGGTCACCTTCGAACCCGGTAGGAGCCGTGGCTGCCCACGACGGCGATCGACCGGGATTTCGGCTTGTTTGGTCAGGCGGCGTCGCGCAGCTTCGTCAGCGCCCTCGCCAGGTCATCAGGGTAGTCGCTGACGAAATGAACCTCTTCCCCCGTACGGGGGTGCAGGAAGCTGAGCGCCCGGGCATGCAACCACTGTCTGGACAGCCCCAACCGCGCCGCGAGTGTCGGATCCGCACCGTACGTCAGGTCACCCACGCACGGGTGCCGCATGGCCGAGAAGTGGACCCGGATCTGGTGCGTACGGCCGGTCTCCAACCGGACATCGACGAGGCTTGCGGACGGAAACGCCTCCAGCGTGTCGTAATGCGTGACGCTGGGCTTACCGCCTGACATCACGGCCCACCTGTAGTCGTGCGTCGGGTGCCGGTCGATCGGCGCGTCGATCGTGCCCCGCAGCGGATCCAGATGCCCCTGTGTCACCGCGTGGTATCGCTTCTCGACCTCGCGCTCCTTGAACGCTCGCTTCAAGGCGCTGTAAGCCTGGTCACTCTTAGCGACCACCATCAGGCCCGTCGTGCCGACGTCGAGCCGGTGCACCACACCCTGTCGCTCGGCCGCGCCGCTCGTCGAGATCGAATGCCCCATGCCGGCCAGGCCGCCGATCACCGTGGGCCCCGTCCACCCCGGACTCGGGTGCGCGGCCACGCCGACCGGCTTGTCGACCACCACGATGTCTTCGTCGCTGTAGATCACGCGCAGGCCCGGCACAGCCTGCGCCACCACCTGGGGTGGCGCCGGTGGCGCCGGCAGCGTCACCTCCAGCCACGAACCGGCGCTGACCTTGTCGGCCTTCGGCCGGGGCACGCCATCCACGAGCGCGTCGCCGGCCTCGACCAGCGCGGCAGCGGCAGTGCGAGACAGCCCGAAAAGGCGTGACACGGCCTGGTCCAGGCGCATCCCATCCAGGCCATCGGGTACTGGCAACGAGCGGGTCGGCGTCACGAAGGATCCTTCTTGGATCGGATTCGCGAGCCGTCGCGCTGCCGCCCCGTCAACTCCAGCACCACCGCGAGCACCACGCCGCACACCAGCGCGCTGTCCGCCAGATTGAAGATCGGCCACACCTGGCCGTACGGATCGAAGAGGCTGACCATGTCGACGACGTGCCCGACGAAGGGGCCCGGCGCCCGAAACAGCCGGTCGACAAAGTTGCCGAGCCCGCCGCCGAGCACCAGCCCGAGCGCCACCGCCCACGGCAGCGATCGCAGCTTCACCGCCATGAAGCAGATCCACGCCACCACACCGGCCATCACGACCGGAAACACGAACGTGTAGTCGCTGCCCATGCTGAACGCCGCACCACTGTTACGGGTCAGCGTCAGGTAGACCGCGCCGCCCAGCAACCTCACCGGCTCGCGGTTTTCGAGCGCGGCGAGCGCCCAGTGCTTGGTGCCAAGGTCGGCAAGGCACACGACGGCGGCCGTCGCGGCCAGGATGGTGACCGCACGCCTTCGCGTGGTCGCCTTCGTCCCGGCCGTCGAATCGGCCGCCGTCGTCTCCGCGTCCGCAGTCAGCGCCGCTCCTCCAGTTGCTTACAGGTCACACACAGTGTCGCGGAGGGGAACGCGGCAAGCCGCTCCACCGGGATCGGGTTGCCACACCGCTCGCACCAGCCGTAGCCGCCCTCATCGAGCCGCTCCAGCGCCCGCTCCACCTGGCTGACCCGCTCCAGGATGCCGTTGGCGAGAGAGATCTCCTGCTCACGCTCGAACGTCTTGGTGCCGGTGTCAGCCTGGTCGTCGCCGGCCGAGTCGGTCAGCCGCTCGCGCTGAAGCTCGGTAATCTCGCTCAGCGTCTGATCGTACTCGGTGCGCAGTTCGTCCAGCCGAGCCGCCAGCGCGGCCCTGATCTTCTCGGTCTCCGCGGCAGTGCGGGTGCCCTTGGCCGGCTTGCGGCTTGCGGCGGTGGTCTTCGTGTCGGCAGTCTTCGCCATCGTCGCTCCCTTGTCCGCGGTCTGCGCGGCGGTCGGCGGGGCCTGGGTGGCCGCGGTCGGTGTGGTGATCTCCTCAGCGCTACGAGCGGGTCTCGCCGTAGCGTCTGGAGCGGCGGTGACCGTCTCTTCAGACGGTCCGGTGGCCGGGGTCGTACCGGCCGTCGTGTCATCTCGCACGTCGCCCACTGGCGACGCCGCCTTAGTCGCGCCCTTCCTGGCGGCCCGCTTCGCCGTGGCCTTGCTCGCGGGCTTCGCGTCGCTGGCTGGCGTTGCCCCGGCCTGGCTCACCGGTTCGGCGGGGGCCGCGGCTTTCGCTGCTGGCGCGGCCTTCTTACCTGGTGCCGCCTTCGTCGTTGAAGCCGACCTCTTCCAAGGTGCCGCCGCCTTCTCGACCGGCGCCTGTGGCGCGGCGGCGGCCTTAGCTGCCTTCGTTACGGCCTTCTTTGTCGAGGTCTTCTTTGTCGAGGTCTTCTCAGCAGGCGCGGTCCTCGCAGCGGGCGCGGTCTTCGCAGCGGGCGCGGTCTTCGCAGCGGGCGCGGTCTTCGCAGCGGGCGCGGTCTTCGCAGCAGGCGCGGTCTTCGCAGCAGGCGCGGTCTTCGCAGCAGGCGCGGTCTTCGCAGCAGGCGCGGTCTTCGCAGCAGGCGCGGTCTTCGCAGCAGGCGCGGTCTTCGCAGCAGGCGCGGTCTTCGCAGCGGGCGCGGTCTTCGCAGCGGGCGCTACCTTGGCCCGCGCCGTGGCCGGGGCGGCCTTGCTCGCTGCGGCCCTGCTCGCTGCGGCCCTGCCTGTCGCGGCAGTGCTCGCCTTCACGGGTGCTGCCTTCTTCGCCCTCTGCTCGCCACGCGTGGCCGTCGCAGCGGCCTTACGACCAGCCGTCGGCTTCGCCGCCGACGCGCCACCGGCCGTCGGAGCGGCAACCTTCTTGGCAGCCCCGGCCTTGCTCGCCTTGGCCCCCGATCCGGCACCCGCCGCCGCAGCTTTACGGCCAGTCGCGGCCTTGGCCCTCGTCCCACCGGCCGCGGTCGCGGCAGGCTGGGCCTCTGCCGTCGGCGCGGCCTTGGGGGCGGCCTTGGTCGCCACCTTCGCCGGCGCCTTCCCCGGTGCTTGGCCTTTCGCACCCGCCTGGCCGCGGGCTGCGGCCTTAGTCGCAGATGCCGCCTTCGCGGCAGGCGCGGCCTTCGCGGCAGGCGCGGCCTTCGTAGCCGGCGCGGCCTTCGCGGCAGGCGCGGCCTTCGCGGTGGACGCGGCCTTCGTAGCCGGCGCGGCCTTTGAGGCAGGTGTCGCTTTAGCGTTCGCCGCGGGGGCGGCCTTCGCCGAAGCCGCCTTGGCTGGCGCGGCCTTGCTCCCCGCAGCGGTCTTCGCGCTGCTCGCGGCCTTCTTACCGGGCCCGGCTGTTTTGGCGGGCGCCGCCTTCCGGCCCGCCGGTGCCGTCGTCGCCGGCGTGCTCTTCCCTCGCGACGCGGTCGCCCGCGCCCCTGCGGCACGCTGTGTAGCAGCGCCGCTCTTCGATGCCGCCTTGCGTGCGGCTTTCGCCCGCTCGGCCATCGCGTCCCCCACTAGCAAAACGGCGCGCGGCGGGACGCCGCGCACTCCGGTGGCTGGCAAGAATACGGAACGTGAAGACGTCCGACAACATGCCGCACCGCTGGTACCCAATTCAGACCACCCTAAACCCACAAACAACGCAAAACGCCCAACCTCAGCGATAAACTCGACATCCCATGCACGAGCCCGATCACAGCCGCCTCACGCCGGCGGGGTGGGCCTCTGTGGTGACAGGCTGCACTCGTGAGGGCGCTGCGCGACCACGCGTCGTGCCCGCCGCGTCGTTCGCCGCCTCGCTCGCGGCCGGGAAGCGGTGATATGTCCGTCTTTGCACGGAAGTCGTTTCAAGCCCTAGCAGCTCCCCAGCACGGACCGGGCAATTCGGTCGCGTGAGGGGCGCGGAACGGCACCGGTCCCATCGGCAAACGACCTTGACGCAGCGCCGGATCACTCAATCCAAGGGCGTCGATCAAGGAGATCTGCATGGATCAAGGGCGAATGCACGTGGAAATGAGATCGAACCACGTGCATTCGCCCTTGATCGACGGAAAGGGGCGCGCTCCGCGCGGACGGCGCGGCGCGGACGGCGCGGCGCGGCGCGGACGGCGCGGCGCGGACGGCGCGGCGCGGACGGCGCGTTTAGGCGTCGCGGTCGTCGCCGTGTTCCGCGAAGCAGACGGCCAGGCCGTCCCAGCGCTTTACGGTTCGTCGTCCG